>DHHV01000008.1:12642-21516 GCA_002403455.1 Hyphomonadaceae bacterium UBA4763 | reverse complement strand
CATTATTTCATGATGGGCGATAATCGCGACAATAGCGAAGACAGCCGCGTCGCGACAGCCGTCGGCTACGTGCCGGCCGAGAACCTGGTTGGGCCGACCAATTTCGTCATCTTGTCTTATCGCGATGGCGCGCAATTGTGGAAGCCATGGACCTGGGTGACGCATTTTCGGGCTGATCGCTTCGCCAATGGCGTAAAATGACGGCGCGCGCCGGCGATCTCGCCGGACTGGAAGACGCCATCGGGTATCGCTTTACCGATCGGGGCTTGCTGCGCTTGGCGCTGACCCATGCCAGCGCCGGCGATGGGGCGTTGGATGTCGCCGACAATGAGCGGCTCGAATTCCTCGGCGATCGGGTGTTGGGCCTGATCATCGCCGAGCGGCTATATCGCCAATATGACGAGAGCGAAGCGGGGCTAGCGCCGCGCCTCAACGCGCTGGTCAATCGCGAGGCCTGCGCCGTCGCGGCGCGCCGGGCCCGGCTCGGCGATTATCTGGTGCTTTCCAAATCCGAAGAAGCCCAAGGCGGGCGCGATAAATCCTCGATCCTCGCCGGCGCCTGTGAAGCCATCTTGGCGGCGCTCTACCTCGATGGCGGGCTTGCGGCGGCCAGCGGCTTTATTCAGCGCTTTTGGGCCGAGGATTACGCGCGCCGCGCGCCGCGCCCCCAAGACGCCAAATCCCAATTGCAAGAATGGGCGCAGCGTGGCGCCCGCGCCGCCCCGGTCTATCGGCTGATTGATCGGCGTGGCCCCGACCACGATCCGCGCTTTGAAATCGACGTCATCGTCGCAGACCTGCCGCCAGCGCGCGGGGTCGGGCGCTCCAAACAGGCGGCCGAGCGGGCCGCTGCGCAAGCCTTGCTCGAACGATTGGGCGCAGAGCGCGGCCATGACTGAGCCCACCCGCTTTGGCTTTGTGGCGATCCTTGGCGCGCCCAATGCCGGCAAATCAACGCTCGTGAACCGCATTTGCGGCGGCAAGGTCTCGATCGTCACGCCGAAAGTGCAAACGACGCGTTTTCCGGTGCGCGGCATCGCCATGATTGGCGCGGCGCAAATCGTCCTTGTCGACACGCCGGGCATTTTCAGTCCCAAGCGCCGCCTGGAAAAAGCCATGGTCGCAGCCGCCTGGGACGGGGCGGGGGAGGGCGATGCGGTTTTGCATGTCGTCGACGCCGCCGCCCATGTGGCGATGGCGAGCGGGCAGAAAACCGGCGCCGCAGCCTATTCGGTCTCCGACAGCGCAGCGATCAGCGCGCGCCTCGCTAAAGCCAAAGGGCCGAAATTTTTGGCGCTCAACAAGGTCGATGGGTTGCCGAAGCCCGATCTGTTGCCGGTCGCCGCGCAATTGACCCAAGATTGCGCCTATGACGCGGTGTTTATGATCTCGGCGAAGACGGGCTCGGGCGTTGATCTGCTCAAAGAGGCGCTGGCCCGCGCCGCGCCTGGAGGCCCCTGGGCCTTTCCGACCGACCAATTATCCGACATGCCCTCGCGGCTCGCCGCCGCCGAAATCACCCGCGAAAAGCTGTTTTTGCGCGTGCATGACGAATTGCCCTATCAATTGACGGTGGAGACGACGTCCTGGAAGACCTTGCGCGACGGCGCGGCGCGGCTCGAGCAAACGATTACCGTGGCGCGCGACACCCATCGCCAGATCGTCATCGGGGCGGGCGGGTCGGTGCTGAAGAGCATTGGCGAGGCCGCGCGCCTGGAGATGGCCGACATGTTTGGCCATCCGGTGCATTTGTTCTTGCACGTATCCGTGCGCGAGCATTGGGACGAGCAGCGCGGGCTCTACCAAGCCATGGGCCTTGATTACGACGCCGATCCCGGCGGCTGACACGCCGACGCAGATGTTTGTTTGCGTTGAGCATACCCGTTGCCTTGCGCCGCTGGTTTGGCTATGCACCCGCCCTCGCATGCGGAGAGGTGGCGGAGTGGTCGATCGCACCGCACTCGAAATGCGGCATACTCGCAAGGGTATCGGGGGTTCGAATCCCCCCCTCTCCGCCATTACCCCATGAGCCTCAGGGGCTTTTTTGGATAGGCGCTCTCTAGCCCCCATATAGCCCCCCTTTTTTTCGCGGTTGACCGCGAACAATGGCGAATTTGCGGGAAAGAAAAGGGGGGTTGAGGGCCTAATTGGGGCGCTCGATCACGCCCCCAAAAGGGGGCTGGGACGGGGGCGGTTATTCGTCTGGGGTCGGAATTTCGCCTTACGCCAAGTTTCCTTATGGCGCGGTCCGCGCGCGACGTTTCAGTTCGGCACGATAATGCTTGCGCAAGGTCTCGTCACTGATCTCGACCACATCGGCGATTTGATCGTGGATTAACCCAAGTGCCGCCAATTTGGCGACTTGCCGGCGGATTTTCTCGCAAGGCGTGTGTGCAATCCCTCGAGGCATTGCAAAGGTTTACGCGATTTTCTTTGGCGCGGCAACAAACCAATTCCCGCCCGAATAAGTCCCCGTATGTTGGCGTTTGATAGCGATTAGCGCGCGCGAAGGCAAAAAAGATATCATGTTTTTTCAGGGTTTTGGCTAACGGCTAAACCAAGGCCCGTTTCTCTTCACGCTCGATCGCCAACATCAAAAGGGCGAGCGCGTCAGCTTCGTTGTCGTCGCTCACGCTGAATCCAAGGCCGCGCATGGCGTCGACCATTGCATCCTTCGACGCATTACCCTTGCCGGTTGCGTGGCGCTTAATTTCGCCGACAGGAACGCCAGCATAGGGCGCTTGACGGTTTTCAGCCCAAGAGGTCAAGACGCCAAGAAACCCGCCATAGCAATGCGCGGCGTCGGTTCCGGCATGGCGCCTGACTTCCTCAAAGTAGATCGCCCCAATACTTCCGGAGAGCGCCCAGATTTCATTCATCCAATGCGTAAAACGAAGAAAGCGCATCCCGCCCCCTTCGAATCGACCAGGTTTGAAACTGATTGTGCCACTGATGATTTGGTTATCCCGATCGCGCAAGGCCCAGCCTGTTTGCGTCCCAAGATCGAGGGCAAGGATTGGCTCATGCGGCATTGGCTTGCTCCAGTTTTTCGAGGATGGCTTGCGCCGGCGCAATCCCGTGTAAGGCGAGGGCCTTCAGCGCCTCGATGTCGCGCGCCGATCGCCAGTCTGGCCAGCATTTTTGGTGCAACCAGGCGCGCCCCTCACTTTTAACGCCGTAAGGTAAGATATCGCCCTTGCGGTCGGATCGCTTGCAATGAACGCATGTATCTGGCGGGGAGATGACGGGATGGCGCGCCAGCCATTCGGTTATGCAATCTTCGAGCGCCAATTGCTCGGCGTTGGCGCGCGAGTGACCGCCATCAAATTCAGCGATGCCGGCGCGCTCGTTGAAGCGCTCGCGCCAATGTGGCGCTTCCTTCCATGCCGGGTTCTTCAGCATGAATTTCAGCGCGACCTTATGCGCGGCCACCGCCGCCATGATTTCCTCTGACGGCTCAGTCGGTGACGATAACTTTAGGCGATCGTTCTCGAGATAAATCTTGATGTTCCGCTCGCGACAGGCGGCGAAAAGCGCATTGATGTCCATTCGTCATTCCCCTGATTTTCGCAAATTGGGTGTATGGCCTGCTGCACTTGCTGCATTTGCTGCAAAACCTCTTAAACCGTTGTTTTTATTGCACATCATCAAGCCCCCTGCCGCTGCTGCAGATTGCTGCGCTCTGCTGCAGAACCTCGCCGCCATCTTTTTGGTCGGCATAGGCCAATGTGACGTCTAAAGAACTGTTTTCATTCGCTGTTTCTGGCAGCTTTTCATCGCTCAAGGCGGAATCGGGGTCGGCGCGATTGACCCGCCACGCCTTTGCGCGGGGCCGGCCGCCGCCCCCGCTAGCCGCGCGCGGCTCGGCGATCGGCAACAAGTGATTATAATTTTCGAGAATGGTGATCGCGGCTTTGGCGGCGTCGGCGTTGCGAAGGGCGCCGGGGCCGGAAGTCACGATGTCGCGAACGGTAACGGTCGGCTTGCTCCATTTTTCGGCGAGCCATTTGCGCAACACTTCCGCCTGCGCAAGACCCGGCGGGGTCGCGGCAGCGCCGACCAGGCGAAGCGCTTCCTCCAGATAGAAATCCGCCAGGGTGCACGCATTGCGCATGGTGCGCTCGCTGACCGCTTGCTCATCGGCAAAGGTCGCCATGACCGCCGCAAGTCGCGCGGCTTGCTCGGCGGCTTTGCTGGCGAAGGGGCACACCCGCTCCAGCCGGCCGCCCGGCGCTTGCGCGCGCTCGGTCCGATCGTAAAAGTCGATCAGCGCGCGCCTTGCCTGGTCGGTGAGCGGCAAGGGTTGCGGCGCCAATTCATTGCGTCGGCCCCTTGCCAACGCGAGCGGGCGCTCAAGCAAAGCGCGAATTTTTGCGTTAAAAACTGAAAGTTCATGGCCGGCTTCGGAAGCATTCGCAAATAGCCGACTGCCAATCGTTGAAGCCGGCCTGCAGATTAAAAACCGCGCCAAAAAGCCCTGACCGATCGCCATTTCGTCGCCAAGCAACGGCGCCGCAATGGCGGGTTGAATCATGAGATGTACGGACAAGCGCCGCCCGGAGTAGTCGCGAACGCCATCGCCGGCGCGGGCGCGCTCCACCGCGTTGCCACCCCAAAAATCTGACAAGGCAGTCATTGTTCTCGTGCGATTTTCGTCTGACATCGAATGGCCGCCCAAGAATTCGCCGCCCTCGTCCGAAAACAAGCCAAGAGATGCGCGCATTTCACCAAGGTTTTTAGTGATGCCCTCAAGGGTGGGTGTTTTAAGCGTCAGCTTTGGAAGCAATGGCGCAAACGGTGTATTTCCCATTTCACGCAGTTTTTCGCGGCGATCATCAGCGCTAAGTTTGCGGTTTTTCATGATTGCCTGGCGATCGGCTTCGTATATTTCAAGCGCGTCTTTGTGTTTGCGCGCCGCGCCGTCGTATTCTTCGCGCAAACTTTCTTCAAAGTCGCGGATCGGCTTCATGGCGAGCTGGTCGACCGTCGATTTTCGCTCGCCGCTTTCTGCAATTGTGAGGAAAAACAACGCCGTCGGCGCGCGGCCGGCGAGCGTTGTGGCGTCATTCAACCCTTGCGCGGCAAGCGCGGCGACAGCCAAAACGGACTGCGCGCAAATCGCGATCGGCGCCTGCGTCTGGCGCTGAATCGCGCGCGCGGCCGGCGCGATCGGGCCGAGCGCCTCAACAGGAAATCGCGCCGCTTCGGCGACGGGGCGAATCAAGGGCTCGGGCGCGGGCGCTGCGCGCGCGGCGGGGTGCGGAACAATTTTTGTCATTGAGAAATCCAATCCAATTGAGCGAAATCATTGAAATCATTGACGCCCTCGGGCGGGGCGATGACTTCGACATCGAAGCCGGCGGCGGTTTCGGCCAAGGCGCGCGCGGCGATCTCGCCGGCGGCGTCATTGTCGCGAGCGACGATTAGTCGGCGGCCGGCTCCGGGCGCGGGGAGGCAAAGGCGCGGCATATTTTGCGCGCCCAGGGTGGCAATTGGCCGCGTGGCCAGGCCGCGCGATCGGCGCACGAATTCGGCGGCGCTCAACGCGGTTTCGACGCCTTCCGCAATTAGAAGCGGCCCGCGCGCATCGCGCGCAAAAAGATGAACGCTTGCGCCCGCGATGCGGCCGATGTTGGCGCGATTGGGCGCGCGTTGCGATTTTGTCGCGTCGGGCGCGAGGAAGGTGCGTTGCAACGCGACCGGCGCGCCGTTGATCGTCGCCAGCGCCAGCAAGGCCGGTCCGCGCCTTGAAAGCCCGTCAATTGCTGGCCCGGCCAGATCGGCGCAAAAGCGCAAAGTCGGCGGCCAAGGCGGGGCGATCGCTCGGCCTGCCAGGTAGCGCGCCGCCAGCGTCCCGTCGAGCGGCGCGGCGCTCGCCCAAATTTTTGCGATCGACTCGGCCGGCGGGTTTGCCTCTTTGGCAAATATAGGAAGGAACGTCGAACGTTCGACAAATTGTTTGGCATTGCCAAACTCGTCCGCGAGCCCCCGCGCGCGCAGCGCGGCCATCACGCGGGCGAACGAACATCCGGCCAAACAATTGACAACAAGAGGATTTTTCGAACCGATCGATATCGACAAAGAAGGGGCGCGGTCGGCGTGCGCCGGGCATGGCGCCAGCCCCGATCGACCGAACCAGCGCCCGCCAAGCGCGATGACCAGGCCGCGAGCGCTGATCGGCGGCGAGGTTGCGTTTTGCGTAAAAGAAAGATATTGAGACATGTCTTTCCCTTGTTTTTCGGAATTGACGGAAGAAAATTGCAAGCCGCACCCCAGCCCGCCCCCCCTGCAAAGGGGCGGGGTTTTCTTTGGCGGTGAGGGAGTGACGGGTTGCGCAGGCGGGCGGTCGCGAAAAGTTGCCGTATTCGCAACTTTTGCATTGCGCGGGCGAAAGTTTGATATTATCAAACTCGCATGCGGAATCGCCAACGCAACGCGTTGCGCAAGCCGATAGTGCGGCGAGCCGTCGAGGCATGAGTCACCCATGAGCCGCGCGAATCAACAGGAACCCGTCGGCTGGCCCGCTGGCGGGGTTTTGTTATGGGATTGCGCACCTTAGCAAAGTTGCCTCAAATCAAGCGGCGCTATCTTCAAGTGAGCGCACCCACTCGTCGGCGGACGCGACCGTGATTCGGGTCGACCGTCCGACTTTTACTCGTTGAATTTTTCGCGCTTTCATAAGTTCATATGCGCGTGTCTTGCATACAGCAAATTGTGCGCAAAAACTTTCGACGGTCATTAAGCGCTGGGCTTGAGGTTTTGCAGTATTCATCGCCGTGTCACCTTGCGAATCAGTGAACCGTGCCGAGATTGGCGCGGTTCATGAAAATTCTTTCAGAAAGTTAAGCCGATCGCAAGCGGGCCGATCGTCAAAAAAAAGCCAATAAAAACAATAGTGCAATCGTCAGCGAACGTCAGCGAACAATCCACAAGCCAGAATTTTTTTTGGAAAAATGCAAAATTCTCGGGACATTCCCCAATTTGTCCACGTGAATCTATACTTATCCCACACTTTGATCGCGTAGTGGGGCCGAATCACTAAGCGCATTCGCCATCAGCGCGCGGCGTCGGGCGCGGCGCTCGCCGTAATGTGCGTGAAGAATGGAAGACGTCACCCCGGCTTGTCTCACCGCAAACGCATGGTCGGCAAACACGCTAGCAAGCCCCAGGATGAGCCCCTTGCGCGACCGGGCCTCGGGCAAGCCCATCAAGCAAATCAGCGCCCGACCCAGATCGTCGCGCGACCCAGCGCATGGGGGGCAGCGATCGAGGATGGCCAGCGCCAGTGCTTCGCCCGCCTCTCGATCGGCTGAATAACCAAGGGACGGCGCGGACGCCGCCGCTTGGGCGAGCGCCTCGGGCGGGTTGTCGGTGAGGATCGATCGTCTTTTCATGGGAAGGCCTTTCTTGGCGGGGGTTTTGCAGCAAATGCAGCGTTGTGCAGCAACGCAACCAAGCGCGATAAAACATACGCGAAAACAATGCCTTGAGAGTGTTTTGCAGCAAATGCAGCAAGTGCAGCAGGGGGCGCATGTAATTTGCGAAAATCGCTTCCCTCAAGCATTCTCGCCACCGCGCGCGCGCCGCCCCTTCAAGGGAATGACGCTCCCCGAAATTGGCTCGGGCGTAGAAACAAACCTCGCCCATTCGTCCATGAGCCGGCGGCGCTGGTCCAGAAAGTCGCTTCGCAAATATGCGGCCTCAACCCTGTTTGTGTTTACGTGAGCAAGAGCGGCCTCACACACATCGGAAGGGTAGGCGGTTTGCTCCCCGGCCCATGTTCTGAACGACGTCCGAAATCCGTGAACGGTCGCCTCAATGCCGGCGCTCTTTAAATACTTGTTCAACGTCATGTCGGACAAAATCGAGCCCGGCTTGAAATCGCTAACGAAAACGGGTGCGCTCGGGTGCGGCTCGCCATAACGCGCGATGCGCCCCAATAGGATCGCGATAGCGCCATCAGAAAGGGGCACGCGATGGGGCCGGCTCATTTTCATGCGCTCAGGTGGGATTGACCATAGGCGGGCCTCTAAATCGATTTCTTGCCATGTCGCGCCGCGCGCTTCGCCCGATCGGACGCCCGTGAGGATGATGAAAGCCAAACACTCAGCGCCTACCCTTTGGCTTTCACGCAATTGCGTAAAGAAAGAAGGGACGTCCCCATACGCCATCGATGCATGGTGCTTTGTGTGCAACGCTTTGTTTCTGGGGGGCAAGACCTTATCGAGCACATTGCGCCAGCGGGCGGGATTGGCGCCGGCCCTGTAACCCCGCACCTCTGCCCAATCGAGGATTTTTTCAATCCTTTGCAAGACCCTAGATGCAGTCTCGTTTTTTGTTCTCCAGTAAGGCTCAACAGCTTTCAGCACCATGGCGCGGTCAACGTCGGCGACCGCGACCCCTCCGAAGATCGGAAACGCATAGGTGTAAAGCGTGTTTGTCCATTGCTGGCGATGCTTGGCGTTTTTCCAGTTGATCTCGTTCGCCGCAATGTAGGCTTCAGCCGCTTCGGCGAAAGTCATCCGACGCGCGGCCTTGGCGCGGGTCTCGGCCGCCTTGGCGATCGTCGCGGCCTTTTCCTTTTCACGCAAATCAACGCCCGTCTTTGCCGCATGGCGATGGGTCTCACAAGCGCGGCGCGCATCGGCGAGCGTGATCTCATCGATCGAGCCCAAGCCGATCTCGCGGCGCTTTCCCCCGACCTGAATGCGGCAAATCCAGGAGCGGTTCAGATCGCCGTTCTTGCCTTCACGAACCTGCAAAACCAGGCCCGAACCGTCAAAATATTTGCCTAAAGGGGCGGACCTAACAAAGGGGGCTGTGAGCTTTTTATTCGCCATAACGAATTCACCTCTCCGCCAGCCCCCCTCCAGC
>DHHV01000008.1:7723-12311 GCA_002403455.1 Hyphomonadaceae bacterium UBA4763 | reverse complement strand
CAGCCCCCCTCCAGCCCCCCTTTTTAACGCGGCTAGGGGCGAACGTCAACGAGCCTCCCCGAATCTCGACGAACGATAAGCAATTGACTCTATGAGGAATTTGGCGACCGTTGGCGAACCCCAGCAAACGCCCATGAAGGGGGGGCAAGCGGCCCCCCTCTCCGCCACTTGCTTGGACCTTCGCGCAAATACGTCAGACCGCGCTGGCGGACATAGGCCACTTCACGCGCCGCGTTACCCGACCTGTGTTCTGAGCCAAGCG
Source organism: Hyphomonadaceae bacterium UBA4763 (assembly GCA_002403455.1). GTDB lineage: Bacteria > Pseudomonadota > Alphaproteobacteria > Caulobacterales > Aquidulcibacteraceae > UBA4763. The sequence continues at coordinate 12,049 of DHHV01000008.1, read as the reverse complement.
CAGGCTGGATCGGCATCGGTCCGCCGATGCCAGATGACTGAATAGGGGTAGTCCGGAACAGCCAGGGGGAGTTCGAACCTGACCAGTTCTTGGCTTGCGGCGATATTGGCCAAACGTGAGGGCATTGACATCAACAAATCCGTGCCGGCAAGTGAGGTGACTATGCTGGCGAAATTCGGCGTTACAAGAGCAACGCGCCTGTGCCGGCCCATGTCCGCCAAGGCTGCATCAATCGGGCTGAGACGCGGGTCCCTAAACGTGACCATGGCGTGCGGGTATGCCAGAAAGTCATCGAGCGAGAGCGCTCCCTGGCCCGCTTTGAGCGCCAGCGGGTGTCGCGGACAGATCAATCCGACAAAGCGTTCCCGGAACAATTCACGCGACAAATATGGAGCGGAGGGAGGCTCCGCGCCAATGAAGGCGATGTCGAGTTCCCCGGTCTCGAGGTCATTCAGTACGCCGCCACTGATTGGGAGCGCCTCAACCGAAACGTCTGGCGCCAGGGCGCGAACGCGCCTGAGCAAGTCGGGAACCGTTGTCACGGCGGCGTAGTCGCTGGCCCCGACCTTGAATCGGCGTGGGCTGGAATTGGGGTCGAATCTGGACGGCGTCATAACGGCGCGGGCGTTGTGCACGAGCTCGCGCACGCGAGGGATCATCGATGCCGCATGCGGGGTCGGCGCCAGACCACCGCGTCCGCGCACGAACAGCGGGTCGCCGATGACGTCACGCAACCGGTTCAGCGCATGACTAACGGCGGATTGGCTGATCGCCAACCGATCAGCGGCAAGCGTTGTCGAGCCTGTGGCGGCGACCGCCTCGAACACCTCCAGCAGATTGAGATCCAAACGATTGGAATGAATAGCGTTCATACAAGGAGCTTTATCACTTCATTGGAATCATGTCCTTGTCTCTGTTATCGGCGAAGTCGCATTCTGAGGGGCCCCATGCACCGTTTCGATATCGCCGACACCGCCGTGATCCTCATCGACCATCAGGTCGGCACCAATACCTGGGCGGCGACGACGCCGCTCGATCTTCTCCGGCGCAACGTCATCATCCTCGCGACGTTCGCCGTGGGAACCGGCATGCCGCTTGTTCTGACCTCCAGTCAGGAGACGAATGCAAATGTACAGGGGCCGCTCATGCCGGAACTGCAGGACATCGCCCCTGACGCCTTCGCCGCCCGGATCAAGCGAACCGGCGTGGTCAACGCTTGGGACGACCCTGCCTTCGCCGCGGCCTGCCGGGCGACCGGCAAGCGCAATTATGTGATGGCTGGCGTTACGACCGATGTCTGCATGGTTTCGCCGGCGATCAGCGCGCTGGAGGAGGGCTACAACATCCAGGTCGTCTGCGACGCCTGCGGCTCAAGCAATCAGATCGCCGAGGAGATGAGCTGGCGGCGGATGGAGCGCGCTGGCGTCGGTCTGACCACGACAAACGCCATCGTCGCTGAACTCGTCAAGAACTGGGCGAGCCCCGCCGGGGCCGTAGCTTTTCCGCTGTTGACCTCCTGAGGCGCTGGATGAGTTGGCGGGTCCTACCAACCTTGGCGGAGACGCGAGGCACTTCTCTCAAAGCCGCTAGAGCCACAGCCGAGCGCACGGTCCCCACCTCCTGCGTCCCGCCGTTTGCTTGGAATTCCAAGCAAGCTCCATGGGACGCGCGCAAACGCGAGCGGATCGCGTCCGTCACGCCGCTGCGGCGGCTTCGGACGGATCATAGCCGAGGATCGGGGAGAGCCAGCGCTCAGCCTCGCGCAAGGTCCAATTTTTGCGCTGGGCGTAGTCAAGCGCCTGGTCGCGGCCGATGCGGCCAACGCCGAAATAATGCGCTTCGGGCCGGGCGAAATAGAGCCCGCTGACGCTGGCGGGCGGGGTCATGGCAAGGCTCGAGGTCAGGCCCATGCCGATGCCGGGCGCATCGAGCAGGTCAAACAGGGTCGATTTTTCGGTGTGGTCAGGCTGCGCCGGATAGCCGGGGGCAGGGCGAATGCCCTGATAGCGCTCGGCGATCATCGCCTCAATGCTTAAATCTTCGGCGCCCGCATAGCCCCAATGCTCGCGGCGGACTTGGGCATGCATGTATTCGGCGAGGGCCTCGGCGAAGCGGTCGGCGAGCGCTTTGACCATGATCGCGCCGTAATCGTCATTGGCGTTCTTGAACCGCGCGGCGGCCTCTTCTTCGCCGAGACCTGCGGTGACCGCGAAGGCGCCGATATAATCCTCAACGCCCAAATCTTGCGGGGCGATGAAATCGGCGAGCGCGAGATTATGCTGGCCATCGCTCTTGGCCATTTGCTGGCGGAGGCTGTGCAGCCGGGGGATTTCGCGATCGGGGCGCTGGTCGTCAAACAAGACGATGTCATCGCCTTGCGCGGCGGCGCGCCAAAAGCCGATGACGGCGCTGGCGCGGAACCAATCGCCGGCGATGATCTGCTCCAGCATGGCTTGGGCGTCGGTAAACAGTGTGCGGGCGGCCTCGCCGACGATCTCATCGTCCAGAATGGCCGGGAACCGGCCGGCCAGATCCCAAGACGCAAAGAATGGGGTCCAATCGATAAAAGGGGCGATGTCTTTGAGCGGGATCGCCTCGATTTTGCGCGGGCCTAGGAAACGAGGGCGGGGGACCGGCTTGGTCCAATCGCAGACAAAGCGGCGGGCGCGCGCCTCGGCGATCGGGGTGCGGGCGCGGTCCTCGCGGTTGCGGGCAAAGGCAAGCCGAGCGCGTTCTTGATCGGCGCGATTGTCGGCGGCAAAGCCCGCGCGGTCGGTCTCTGACAACAGCTTGCTGACGACCGGCACGGCGCGGCTCGCATCGGTGACATAAACGACGGGGTGGGTGTATTTCGGGGCGATCTTCAGCGCCGTATGGGCGCGCGAGGTGGTAGCGCCGCCGATGAGCAATGGCGTCGTCATGCCGAGGCGCTGCATTTCGCTCGCGACATAAGCCATCTCGTCGAGCGAAGGCGTGATCAGCCCGGACAGGCCGATGATGTCGGCATTTTCGGCTTGCGCGGTCGCCAGAATTTTCTCGGCCGGCGCCATGACGCCCAGGTCAATGACGTCATAGCCATTGCATTGCAGCACGACACCGACAATGTTTTTGCCGATGTCATGCACGTCGCCTTTGACGGTCGCCATGATGATCTTGCCATTCGATTTGGCGGCAAGACCGGTGCGTTGCTTTTCATCTTCCATGAAAGGAATGAGATGAGCGACCGCTTGTTTCATGACGCGGGCCGATTTGACGACTTGCGGCAAAAACATTTTGCCCGCGCCGAACAGATCGCCGACAACGCTCATGCCGGCCATCAGCGGGCCTTCGATGACGTGCAAAGGACGCTCGACCTGCAAGCGGGCTTCTTCGGTGTCCTCGACGATGAAGTCGGTCAGGCCATGAACGAGGGCGTGTTTGAGGCGGTCTTCGACGCTTCCCCGGCGCCAAGCCATTTTGTCGCCCGCTTGCACAGCTTGCTGGGCCCCGCCTTTGAAGCCGGCGGCGGCGGCCAACAGGCGCTCTGTCGCATCGCCGCGCCGATTGAGGATGACGTCCTCAACGAGATCGCGCAAAACCGGGTCGATCTCGTCGTAAATGTCCAATTGGCCGGCATTGACGATGCCCATATCCATGCCGGCTTGGATAGCGTGATAGAGAAATACCGAATGCATGGCGCGGCGGACAGGCTCATTGCCGCGAAAGGCAAAGGAAATGTTGGAGACGCCGCCCGAAACATGGGCGAAAGGCAAAGCGGCGCGAATTTGGCGCGTCGCTTCAATAAAGGCGATAGCGTAGTCGTTATGCTCCTCAATCCCAGTCGCGACGGCAAAAATATTCGGGTCGAAGATGATGTCTTCCGGCGGAAAGCCGATTTTGCTGGTCAGCAAGGCATAAGCGCGTTTGCAGATGTCGACCTTGCGGGCGATGCTGTCGGCCTGGCCCAGTTCGTCGAACGCCATCACGACGACGGCGGCGCCATAGCGCCGCACCAATCGGGCCTGGGCGAGGAACGGCCCTTCGCCTTCTTTGAGGCTAATCGAATTGACGATCGCTTTGCCTTGCGCGCAGCGCAAGCCCGCTTCGATCACCGACCATTTTGAGCTGTCGATCATGATCGGCACACGAGCGATATCGGGCTCGGCGGCGATCAGATTGAGGAAAGTCGTCATGGCGGCGGCGCCGTCGAGCAGGCCTTCGTCCATGTTGACGTCAATGATCTGGGCGCCCGCCTCGACTTGCTGGCGCGCGACGGCGACCGCCTCGGCATAGCGGCCATCAACGATCAATTTGCGAAATTGGGCGGAGCCGGTGACGTTGGTGCGC
>DHHV01000008.1:0-7412 GCA_002403455.1 Hyphomonadaceae bacterium UBA4763 | reverse complement strand
CCGGTGACGTTGGTGCGCTCGCCAATATTGACGAACAAGCGACTGGCGGAAGATTGAGACATCAGAGTGCTCACGCCGGAAGGACGAAGGGCTCAAGGCCCGATAAGCGCATGGCGGTGTCGAGGGTGGGGATCGCGCGGGGCGACAGCCCCTCGACCCGCGCCGCGATGCTGGCGATATGCGCGGGCGTCGTACCGCAGCAGCCGCCGACAATGTTGACAAGGCCGTCCTTGGCCCATGCTTCGAGATGGCCGGCGGTTGTCTCCGGCGTTTCGTCATATTCGGCCATGGCGTTCGGCAGACCCGCATTAGGATAAGTGATGATCGGCCGGTCGGCGACGCGGGCGAGATCGGCCAAGAACGGGCGCATTTGCGCTGCGCCCAACGCGCAATTGAGGCCGACCGCGAGCGGGTCAGCATGGCGGATCGAGTGCCAGAACGCCTCCACCGTCTGCCCCGACAAAGTGCGGCCCGAGAGGTCGGTGATCGTCCCGGAAATCAGCATGGGCGGCGCTGCGCCGGTTTCGTCATAGGCGTCAAAGATCGCCATGATTGCGGCTTTGGCGTTCAGCGTGTCGAAAACGGTTTCGATCAGCAACAGGTCAACCCCGCCGGCGATCATGGCGATGACTTGAGCGCGATAGGCGGTGCGGACCTGTTCGAAATTGACGTCGCGATGACCAGGATCATTGACATTCGGCGACAAAGATAACGTCTTGTTGGTCGGTCCGATCGCGCCGGCGACCCAGCGCAGACGCAGCGGGTTGGCCGCCATGGCGGCGTCGGCGGCGCGGCGTGCAAGCTTGGCCCCTTCGAGGGCAATCGCGTCGGCATAAGCTTCAAGCTGATAATCAGCCTGGGCGATCGTCGTCGCGGAAAACGTATTCGTTTCGATGATATCTGCGCCGGCGTCGAGATATTGACGATGAATTTCTTCGACAATGTCGGGGCGTGTTAGATTTAGAAGGTCGTTATTTCCCTTTAGAAAGCCCGGATGGTCGGCCAGCACTGAATTGCGAAACGCTGCTTCGTCCAAATTGAGGCTCTGCACCATGGTGCCGAACGCTCCGTCCAAAATGAGAATTCGTTTGCCAAGTGCAGCGCGTAAGGTGGCCATGCCTTGGGGATCGGCTAGGTTCATGATTGAACTCGTGACTGGTCCGTCTCAGGAGAAGCTGCCGTTTGCGACTCTTCCCAGCCCAGCGCGCGAAGGACGCACAAAGTCAGATCGACGCGGTTGAGGGTGTAAAAATGCAGATGATCAACGCCTTCGGCGATCAAGTTGCGGCACAAATCGGCGCAGAGCGCGACAGCGACGCCAAAGCGCAGCTCCGGCTCAGCGTCCAGGCCGTCAATCGCCTTGGCGATTGCCGCTGGCACGCTGGCCCCGCAGGCGGCCGACATCTTGAGATAGCCCGCGACATTGCCGATCGGCATAATGCCCGGCAGGATCGGCCCGGTGACGCCCGCGGCCGCCGCGCGATCGCGAAAACGCAGAAAACGCGCCGGATCGGCAAAAAATTGCGTGATCGCGGCGCTGGCGCCGGCGTCAAACTTACGCTTGAGGTTATCGAGATCAGCCTCGGGGCTTGTCGCTTGCGGATGGGTTTCCGGGTAAGCGGCCGCGTAGATTTCAAAGTCGCCGATTTTGCGTGCGCCGTCGATCAAGTCAAGCGCAAACGCGTAGCCTTCCGGGTGGGGGGCGTAAGCGGCGTGGACGCCGCCGGCCGGATCGCCGCGCAAAGCGACTAGTCGACGAACGCCAGCGTCCCAATAGGCTTGCAGCACCTCATTAACGGCGGCACGGCTTGCGTTGACGCAGGTAATATGCGCAGCGACCGGCGCGCGCGCTTCGCCGACCAGCCGCTGGACAACACGATGAGTCCGCTCGCGCGTTGAACCGCCCGCGCCATAAGTGATGGAAACAAAATCGGGGGCGAGCCCCGCCAAGCGGCCATAGACCTCCCACAGGCGCGTTTCACCATTCGGGGTTTTAGGCGGAAAGAATTCGAAGGAAAGATTGGGGCGACCCTTGCGCGGGGACGCAGCGATTTTGACGTCAGAATGAGTCGCTATCATGAGTCCAGTCTCCGCTCCGACGGAAAAAAGGTCGGCTGGGCCAGGCGGCGCACGTGCGCTTGCGGCGTGATTTTCCAAATCGTGACCGGCAAGCGATCGGGTTCGCTTGGGTCAGCCGGCGCGAGGATTTCCGCCGCGATCTCCGCATGATGAACAACGCACCACGCCGCGATGTCTGAGCGCGAGACGCCCAGTCGTCGATGCGCGTGGCCGACGCGCAAATCTTCGCGATCATGCGGCGCAAAATCGACAATGATGATGGCGCCATTCGGGGACACGATCCGCAAGGCTTGCGCAAAAGCACGCTCGGGATCGTCGAGATAATGCAGGACTTGATGAAGAAGAACAATGTCCGCCCTTCGACCGGTTGAAAGGGGGGCCGTGATATCGCCTTGACGGACTTGAGCGTGGGCAATACCTGCGCTGCGCAAGCGCGAGCGGGCAACCGCCAGCATTTTTATGTTGAGATCGACTCCTTCCAAAGTGCTGGAGCGATCGGCGAACAATTCGAGCATTCGACCAGCGCCGGTGCCAAGATCGACGACCAAGTCAAATGGACCTTGTCCTGCGAGCTCAAGGATTGCCGCCTCTACAGCGTTTTGCGAAAAAAGGCTAAGGCGCATTTCGTCCCATTTGTCGGCGACAGAGGAGAAATAGGCCTCAGCTGATCGTGCGCGCTCCGCGCGAATGTCTGCAAGCGTTGCTCGATCGGAGCAACGCTGCGGGTCATTTTCGCCGACCAAATGGAGGCAAGATTGAATGACGGCTTTGGCTTTCTCATCGCTGGCGCAAGCATAAAACACCCAGGCGCCTTCATTTCGACGGTCCAGCAATCCTGCTTCGGTCAACACTTTTGTATGTCGACTTACCCGGGGTTGGCTTTGACCAAGGATCCGTGCAAGTTCGCTCACCGCAAGTTCGCCCTCGATCAACGTGAGCAAGATGCGCAATCGGGTCGGATCCGACGCAGCGTTGAGCATCGAGACGGCGTTCTCGATTTCGGAGGTCATGTTTTTCACCCACAAATTATGTTAAAGATATAAAGATATCTTTATATGAAAGCAAGGCCGATTTCGTGGCCTCATTGCTGTAAAACGCCTGCTTGCCATGGAGCGCGGGGAGTGACACAGGCTGGCGTCGTGATGAGCGTCGGACGAGCGGGGTCTGTAATCCACCGCAGGAGCGCCAAAAGGATGAAGCTGAAATCGCAAATTGCGACCTTGTGTTCTTCGCTGGGATTGTTGGCCTGCGCAACGCCGCAGGCGGACCCCCTTACCAGCCAAGCCCTACAGCCGGACCCCATCGAAGGGGTCAACCGCAAATTATTCGCGGCGCACCAGGTCATTGACAAGAATGCGTTCGGTCCGACCGCGCGCGCCTACCGCGATAACGTGCCTGCGCCTGTTCGGGGCTCAATTCGGTCGTTCTTGGCTAATTTGCGCGAACCGATTACGTTCGGTAATGACATCTTGCAGGGAAAGTTGACGCGCGCCAGCGACACTTTTTTGCGATTTATGGTCAATTCAACCGTGGGGTTAGGGGGGCTATTTGATATCGCGGCAAATAATGGGTTGCGCGGGCACCGAGAAGATTTCGGTCAGACGCTGGCGTTCTACGGTGTCCCGCCGGGACCTTACATCTTTATTCCAGCTTTGGGGCCGACCAACTTACGCGACCTGATCGGCCGCGGCGTTGACAATGCCGGTCTTGATCCGTTTGCCTTCGTGAATTTCGGCGGGGATTTCTTCGCCAATATCGGTCGCAATGCGGTCGAAGGCATTGACGTGCGCGCCGAAGCGGACGTCGCAATCGACAATGTGCTGTCAACGGCCGTTGATCCCTATGTTGCTTTTCGAAGCCTCTATGGTCAGAATCGGCGACGCGAGATCTTTGACGGCAATCCGCCGATCGATGATTTGCCGGAGTTCGATGAGGTCGATCCCGAAGCGCCAGAGCCAGAATCGTCTGCGCCCGAAAACCCTCCTCAGCCAAGCGCTCCAACAAATCTGCGGCCGAGAATGTAGCGGCGCGGCGCCAATCATCGTTCATGACGGCTTCATCGGCGCCGTGTGAAAAGCGCGCGCCATGCCCGAAAATATGACTCATCGGATCGCGCTTTGATCTCGCTCTTGCCGCATTCATTGGATAGTGATCCATACGGCTTGATGGCGCATCGAGGGTTCAAGCTGGATCCTATGGAGGCAATTGTGAATTCTCGCTCTTTCAGCCCCGGATCAGCACCATCACGATCCTATTGCTGGCGTGCGGCGGTGGCGGTCGGGATCTTGGTTGCTGCGGCGGTCCTTCCCGGTACGATCGCGTTGGCCCAGAGCAATGCAAAGCTGCCGAATGTCGTCCAGCGCATTCTGGAGCGACCCGAGCCGCCGGCCCCGGCGGGTTCAGCGGCGGCGTTCGTGAAACTTAATGGTCAGCGGGCGATCGACCTGATCGGTAAAGACGCGATTAGTTATGAAAGTCGACAAGTCGCCTTCAGTGAACTCATCGTTGAGGCCACCGATGTTCGCGCGATTGCGCGATTTGTTTTGGGGCGATATGCGCGTCGTTTCAATGAGGAACAGCTCGCGCGTTATTATGATATTTATCAAACCTATATGATCGCTGTCTATGAAGCGCAATTTCAAACCTTGAGTGCGGAAAGCATGCGGTTGCGTTCGGTCATTGAGCGGCGTCCAGATGATTATATTATTGAAACGCTTCTGATCATTCCTGAGAACGCGCGCCAACCTATTCTGCCCGTTAAGTGGCGGGTCATGAAACGGGACGGCGCGTTCCGCATTATTGACGCGGAAGTGTTCGGCATTTGGCTGGCGATCCAACAACGCGCTGATTTTGAGGCGGTTTTTGAACGCAGCGATGGCGACCCAGAAGCCCTGCTCGCCGCAGTGCAACGCTCTATCGAACGTTTGCGCGTTCGGGCGGCGGCTGCGCAAGAGAAGGGATGAATAATCACGCCGCGCCAATTCGCGGGCTGAAACGGCTATTGGCGGCGACGGCTCTCTTGATGTCGCTGTGGTTCGTAGGCGCGGCGGCGATCCCGCTGATATTGGCTGAGCAAAGCCTTTCTCCTTTCCGACAAGGGTTGCTGACCAGTAGCGTGCAAATCGGCTTTGCGGCGACCGCGCTTTTGAGTGCAATGTTGCAAATTCCCGATCGATGTGGCGCGCGGCTCTTGATGGCGTGCGGCGGGGCGTTCGCAGCGATTGCGACGGCGGCGAGCGCTTTTTTCCCAGCGGACAGCGCGTTTTTACTGCTGACACGCCTTGGGGTCGGCGCAGGGCTTGCCTTAGTCTATCCGATTGGGTTGAAATTGGCGGCGACGCTCGATCCGGCGCGGCGCAGTCTCTACGCCAGTTTATTAATCGCCGCATTGACCCTGGGCTCAGCCGCGCCGCACGCTTTGCTGGCGAACCTTGAGGGGCTCGATCAAGCTTTGTCGTGGCGCGATCTGTTTTTATGGGCGTCTGCTTTGGCTTGTGCTGGGTTGCTCTGCGTCGCGGCGCTGCCAGCCTTGCGCTTGACGCGATCGGGGCCGCTCGATTTTACGGTTTGGCGGCTGGCGGGCAAAAACGCCCAGATGCGCGCAGCGTTCTTCGGCTATCTTGGTCACATGTGGGAACTTTACGCCATGTGGGCTTGGTGCGGCGCCATGGCGGCGGCGCGGCTGCAAGCGGAAGGTTCCGCCCCAATTGATCCGCGCTGGTTGACGTTCGCGATCATGGCGAGCGGAAGCATCGGCGCGGTTGTTGCCGGCATGATTGCGCAACGGATTGGTCGAAAAAGCACAGCGCGTGGGATTTTATGGGGCGGGCTTTTGGCAGCGATTGGCGTTGCCATTGGGTTTTATTCACCGATCTGGATTTTTGTCTTCGCTATCATCGCCTGGGGCGGTCTCGTTATCGCCGATTCCGCTTTGTATTCGGCGGCGGCGGCCGCTGCCCAACCAGAATTTGCGGGGAGTATTCTTTCCTTGCAGACCAGCATTGGGTTTGCCTTGACCCTGGTCTCTATTCAATTGACTGGTTGGATTGGGTATCACTGGGGCTGGCCGATCGCTGCTTTGGTGCTCGCCATCGGGTCGGTTGTCGCCTTAAGCGCAAGCCACAGAATGGCGTGAAAGGTCTCGGTCGGCGTCGCCTTAACAGGCTGTCGAAGAAGTTCTGTTAATGGGCGCCAAGTCCAAACATTTTTCCATAAAGCAACGCGATCCACCCGCCTAATATCAAGCAGGGGCCGAATGGGATAGGCTCTTCAGAGCGCCATGCGCCCGAGACAATCGCACGCGCGCAAACGAGGGCCAAGCCGGCGATTGCGGCGATCAACAGAACAATAGGCAGCGCTTGCCAGCCAACCCAGGCGCCGATCGCGGCGAGCAGCAAAGGATCGGCGGCCCCGAGGCCCTCGCGTTGGCGAAGATGTCCATAAGCCCAGCGGATCGCGCCGAGAATGGAAAATCCGGCCGCCGCGCCAATGATGGCGGCAATCCCCAAGCTGATGCTTTGGAAAAACGACCAGGCAAGGCCGGTTATCCCAAGCGCCAATGTGAAGCTGTCGGGAATTTCGAGCGTTTCACTGTCGAGGATCGCGATCGCGAGTCCGATAAAGCCGAACAAGGCAAAGCCCACCGATTCTGTATGCGATCCGCCGATCGCAGCTGCCCAAATCCCGATTCCGGCGGCGATGAGTTCGATCACGAGATGTCGCGGCGCAATCGGCGCACGACATGTCGCACATTTTCCACGCAGCCATGCAAAGCTGAAAATCGGGATCAATTCCCAAGGATATAGTTTTCGGCCGCAGTTATCGCACCTAGATCTTGTCATAAAAACAGGTAAATTGCGCGGCAATCTAAGTGTCATCAAGGCAATAAAGCTACCGATGATGGCTCCAAGAAAAGCAAAACCAGCGCCGTGAAAAATGTAATTCATAGTGTAATTTCAGATTGGTGTCGATCGATTGGGTGGCGTATTCCGATGTTGGCATTAGCTAACATTTGTCGGTCACCCCTTCCTGCGGCATGGAAGACACGCAATGGTGAAATTACGTCGAAACTTCTTGCCGTTGTCGTGAAACTGTCATGACCCGTGGGCTACGAGCCCGTCCATTCGGGGCCAGGATTGGTGTGGCGTTCACATCAGCGCGCGCCTCGTGTCTATCTTTCGCGGCGAGGGATACATGAACACTTCGACGAAAACCACGGGCCTGTTGATCGCGATGGTCAGCGCGCTCATCGTACAGGCCTGCAGCGACACTACAGCGGAATTGGCGAGCCCCGGCCAGACCGGGACTAACCCGGCCATCCCGCCAGCGCCCCC
>DHHV01000125.1 GCA_002403455.1 Hyphomonadaceae bacterium UBA4763 | reverse complement strand
CGATCAATCGCGGCAATTCCGGCGGGCCCTTGTTCAATCTTCAAGGCGCAGTGATCGGGGTGAATACGGCGATCGTCTCGCCGACCGGCGCCTCGGTTGGGCTCGGTTTTGCGGCGCCTGCCGAATTGATCGAACCGGTCGTGCGGCAATTGATCGAGTTCGGCGAAACGCGGCGCGGCTATATCGGCGTCAACACCCAAGAGGTCACCCGCGAGCTGGCCGCCAGCTTTGGCGTTGATCGCCCGCGCGGGGCGCTGGTGCGCGCGGTGACCGCTGACGGCCCCGCCGCCAAGGCCGGCATTCGCGTCGGCGACATCATCACCACCTTTGACGGCAAAGCCGTGCTCGATGATCGGGGTTTCAGCCGCGCGGTCGCGGCGACCGCCGTCGGCAAGACGGTGCGGCTTGATTTGCTGCGCCAAGGCCGACGCCAGAGCCTGTCGGTCAATGTGGCGCGGCTGAATGAAGAGCGGCCCGCCAACCGCCCACCCCCGGAAGCGGACCGCCCCGTCGCTGGCGAGCGCGCCCTAGGGATGACCTTGGCGGAGCTGTCGGCCGATCAGCGGCGGCGCTTTAACATCCCGCAAAGCATTACGGGCGTCCTGGTGGTCAGCGTCGATGGCCGCAGCGCCGCCGCCGGGCGCATTTCGGCGGGCGATGTAATCCTTGAGATCGGCTTTGCGGCGGTCAAAACTCCGGCCGAAGCGGTGGAGAAGGCGCGAGGCTGGGCGCGCGCCAATAAGGATCGCCCGGTGCCGGTCTATGCGTTCCAGGACGGCAATCGCGCTTTTTACGCGTTCGGGGCGAATTGACCCGGCGAGTCCTGCGGGTCGACGCGCCCGCTTTTGCCGCGCGCTCACGCGCCGATCACCAAAATTCCGCCTTCCATTGGGCGCATTGCATCATATGTTAGCGGGGAAAGCGGGAATCGCCGCCCTGCGGCTGAGGGCCGCAGCTCAATTTTCTTCTTCTGGCGCCTGCGCCGAAATTTGCGACGATAGAGAGAAATCGCGGATGTCTCAATCGCCCATGCGCCCCAACGACGATGATGTCGATATCGGGGTCACAACAAAAACCGAACAAAAAACAAAAAAACCGTCATTCTACCGCGTGTTGTTACTGAACGATGACTACACGCCGATGGAGTTTGTTGTTTACGTATTAGAGCGCTTCTTCGGGAAAAACCGCGAAGAGGCCACCCGTATTATGCTGCATGTGCATCAGAACGGCGTTGGGATTTGCGGCGTTTTCACCTTTGAAATCGCTGAGACCAAAGTCGCGCAAGTTTTAGACCTTGCGCGACGCCATGAGCATCCGCTCCAATGCACCATGGAGAAGGAATAGGAACGAGCCGTGCCTTCACTTACTAAAGGTCTGCGCGCCGCCATTGAGCGCGCCATGCGCTTTGCCAATGACCGCCGCCATGAATGCGCGACGCTGGAGCATTTGCTGCTGGCGTTGATCGACGAACAGGACGCCGCCGACGTCATGCGGGCTTGCCGAGTCGATCTCGACAAGCTGCGCACCGACCTGTCGGGGTATATTGACACCGATCTCGATCAGCTGATCTTAAAAACCGAGGGCGAAGCGCGACCGACCGCCGGCTTTCAGCGCGTCGTGCAACGCGCCGCCATGCATGTCGAAAGCTCCGGCCGCGACGAGGTCACCGGCGCCAATGTGCTGATCTCGATGTTTGCCGAGCGCGAGAGCCACGCGATTTTCTTCCTGCAAGAACAGCAGATGTCGCGCTATGACGCGGTGCAATATGTCAGCCATGGGGTCGCCAAGAACCAAGGCCCGTCGCGCGCGCGCAGCAATCGCAGCGACGAGGACAAGCCGAACTCGAAGGAAAGCGAAGCGCTGGCGCAATTCTGCGTCGATCTGAACGAAAAAGCCAAGACCGGGCGCATTGATCCATTGATCGGGCGCATCGCGGAAGTTGATCGCGCCATCCAGATCCTTTGCCGCCGGCAAAAGAACAATCCGCTGCTGGTCGGCGACCCGGGCGTTGGCAAAACCGCGATCGCCGAGGGCCTCGCCCGCAAGATCATCGAGAAAGACGTGCCGGACGTGTTGGCCGATACGACGATTTATTCGCTCGATATGGGCGCGTTATTGGCCGGAACGCGCTATCGCGGCGATTTCGAAGAGCGCCTGAAATCGGTGATGAAGGAATTGGAGCGCCGCCCCAAAGCCATCCTCTTCATCGATGAAATCCACACGGTGATTGGCGCGGGCGCGACCTCTGGCGGGGCGATGGACGCCTCGAACCTTCTCAAACCGGCGCTGCAATCGGGCCAATTGCGCTGCATGGGCTCGACCACCTACAAAGAATACCGCCAGCATTTCGAGAAAGATCGGGCGCTGGCCCGCCGCTTTCAGAAAATCGACGTCACCGAGCCCTCGATCCCCGACGCCACCAAAATCCTGATGGGCCTCAAGCCCTATTTCGAGGAATTCCATCGCCTGCGTTATACCACCGAGGCGATCAAGGCCGCCGTTGACCTGTCGGCCAAATATATCGGCGACCGCAAATTGCCCGACAAGGCGATCGACGTGATCGACGAGGCGGGCGCCTCGCAAATGCTGATCCCCGAAGCGCGCCGGCGCAAAACCATCGGCGTCAAGGAAATCGAAGCGGTGATCGCCAAAATGGCCCGCATTCCGCCGAAAAGCGTGTCGAAATCCGACGCCGAGGCGCTGCGCACGCTCGATGACGACCTCAAACGCGTCGTCTTCGGCCAAGACAAGGCGATCGAAGCGCTCGCCGCCGCCATCAAAATGGCGCGCGCCGGCTTGCGCGATCCAGGCAAGCCGATTGGCAATTATTTGTTCTCCGGGCCGACCGGGGTTGGCAAAACCGAGGTTGCCCGTCAACTTGCCTCGATCATGGGCGTTGAATTGCTGCGCTTTGACATGTCCGAATATATGGAGCGCCATACCGTCTCGCGCTTGATCGGCGCACCGCCCGGCTATGTCGGATTTGACCAGGGCGGGCTGTTGACCGACGGCGTCGATCAGCACCCCCATTGCGTTCTATTGCTGGATGAGATCGAGAAAGCCCATCCCGACCTCTTCAACATCTTGTTGCAGGTCATGGACCATGGCGCGCTGACCGACGCCAATGGCAAGAAGGTCGATTTCCGCAATGTCATCTTGATCATGACGACCAATGCCGGTGCGTCCGACGCGGCGAAAGACGGCATCGGCTTTGGCCGCGGCCGCCGCGATGGCGAGGCCGAAGACGCAATCAAGCGCTTGTTCACGCCGGAATTCCGCAATCGCCTCGACGCCGTGATCCCCTTCGGCGGACTGACGCCAGAAATCATCCAGCAGGTCGTGCAGAAATTCGTTCTGCAATTGGAAGCCCAACTCGCCGACCGCCAGGTGACGATCGAGCTGACGCCCGCCGCCGCCGAATGGCTCGGCAAGCAAGGCTATGACGAGCATTTTGGCGCGCGTCCGCTCGCCCGGGTCATCCAGGAGCACATCAAAAAGGGCCTCGCCGACGAATTGCTGTTCGGCAAATTGCGGCGCGGCGGCGCGGTGCGCGTCGATGTCGATCCAGAAGATGCAACCAAATTGGCGTTCACCTTTTTCGAAGGCGATGCGCCGCCGGCGAAATCGGACGATAATGAAGAGATCGCCGAGGACGAGCCGCCGCTCGCTTCCGAGACGATCAATTAGCCATTAGGTTTTCGCGGACGCACAAAAAAAGCGGTCGACGGCGTCGACCGCTTTTTTATTCGCTGATCCCGTTTGGGAAAATCGATTACGGCAGCGCGGCCACCAAGGTCGCCGGCGCATTCGCCTGTTGGGCGCGCACCGCCTCAACGAGGTTCTTGCTCATGCCGGTGACAGTCACCACCGGCGCATCGCCTTGCTTGAATTCCGACGCAACCGTTACCCAGAACAGGCCGCCATCGCCCAAATAGCTATATTTGCCTTCGATTTTCAGGGTTTTCGACACCGCGCCGAAATCGCATTTGTCGAAGTTGAAGATTTGCTTGCCTTGCACCGGCGCGATCCCGTTGACGGTGTCGCGCGCGGCTTTGGCCAATTGGCCGCCGATTTCTTGTTCTTGGGTCGGCGTGCATTCGCCGGCCAGCGCCGGCGAGGCCAACAAGGCAGCGGCGAACATCGCCAAGGCGATCGATTTGGATTTCATTCTAAACTCCTGGGTGCCGTCTTCGGACGCCGCAGGAATTACGCGAGCGCAGATAAAACCTTGTTAAAAATCGCGGTAAATCAGCGATTTACGATAGTTTGTGCGTCAATCCCGCTATGCGTGCGCGCCGCTAAGGTTAATTGCGCAAAACCGCGCCCGTTGCCTTGGCGACCGCGCCGGCCACTTTCGCCATGAATTGCGCCAATTCATCATCGGTCAGCGAGCGCTCGCGCGGTTGCAGCGTTACCTCGATCGCAACGGATTTCTTGCCCTCCGGCACCCCTGCGCCCCGATAAAGGTCAAAGACCGCAATGTCAGCGATCAACGCTTTTTCGACGCCCCGCACGGCGCGGACAATGTCCTGCGCCGAGATCGCTTCATCGACGATGAAGGCAAAATCGCGCGTCAGGGGCATGAGATCGGGCGCATCGAGCGCAGGGCGCGCCGGGCTTTGCTTGGCTTTTTGCGTCGGCAAATTCTCGATCCACAGCTCAAAGCCGAGCATCGGTCCCTTGACGTCCAATTGCCGCAAGATGCGCGGATGCACCTCGCCAAAGGCGGCGAGAATAGTCTTCGGCCCCAAGCGCAAGGTGGCGCTGCGCCCCGGATGTTGCCAAGCAAAAGCGGGCTCCAGCAATTGCAACCGATCGACCGGCGCACCCAGCGCCTCGAGCGCGCGCTCGATCTCGCCTTTCAGGTCAAAGCCGTCGACCGGGTTGGCCGCATCCGCGCGCCAATGCCGCTGCGGCGCGGAATGGCGCACGCCGGCGGCGACGAGGCTCTGCCCATCGGGCGCGTCGCTGCGATAAATCGGGCCGATCTCGAACAAGGCAATATCGGCAAAACCGCGATCGACATTCTTTTGCGCGGCTTTCAACAGCCCCGGCAAGGCCGATGGCCGCATGCAATCGAGCTCCGAGACGATCGGGTTGGCGAGCATGAGTTGGTCTGCGCCGCCGCCAAACGCAACCGCATCAGCCCGCGCGCAAAACGACCAGGTGATCGCCTCGCGATAGCCTTGCGCCGCCAAAAACCGCCGCGCCAGTCCGGCCCGGATTTGCGTCGTCGTCAGCACTGGCCGCACCCGGCCTTTGGGGCGCTGCAGCGAGGCGGGGTTCAGCTTGTCATAACCATAGACGCGCGCCAATTCCTCAACGACGTCGGCCGCGCCCTCCATATCGCCGCGCCAGGTTGGCGGGGTCACCCGCCAGGGCCGCGCCCGGGCGCTGGCAACACGGCACCCCAAAGCGGTCAAAATCGCCTTCTGACGCGGCTCCGGCATCTCGATCCCCGCCAATTTCACAAGACGCGTCGGCGCATAAGCGATTGCCGCAGGCGGCGGCGGCGCTTTGCCGGCGATCCGCAAGTTTGACGGCGTCCCCCCGCACAGATCCAAAATCATCTGCGTGGCAAGCTCAATCCCTTCGCGGATAAAGCCGGGGTCTACCCCGCGCGCAAAGCGATATTGGGCGTCCGAGGCGATCCCCAAGGCGCGGCCGGTGCGGGCGATCCGCTTGGGATCAAACCAGGCGCATTCAAGGAAAACGTCGGTCGTCTCGGCGCTGACGCCGCTCGCCGCGCCGCCGATCACCCCGCCTAGGCCTAAAACGCCGTTGCGGTCGGCGATCACGCAATGGGTCTCATCCACCGCATAGGTCTTGTTGTCGAGCGCGGCGAGGCTTTCCCCCGCCCGCCCCAACCGCGCGATGATCGGGCCGGACAATTTGGCGGCGTCATAGACATGCAAGGGCCGCGCCCGGTCAAGGCACAGGAAATTGGTGATATCGACCAACGCGCTGCGCGGCGTGATCCCGACCGCCCGCAGCAAGAGCTGCAGCCAGGCCGGGCTCGGCCCATTGCGGACGCCACGGATCAAGCGGCCGGCGAAAATCGGGCAGGCCTCGGGCGCCTCCAGGCGAATTTGCACAGGGCAAGCGAATGCGCCGGGCACGGGCGCTATCGCCGTCTCGATGAACCGCCCCGCCCCACAGGCGGCGAGGTCGCGGGCAATGCCGACAACGCCAAGCCAATCGGGTCGGTTAGGGGTGACTTCAAAATCGATGACCGGATCATCAACGCCGAGCGCCGCGGCGGCCGGCGCGCCGACCGCCAATGTCGGCGCAAGCTCCAAAATGCCCTCGGACTCTGTATCGACGCCCAATTCGGCGCCCGAACACAACATGCCGTTGGAAACGACGCCACGCACCGGGCGCGCTTCCAACACAATGCCCGAGGCCGGCACTTTGGCGCCGATCGGGGCGTAAATGGTCGTAAGGCCTGTCCGCGCATTGGGCGCGCCGCAGACGATCTCTTTGCGGCCGTCTTTGGTGTCGACCTGGCAGACCCGCAATTTGTCGGCATTGGGATGCGGCCCCGCCTCGATGATTTTGGCGACCGAGAACGCCGCCAGCGCCGCGCCCGGATCGTGGACGTCCTCCACCTCCAACCCAGCCATGGTCATCGCCTCGGCCAAGCCGGCAAAATCAAGATCGGTCGCCAAATGCCTCGCCAGCCAAGCCCGGGTGAATTTCATGGAACTCGCCAAAAATGCCAATCAACAGCGCGCCTTGCTGCGCAGCGCCGCCGCCGAGGTCAAGCCTTCTCGCGGTGTTTGGCGCATAAAAAACCGCGCGGAGATGGCTCTCCGCGCGGGGTGAGGATCGGAGGAGATGCGTCGCGCTTAGAAGGTGTAGCTGGCGCCAAAGAAGAATTGGCGGCCAAAGAATTGCACCGTGCCGGTCTGGTTGCCGACATCGCTGTCGAAGAACGTCGCCACCGGCTCATCGGTGATGTTGTTGGCCTGGAACAGCAAGGTCAGCCCTTTCAACGGCCCTTTGTCCGAGAATTGATAGGACGCCTGATAGGACAAGGTCAGCTCTTCATCCGTGCCCGGCAATTGCTGGTTCAAGCCCACTTGCGGCGACACGAACAAGGACCGGTAGGTGGCGCTGATCCGGTTCGAGAACCCGCCTTGCTCGTAATAAAGCGTCGGGTTGATGACATGGGTCGACAGACCTGGCAGCGGCGCGGTGATGGTTACGCCGGAATTGCCCGCATCAAACGTCACCGAGGATTGGGTGAACGCATAGCTCGCCGTCACGCCGAAATTCTTCCAGAAGCCCGGCAGGAAGTTGAACTGCTTGGTGATCGCCGTCTCAAAGCCCCAAATGCGGCCGCCCTCGGCATTGTCCGAGCCGCCGAACGTGCCGATAAAGCTTTGGACTTGCGGAAAGTTCGGGTCTTGCTCGACCAAAGGCAACAGGCCGGCGGCTTCGAAGTCGAAGGCCGTGTTGTTCACATTGGTGATGAACGACTGCAGGTTCTTGAAGAAAAATGCGACCGTGAAGATGCCGCCGTCCTCGAAATAATGCTCGTAGGAAATATCGCCCTGGTTGGCGAGGAAGGGCTGCAAGCCTGGATTGCCGCCGCCGCCGGCGAGGCCGAACCCTGGGACGCCACCCGTATTGATCGGCACAACCGATACGTTGACATTGCCGCCGAGGCCGAAAATCGTCGGACGCGACAACGCCCGCGACGCGCCAAAGCGCAATTGATCATTGTCGGTCAACGCCAAGATCAAGTTCAACGACGGCAGGAAATTGGTGAAGTTGATGCCAACCTGGTCGGCCGCCGGGTTATTTTCCAGTGTCAATTGGTTGATTGATTGCTGGTCGGTATTGATGATCCGCACGCCGATATTGCCAGTCAGCGGCAGCCCGAACAATTGGCTATCGATATTGGCTTGGATGTAACCGGCGATGACGCGCTCATCGACCGTGAAGCTATCCGAGCGGGTGAACCCAGCGCTTTGGTCCAATGTCACGCTGACGCCATTCGCGACGGCCAACGCCACCGGGTCTTCGATCACCAGGAAGCAGGGGAAGCCGTTATCGGCGAACTTGCCGGAGAAACACTCGACTGACGAATTGCTGTCATTCAAAGCGATCGGCGTGAAAGGCTGACCCGCGAATTGGAAGAAGCCGGCGTCGTTACCAAAGCCAAATTGCGCGGAGACGCGGAATTGCTCGGCGCGCCGGTCCGAATAACGGAAACCGACTTCGATCGAGTCAAAGAACCCGCCAAGCTGATATTTACCATCGCCCGAGAACGCGAACAGGCGCTCTTCGTTGTCAAACGGGAACAAGCCGAAATTCGACAAACGCTGCACCGAGAAATCGGTGAAATCGTCGGTGAAATTGATCGTCGGCAGGTTTGCGCCATCCAGCTGGATGAACACTTGCTGGTTGGAGGCGATCACCGGGGTGTTGGGAAGATTGTTCGAAATGCCCGGCACGCCGCCGGTCAGGCTGACAATCGGCAAAATATTAGAGACTTCATTGGCGAAGAAGCTGTCGCCGATCGAAAAGGTGAAATCGCCGCGCAGTTCGAGCCGATCGCCGGTCCATTTGACATTCGTGCCGACCGTCAAGTTCCGATCAAGATCGTCTTGGTTGTCGTTGATATTCTGGAAGGTCAGGCCAAAGCCGCCGCCCGGAAGCGTTGGCGCCGGGACGTTCCGCGTAAAGAGACCGCCGACCAAAGCTTGGCCCAACACAACCGGATTGGCGACCGTGGTGTTGCCGCCATTGACTTCCTGCGTGCCGATCACGCGAATGCCGCGGCCAAAGCTGGGCGATTCAAAGCGCGACGCAAAGGCGTCGATCGAAATATCGAGCCGCTCGGTCACCCGAAATTGCAAGGTCCCGTTGATCGTGTCGCGGACATCGGTGCCGCCCTGCTCTTCGACCTCAAAGCCGAAGCTCGGATTGTCATTGACGCCATCGCCATTGAAGTCTTGCGACGCGCCGGCAAAGTCAAAGCCGACGAAGCGGACCGACACGTCCGGCTGCACGAGGCGCGCGTAGCCGAGCACCAATCCAACGCGCTCATCGACCAGCTCGCCGATATAGGAGCCGCTGACGCGATAGCCGAGCGGATCGGCGTCGAAGATTTGCCCGGCGCGATCATTATAGCTGCCGCGAACGTTGAAGTTGAACGTGTGGCCTTCGCGATTGAGCGGGCGGATGGTTTTCAACTCGATCGTGCCGCCGATGCCGCCCTCGATCAGCGAGGCTTTCGGCGATTTGTAAATGTCAGCGCCGGAGATCAATTCCGACGGATAGGTTTCGAACTCGATCGAGCGGTCGCCGTTGAAGCTGACCTGTTCGCGCCCGTTCAAGGTCGCAAGGTTCAGGTTCTGCGTCAGGCCGCGAATGTTAATCGCGCTCGCCTGGCCATTGGTGCGCTGCGTCGCGATGCCCGGCAAGCGGCCAATGGCTTCGGCGATCGACACGTCCGGCAAGCGGCCGATGTCTTCAGCCGAAATCGATTCGATGATCGTGTCGGCGTTGCGCTTGTTGGCGATGGCGTCTTCAATCGCGGCGCGAAAGCCCGTCACCACGACTTCTTCTTCGCGGCGTTCTTTCTCGTCATCGTCTTCGGCGCCGCCGGCCTGATCGGTCTGCTGCGGGATCAAGATCGGCGCGGTCGACACCGTCTCTTGCGCGAAGGCCGGCGCGCTGGCCAAGAACAGGCAGCCGCCGATCAGCAACGATCCCGAAAAGACATGAGTCATCAATAGCGATTTGGTTGTTTGCACGTCATCGTCCCGAGCGCGGAATGCGCTGATAACGGGTCCTGTGATCCAGGACTCTCGATCAGATGCGACATTGTGACCGAGAATTGACGAACGCAAGCCCCGCTCAACGGAAAACTTCTGGCGCGCGCACATTCTGATCGAACGATGTAGTTTTACAACACAGCGCCGATCCTCGGATTGGCGCGCGACTCACGGCGCCCGCGGCGCGAACACCTGCACAAGGCTGCCGCGCGGGCCGATGGAAATCGTCTCGGGCAAGGGATTTGCGCTGGTCGGATCGGCGGGCGTTGCGAAAAGATCGCCGGGGCGGACGAACTCGGCATATTTGCTGACGTCGATCCGACGGGGCTCATCCGTCACATTCAGTGCGACCATCACGGTCGAGGCCTGGTCATGGCGAAAGAACACATAAACGCCCTGGTCGGTCGCTTCAGCATTGCCGCTGGCGGGCGGCGGGCTCGGCGCAAAATGCGTCAATTTGCCGGTCCGAACGGCGCTATTGCTTTGGCGAAAGCGTAAAAGCGTGCGTAAATCCGCCTGCATTTGCGCCTCTTCCGCGCCCAAGCCGACGCCGGAAAACGCGCTGACCGCATCGCCGGCCCACCCGCCCGGCATGTCGCGTCGGATATCGGCATGATCATTGGGCCGATCATTGGCCATCAAGATCTCTGTGCCGTAATAGATCTGCGGGATACCGCGGATCAGCGCGACATAAGATAACGCGGCTTTCGTCGCCGCCGGGTTCTTGCCCAATTGCGTGTGCAACCGGTCCATGTCGTGATTGTCGCCAAACACGACCAAATCCATCGGATTGGGATAAAGCAGGTCTGACGCCAAAATCTCATAAAGCTTGATGGCCCCCGTGCCGCGATAGAGATTTTCCGCCTCCGTCATCGCCGCGCGCATTGCCGCTTGCAGCGGAAAATCCATCAAGACGTCGAGCTTGCCGTCATAGCCGTCGCGATTGGCCTTGCCGGCCTGCCAATAGGAAACGATGTCCGGCTTGACGTGCCATTCTTCGCCGACGACCGAGAAATTCGGATATTCGCGGGCGATGCGCTCGGCCCATTGCGCCATGAAATATTTGTCCGGATAGGGCCAGGTGTCCATCCGCACGCCCGAAAGATCGGCTTCCTCGATCCACCACAGCGCGTTTTGAATCAGATAGGTCGCCAGCAATGGCTGGCGCTGGTTGAGATCGGGCATGGTGCGCACGAACCAGCCATCAGCGAAATGGCGCCGGTCGCGCTCGGACGCGTAAGGATCCATCCAGACCGTATGGGCGTGGTTGGTTTGCACATAATCGCCGCCGAAATTGATCCAATCCGGGGTTGGCTTGTCGCGCATCCACCAATGCCGCGCGCCGACATGGTTGGCGACCATGTCCATGATCAGGCCGACGCCTTTGGCTTTCGCCTCCGCGCTTAGCCGCTTGTAGAGCGCCAAATCGCCCATGCGTGGATCGATCCGGTAAAGATCGGTCATCGCATAGCCGTGATAAGAGATCGCCGGCTCATTGGTCTCCAGCACCGGGTTGAGCCAAATCTGCGTAAAGCCGAGCCCGGCGATGTAATCGACCTGCTGGCGAACGCCTTCCAGATCGCCGCCATGGCGCCCGGTCGGCGCGGCGCGATCGGCCCGCTCCAAAAAGCCGGCGACATCGTCATTACTGGGATCGCCATTGGCGAAGCGGTCCGGCGTAATCAGATAAATCGCATCGTTCGAATCAAACCCGCGGCGCTGCGCTGACCCTTCGCGGCGCGCCTTGATCTCGTAAGCATGGGTGAGGACGTCGCCATCGGCGCCCGCAAAACGCAATTGCGCAACGCCCGGCGCAGCCTGGGAAAGGTCCAAATCCAGGAACAGATAATTCGGATTGCCGGTGCGCTGAACGCCTGCCAGCGCGACACCTGCGCCTGTAACGCTCGCCGCGCGCGCCGCGATATTCGCGCCATAGACCATCAGTTGCAGGCGCGGTTCAGCAAACCCCGCCCACCAATGCAGCGGCTCAACGCGGGCGAGCGCAGCAAGATCTTCCGGCGGGCCTTGCGGGCCGGGATCGGTGACTTGCGCTGCGGGGCTGGCCGGTGCGAGCTCCGGCGCGCGATCGCAGCCCGCCGCCATCACCGCCAGCCATAGGATGAGCGCCCCACCAATCCCGTTCCGTGCCGTCATCGTCATTGCCTTTCTGATCCCGCCTGCGACAAAGACGCCAACCGCATAGACCGTGGCAAGTAATTTTCCTACAACGGTTCGCAGATGAGATTGACGCCCCTTCTTCAGCGCATGGGTCGGCGCCGCGCGCGTGTGCCTCCCGGTGCGCGCTTTGGCGGGGCATTAGGAGCCATTTTCATGGGTTTGACCGCCGCCATGTCCGCCCCATCCGCGACCGCGAACGACCCGCCGACCGTGATCGACCGGCCGGCTTTTGCCGAAGATCGATCGCTCGCTTGCCTTGGCGGCGATGCGCCGGCCTGTAATCTGCGGATTTACCAAGTGATGGTCGAGTCCTTCGCCAATGGCGGCGGCGCGGGCTATGGCGCGGGCTATGGGCCGAGCGCCCATCGCGGCGATCTGAAAGGGGTGACGCTGGCGCTCGATTACATCGCCAGCCTCGGGGTCAATGCGCTGTGGCTGACCCCGATTTTCGACAGCCATTCCGGCGCGCCGCAAATGCGCGTCAATGGGCCGCATCCAGCCGATTTGAAGCTCGACGCCACCGGCTATTTCGCGCGCGATTATTTCAAGGTCGATCCGCGGTTTGGCACGCTTCAAGACCTGCGCGCGCTCGTCGACGCCGCGCATGCGCGCGGGCTTTATGTCTTTCTCGACGGCGTTTTTGGCCATCACAAAGGCGATGTCGTCGCCTCTCCGAGCGGCAAGCGCCCGGTCGATTCCACCAATCCGGCAGATTACCCGGGCAATCCGAAGGATTATCCGGGACGCGTTGTTGATTACCGCCACCCCGACAGCCTCGCCTTCTTTCAAGAGGTGGCGACCTATTGGATCGAGGCGGTCGGCATTGACGGCTGGCGCTTTGACCAGGCTTTCCAAGTGCCCCCGCAAGCCTGGGCGCAAATCCGCCGCGTCGTCGAGGAGACTTGCGCGGCCCGACAGGCCCGCGGCGAGCGCTGGGGCACCTTGTGCTACATGGTCGGCGAAGTCTGGGACCGCGCCGATCGCATCCGCGCCAGCGCCTATGGCGATGACCGCGTCCGCGCGCTCGACAGCGCCTTTGATTTTCCCGTGCGTTATGCGCTCGTGCAGGTTTTGGGCGGCGAAGAGCACGCCAAAAACCGCCTGCCGGCGACCACTTTGCTCGATGACTGGGCGCTGGGCGCGCATCGCACTTACCCAGAGCGGGCAATGCCCAATCTGATGCTCGGCAATCACGACCTCGTCCGGTTTGGCGATTTGTTGCAGCGCCACAAGGTCGCCGACATCGCCGATGAGGCCTATTGGACGCGCCACGCTTTGGCGTTCAAGTTCATGACCGCTTGGTCCGGCCCGATCACGCTTTATTACGGCGAAGAGCTTGGCCAGGAACATCCCAATTTCGCCGAGCAGGTCATCGACAATTGCGCCGAATTTGGCCTTTGCGATGACCATGTTTCGCGCACCGATGGCCTGGTTCCGGGCCTCACCATCGCCGCTGAGGCGCTCGATCCCCGCGCCTTGGCGCTGAAAGACCTCGTCGCCCGGCTGATGCGCTTGCGGGCCGACGAACAGGCGCTATGGGCGGGCGTGCGCCAGCATGTTCACGCTGATCGCGAGACTTTTGTCGTCCTGAAATCGCGCGGCGCCCGGCGCATCCTGTTTGTAATGAACGTCGGCGAGGCGCCCCGCACCCTCGCGTTTGCGCCGGCAGCGCTTGGCGGCGGCGCGACCAAGCTGCGCGACCTGGAAACTGGCGAGATTTTGAGCGCCACAGACGTGCAGGGGCGCCTCTTGGCCCCGCTGGCGGGCCTCGAGGGGCGGTTTTTGGCGGTGGAATAAAGCGCCGAGAGCGCCGGGCTAAAAAGTGGGAACCGGTTTTTCGATCCCCCGGCGCGACCATAAAGAAGAACGAGAGCATCGCGCGATTTCGATAAACCACCCGCTGCTCTAGCCCTCGCGGTGATAGGGATGGCCGGCGAGGATCGTCATCGCCCGGTAAATCTGTTCCGCCGCCATCGCCCGCACCAATTTATGGGGCCAGGTCTGCGCGCCAAAGGATAGCACCAGATCGGCGCGGGCCCGCAGGTCCTCCGTATGGCCATCCGCCCCGCCGATCGCCAGCATCGCTTCCGCCCGCCCGCCATCGCGCCATGCCGCCAGCTTGCGCGCCAGCGCCCCCGAGCTGAGATTGTCGCCGCGCTCATCCAGCGCAGCAAGCGCCGCCCCGGCCGGCAAGGCCGCCAAAATCGCCGCGCTTTCCGCCGCTTGGTTGTCCTTGCGCGGGACAATCTCAACGAGCCGCGCCTGCAAACCCAGCCCGCGCCCGGTCAGCTGAGCCCGCGCTATATAGTCATCGGTCAGCGCCGTTTCCAACCCCGACCGATAGCGGCCGATCGCAACCAGACTAATGATCATAAAGAAGCAGCGGCTAAAACGGGCCGATCAGTGATCCCACATCCGATCAATGCCATAAAACGCGCGCACTTCGGGACGGAACACATGTACGATTACATCGCCCGCATCCAGCAACACCCAATCGCATTGCGGCAGGCCCTCGACCCGCACTTTGCCGACGCCCGCGTCTTTCAGCTTGCGCATCAAATGGTCAGCCAGCGCGCCGACATGGCGCTGCGAGCGCCCCGAAGCGACAATCATGGCGTCGGCGAGCGAGGATTTCCCGGCCAGATCAATCACCAGCACATCTTCCGCCTTGTCGTCGTCGAGGGACCGTAAAATCACGTCGTCGATCAAGCTTTCGATCTCGGGCGTTTGGGCGAAGCTCCCACCAGTTTCCGGGGGGTGGCCATGCGACGGAGGCTGAGTGGTCAGTGAAAGCGCCTTTCTTTTTCCCGCAAGCGAGTCGCTCGCTTGTTATTGCATAGCACGCTCAACGGCGAAGGCAAAGCCGAGCTGCGTGCGTTTACGCTATTCGACCGCTGCCGGGCGATCAGCATTGAGGCGCGCGGTCTGCGCTGCGACCAGCAACGCGCCGGCAACTGCGTCCAACCCGGCCCGATTGGCCAGCAGCGCCAAATCCACCGACAAGTCAGCAATATAGGCGGCCGTTTCCAGCCGCCGCGCCGCTGGACCCCTGGCGCCCGCACTTTTCCCTTCAGAGCTCACATCCATCTTTAGCGCCGTGATCAACCATTCATCGTCTTCGTTTAGATTCTACCTAAGGTTATAATTAATGTCAAATTCGCGTTATACGCGATTTTCAGGACGCCGCGTCCGTGAAGGCGCCCTGGCCGGCTTCGTTGACTTTCAAGACGTCCGCGACCAAGGTCGGGGCCATTTGATGATTTTGCTGCACCCGCGAAGAGACTCGAGCCGTCCATGAATGTTGTCGTCGTCGAATCCCCGGCCAAGGCCAAGACCATCGAAAAATATCTCGGGCCCGATTTCACGGTGCTCGCTTCCTTCGGCCATGTCCGCGATCTGCCGGCTAAAGACGGCTCGGTGCGACCGGACGAAAATTTCGCGATGGATTGGGAAGCCGATGATCGCGGCGCGCGGCAATTGCGCGAGATCGGCCAGTCGCTGAAAGGCGCCCAACGGCTGATCCTGGCGACCGACCCCGATCGCGAGGGCGAAGCCATTTCCTGGCATGTGCGCGAGGCGCTCGCCGCCAAAGGCGCGCTGAAATCGGTCGCGATCGAACGCGTCACCTTCAACGCCATCACCAAGTCCGCCGTCACCGAGGCCATGGCGCGGCCGCGCGCCATCGATATGCCGCTGGTCGAGGCCTATTTGGCGCGGCGCGCGCTCGATTATCTGGTCGGCTTTACCTTGAGCCCCGTTTTGTGGCGCAAATTGCCGGGCGCGCGCTCGGCCGGGCGCGTGCAATCGGTCGCGTTGCGCTTGGTCTGCGAGCGCGAGCTCGAAATCGAGAAATTCCGCCCGCAGGATTATTGGACGATCGCGGTCGATGCGCTGAGCGCGGCCGGCGCGCCGTTTCTGGCCCGCGTTGTCGCGTTTGACGGCAAAAAGCTCGGAAAATTTGACATCGCCAGCGCCGCCGAGGCCGACCGCATCGTCGCCGCCATCCGCGCCGGGACCTTCTCCATTGCCGAAATCGAAAGCAAGCCGGTCAAGCGCAATCCGCCGCCGCCTTTCATCACCTCCAGCCTGCAACAAGAAGCGGCGCGCAAATTCGGCTTTGCCGCCAGCCGCACCATGCAGATCGCCCAAAAGCTCTATGAGGGCGTCAATCTCGGCGGCGAGACGGTCGGCCTCATCACCTATATGCGGACCGATGGCGTGCAAATGGCCGAAGAGGCGATCCACGCCTCGCGGCGCGTCATCGGCGCAGAATTTGGCGAGCGTTATCTATCAGAAAAGCCGCGCCGTTACGCCTCCAAGGCCAAAAACGCCCAGGAAGCGCACGAAGCAATCCGCCCGACCGATTTTGCCCGCCTGCCCGATCGCTTGCGGCTCGAGCCGGACATGGCCAAGCTCTATGACCTGATCTGGAAGCGGGCGATCGCCAGCCAAATGGAAGCGGCGGCTTTTGAGCGCACGACGGCGGAAATCCCCTCCGCCGACGGCAAAGTCGCCTTGCGGGCCACCGGCCAGGTCCTGCGCTTTGACGGGTTTTTGCGGGTCTATCGCGAAGATCGCGACGATCAGGCGCCCGAGGACGAAGACGAGGCGCGTCTGCCGCCGCTCGCCAAGGGCGAAGCCGTCAGGATCGCCAAGGCGACGCCGGAAAAACACACGACCGAGCCGCCGCCGCGCTATAGCGAGGCGTCCCTCGTCAAAAAAATGGAAGAATTGGGCATTGGCCGGCCTTCGACCTACGCCTCGATCCTGTCGGTGTTGCGCGAGCGCAATTATGTGCGGGTCGACCGCAACCGCTTCATTCCCGAAGACAAAGGCCGCCTGGTCATCGCCTTCCTGGAAAACTTCTTTGCGCGTTATGTCCAATATGACTTCACAGCCGGCCTTGAGGAGCAGCTCGACAAGGTCTCGGCCGGCGATCTGTTCTGGAAAGATCTATTGGAAGAATTTTGGCGCGCTTTTCGCGCCGCCATCGACGACACCGCCGATTTGCGCATTTCCGAGGTGCTGGAAGCGCTTACTCAAAGCCTCGCGCCACATATCTTCCCCGAGCGCGAGGACGGCGCCAATCCGCGCGCCTGCCCGACCTGCGGCACAGGGCTCTTATCGCTCAAGACCGGTAAATTCGGCGCCTTTATCGGGTGTTCCAACTATCCCGAATGCCGTTTCACTCGCCAATTGGGGCAGAGCGAGGAAGCCGCCGCCGCGGCCGCCGATCGCGATCTTGGCCTTGATCCGCAATCGGGCGAGAGCGTGTGGCTCAAATCCGGGCGCTTTGGCCCTTATGTGCAATTGGGCGGCGGCGACAAGCCCAAGCGCGCCAGCCTGCCCAAGGGCTGGAGCCCTTCTGACATCAATCTTGAGCGCGCATTGCGGCTGTTGAACTTGCCACGCGAGGTCGGACCGCATCCCGAAGACGGCGCCCAAATTTTGGCCGGCATTGGCCGCTTTGGCCCCTATGTCCAACATGGCAAGGCTTACGCCAATCTGTCGAGCGTCGAGGACGTCTTTGAAATTGGTCTTAACCGCGCCGTGTCGGTGTTGGCGGACAAAGCGAGCGGGGCGTCGGGCCCGCGTCGCGGCCGCACCGGGGCGCCGGCCCCGCTCGCCGAACTCGGGGCCCATCCACAAAGCGGCAAGGCCTTAAAAGTCATGGCGGGGGGGCATGGCCCCTACATCACCGATGGCGAGACCAACGCGACCTTGCCGAAAGGCGCCGATCCTGCGTCGGTCAGCTTAACGGACGCCGCAGCGCTGATCGACGCGCGCGCCGCCACCGCTCCAGCCAAGAAGAAAAAAACGGCCGCCAAACGGGCCAAATCATCGACAGCCGCCG
>DHHV01000067.1:15776-27201 GCA_002403455.1 Hyphomonadaceae bacterium UBA4763 | reverse complement strand
GGGAAGCAAATGTCAGGAACGGACCACTAGGAAATCTGGCAATAAAGGCATCAATAAAAATAAACGACGAGTGATTAATAAATATAATTTACAATATGGTAATTTCTCATACGAATGTGTTATTTGCGTTGCTGTTGATAACCAGAGCCGTTGTTTGTAACCGAGTACGCATTTGTGTCCTAAAGCGCCGCGATGCTTTTGCCACAAGGGCGCTACCCGGCAGGGCGCATATATCGCCGTGCGTCTGATAGCTATTTAGGCGCCTCTACGCACTGGGCTCGCCAGCGCGCTTTCCAGTTTGAAGCGGTAACGAAACTGAAAATACTTGCCCGAATCAATTGCAGTCGCGGGCAAAATGCTATGATTCCCCAGTTGAGCCCAATCGATCGCGGTTAGATGTCAAACGATTGCAACGAATCCTTGAGGCAATTGTCAATAGTCTTAAGTCGCTTTTAAGCAACTATTGCCCGGGGTTATAATAACGGGTTGGTTTGCTGTTCCATATCTACCGCCATTATCAATACGGGCCACAAGAACGTCAATCTGATCTCTGATAATATTGATTGAAATTTTGCCAATCGCTACCACCAACCACAACCTTAGAGATGAGGCGGGTGCTAATTCTGGGGCTTATTCGACCAATCAGCGCGGCGCGCGCTTGGCGAGGATGCGCTGCAAGGTGCGTCGATGCATGTTCAGCCGGCGCGCGGTCTCCGAAACATTGTGGTCGCACATTTCGAAGACGCGTTGGATATGCTCCCAGCGCACCCGATCGGCCGACATCGGATTGTCCGGCAAAGCGGGGCGCGCTTCGCCATTGGCGAGCAGAGCCTGCACCACCTCTTCGGCGTCGGCGGGCTTGGAGAGGTAATCGACCGCTCCCGCTTTCACCGCCGCCACCGCCGTTGCGATATTGCCATAGCCGGTCAGCATGACGACGCGCGCTTCGGGACGCTTGGCGTGCAATTCCTCAACGACTTGCAAGCCGGAGCCGTCTTCCAACCGCAAATCCAGCACCGCAAAAGCCGGCGGATGTTTGCGCACCATGCCCAAAGCTTCTTGCACCGAGGCGGCGCTTTCGGCTTCGAACCCGCGCGCCGCTAAAGCGCGGTGTAATCGTGTTCGAAAGGTCGTATCGTCGTCGAGGATCAACAACGACCGGTCGGCCGGTAAAGTGATGTCTACGCTCATGCTTACCGTTTCCTGATCCCTGCGCCCGATCGGCGTTTCCTGCCTCCGTCACAATATATGCATAAAACAATAGGTGTTGGCAATCTTTATACGGAGGATGCGAGCCGGCCCGGATGGGTGGCATGCAGCGCTGTTGCTTCGATTTTGGCGCGCAGCAAGACGATCCGAACAATGGCTCCATGCCCCGGCGGGGCGACGTTTTTGAAGGTAACCTTTCCTCCCAATCGTTCAATCATGGTCTTGGAAATAAAAAATCCAAGCCCCAACCCGCCTTGCGCCGCGCCTTCGGCGCGATCGCTGACATAAGGTTGGCCTAAACGTAGCATGATATCGGCGGAAAACCCAGGCCCATCATCTTTAACGAAAATTTCGATCGTTCGCGCGTCCCAAACCCCCTCGACCACGACTTTATTCTGCGCAAAGCCCACCGCATTTTCGACAAATCCCGACAATGCATGCAGCAATTCAGGGCGACGCCACAATTCGGGTTGAGCGGCGCGGCCGCCGCCGATCGGGGCGGCTTGGACGACAATGTCGCGGCCAAGGCCCAGATGCGGCGAAACCGCCTCCTCCAGCACCGCTTTCAGCGGCATGCGCGCGAACACCTGGTCGCCATTTTCCGGGCGCGAGGCCAATTGCCGCAGGATTTGCCGGCAGCGTTCGGCTTGCGCGACCAAAAGCTCGACATCCTCCTTGATTTCCGGATCGCTCAGCGCTTTGGCGCGCATTTCCTTCGCCACCAAGTGGATCGTCGCCAGCGGCGTGCCCAGTTCATGCGCCGCCGCCGCCGCCAACCCGCCGAGCGCCGAGACGCGCTGCTCGCGCGCCAGGATCGCCTGGACGGTCTCCAGCGCTTTTGCGAGCCGGCCCTCATCGACCGACACGCGCCAGGCGTAAAAGCCCGAAAACAACACCCCGACGATGACCGCGATCGCCAAGCCCAATTCATAGATCATCGGCAGGTTCAGCCCGCCGAGCGGGGCCCAGGGCAAGGGGCCGGCAAATTGCGTCAAGGCGGCGATGCCGAGGCAAGCAAAGCCGACGAGTCCAAAGCTCCAGCGCCAGGGCAAAGCGCCCGCCCCGATCGCCACTGGCGCAATCACCAGCACCACGAAGGGGTTTTGCACGCCGCCCGTCAGCCCCAGCAGCGCCAGCAATTGCGCGGTGTCAAAGAACAATTGCGCCGCCGCCTCGCGCACGGAGGCGACGCGATTGAGCGGCAGCACCGCCATCATGAAAATATTGACCCAAGCGCTCACTGCCACTGCGACCAAACAGGCGCGCAACGGTAGGGGAAAATCGAGATAGAGCGCGGTGACGGCGATCGCGGCGGTTTGCCCGGCGATGGCGATCCAGCGCAAGCGGACAAAAGTGAGCAAACGCGGCCGACCGTAATCGCCCGGCCCGCCAATCGCGTCCTGTTCCAACTCGTCCAATGTCAATCGACGCAACCCCTACGCTGGCCATGGCCGCCATCTGCGGCGGCAAGTCGTTGCAAAATAACGCCCGCTTCGCAAGCTCTTGTCAAAGCGACGAATTCCGACCAAAGTCAGGGTCTTGCGTGGGGGCGTCAACGCAAGATTTGGGCGGGTTGCACAATCAGGGAGGCGCGACATGAGCTATCGGATCGACAAGATTGAAGGCATTGGGCCAAGCTATGCTGAGAAACTAAAAACGGCGAGTATCCTGAAAACCACGCATTTGCTGGAAAAGTGCGGGTCGGCCAAAGGCCGCAAAGCCGTGGCTGCAGAAACCGGTCTGACCGAGCAGCAATTGTTGAAATGGACCAACATGGCCGATTTGATGCGAATCAAAGGCGTTGGCGAAGAATATTCGGAATTATTGGAAGCGGCCGGCGTCGATACTGTCAAAGAATTGAAGAATCGCAAGCCGGAAAACCTGACCGCTAAAATGGTCGAGGTGAACGAAGAAAAAAAATTGGTGCGGCGCACGCCCACCGGGACGGAAGTCGCCAAATGGGTCGAGCAAGCCAAATCGCTCGAGCCGATGATCACCCATTAACGGCGTCGTCTGGCGGATCACCGACGCGGCGGCGCGATGGTCGTTGCCGCGCGTTTTCCCAGGGTTGACGGCTCAAATCAGCGGTGACGGGAAAGCCATTGCGCGAAATCGCAAGGCGGATAGGGTGCAGCCTATAAGGCGCGCCCGCCACCCTCGCTGACCACAGAAAGCCAGCCGCAATGACCGACGCAACTGCCGATTCTGCATCGGCGCCGCCGCAGGCTGCGCCGCCGAGCGCCAGGGCGTTTAACCCCGGATATGTCCGCTATGCGATGGTCTTGCTGCTGATCGTCTATACGTTGAATTTTGTCGATCGACAGATCGTCTCGATCCTCAACGAAGACATCAAGGAAGCGCTTGGCGCCAGCGACACGCAAATGGGCCTGCTGGGCGGGTTGGCGTTTGCGCTGTTTTACACGACCTTGGGCATTCCGATTGCTGTGCTGGCCGATCGCGGCAATCGCGTCAAAATCATTGCGACGGGCCTGGCGATCTGGAGCGCGATGACGGCGGTCTGCGGCCTTGCCACCAATTTTTTGCAGATTTTCCTCGCCCGCATCGGCGTTGGCGTTGGTGAAGCCGCTTGCACGCCGCCGGCGCAGAGCCTGATCGCCGATTATGTGCCGGCCGAGCGACGGGCGAGCGCGATGGCGTTCTATGCGCTTGGCATTCCGCTCGGGACAATGTTGGGCTTTGCATTTGGCGGCATTTTTGCGCAAGCCTTTGGCTGGCGCGCCGCGTTGCTGTTGGCCGGCGGTCCGGGCGTGATTTTGGCCGTCATCGTCTGGCTGACGCTGAAAGAACCACGCTTACATTTGCCCAAACGTGCCCACGGCCCTCCGGCATCCAGACCTTCCGTCGGCGATTATCTGAAGCTGTTCGCCAACCCAACCTATGTGCATTTATGCTGCGCCGGTGGGGTCGCCGCTTTCGTTGGCTATGGCCTCTCTTATTGGTTGCCGGCTTATTTTATCCGCGCGTTTCAGATGAGCGTGCTCGAAGTCGGCCTCGTTTTTGGCGTGGCGCTCGGCTTCACCGGCATGATCGGCACCATGTTGGGCGGCCTCATTGTCGATCATTTCAAAAAGCGGTTTCCCGGCGCGATCATGGCGGTGCCGGCGACGGCCCTGTTGGTGGCGAGCCCGGCCTTTATTCTCGCGCTGACCGCGCCGACGAAGTGGACGGCGATCGCCTTCTTGGCGGCGCCGTTGATGCTGAATTCGTTCTGGTATGGGCCGGCCTTCGCCGCCGTCCAGAGCCTGGTCGCGCCGTCGCAACGCGCGACCGCCACGGCGATCTATTTGTTCGTGGTCAATCTGATCGGCCTTGGCGGCGGCATTCCCTTTGTCGGCTGGCTGAGCGATCATTTGGGGCAAATAGCGCAAGCGGGCGACATCCCATTGGGCATGAACACAGCGGTCGCCGCTTTGCCCTTGCGCTGGTCGATCGTCATTGTCGGCACGCTGGGTCTTTGGGCGACGGTGCACATGTTCTTGGCCGCCCGCACCATGCGCCGCGACGTCGTTAGTTAACGAGGTCAGCATGAAGTTTGCACGAAAGCCGTAAATAGCTTCCGAGCGTCATCGACTTG
The DNA here is from genome assembly GCA_002403455.1 of Hyphomonadaceae bacterium UBA4763. GTDB lineage: Bacteria > Pseudomonadota > Alphaproteobacteria > Caulobacterales > Aquidulcibacteraceae > UBA4763. The sequence goes on along the minus strand of DHHV01000067.1, from coordinate 22,397 downwards.
GGCTAGAATGAAACAGTCTTCGCCAAACCCGTTCGGGCGAGCAGGGGGAACAGGATGACGACGGCGATTGACTTGCGCAATATGGGCCCGTCGCCGCGCGAGAATTTCGGCCGCAGCCTGCTGCGCTTTAGCCACAATGTCGGCGCGCGGGTCCCGACCGACGATTCCAGCCTCGCCGCGTTGATCGAGGCTTACCCGCGCGACAAGCTCGGTTTGTTTACCATGAGCGCCGATCCGTTCGATTGGCGGTCCTGGCGGCGCGGCGATCCGGGCGATCTTTCCGGCGCGGCTTTGGTCGAGGCGGTCCATGCCGGCCGATTATGGCTAAACCTGCGCAACGCCAGCGCTTTTTTGCCGGATTTCCAACACCTGGCGGCCGATTTGTTCAACGCCTTCGACGCGCAATCGGGTCAAAAATCGGTCAAGCGCGATGTTGGCGTGCTGATTTCCTCGGCCAACGCCCATGTCACTTATCATCTCGACGCGCCTTTGGTGACGCTCTGGCAATTGCGCGGCGAAAAGCGCGTTTATCTCTACCCGCCGGCGCCGCCTTTTGCCGACGCCGCCGCGATCGAAGGCGTCGTGCTGCGCGAGACCGCCGAGCAATTGCGCCATGTCCCGGCCTTCGACGATAAAGCCGAGACGCTCACGCTGACCCCCGGCGAGATGATCACCTGGCCGCAATTTGCCCCGCACCGGGTTGTCAATGGGCCGATGTTGAACGTCGCCTTGTCCTGCGAGTTCCAGACTTTGGCCAGTCTATTGCGCGTCAACGCCGTATTCGCCAATGGCGTGCTGCGCCGCCGCTTCGGCGCCAAACCGGTCTTGCCCGGTCGCGCCGTCAATCCGGCCATGCTCGCCAAAGTCGCCTTGGCGCGGGCGCTGAAAAGCCGCGCGCCGACCCCCGTCGCCGCGCCCAATCCCGCCCCCTTGTTCCGACTGGACCCGGCCCGCCCGGGGCAGATCATCGACCCTGCCCCAGCGCTCGCCCGTTAAGCGCTGCACCCCGTCACACCGACACCGAATGGCGCTGCGGCGCGTCCTTCGCATAGGCGTCCAGCCGACGCGCCACCGTGCGCGCCAGCAAGCGCGCTGCAATTGGTATGCCGACGCGCCGCCCCTCGACCACGCATAGAGCCTCGTCGGCCAGAGCGCGCAGGCCCGGCAGGCAGTCATCCAGCGCATCTTCGGCGAATCCGGCGCTCACACAGATTTCGGCCAGATCCACGCTCATCGCGCAGAGCAAGCGCTCGATCGCCAGGCCGCGCAAGCGGTCCTCGGCCGTGCGGCCAACGCCGCGATCGATTGGCAGCGCCCCCGCTTCGATCATCCGCGTCCAATCGGCAATGTCGCGCGCATTTTGGGCCATCCCGCCCGGAAAATCCGAGATCGACGACGCGCCAAGTCCGATCAACGCATCGGCCGGGTCGTCGGTATAGCCTTGAAAATTGCGCCGCAGCCGCCCGGCGCGCGCCGCCGCCGTCAGGCTGTCTTCGGGCGCGGCGTAATGGTCAAAGCCGATCGGCGCATAGCCGGCGCTTTCCCAGACATCGGCGGCCGCTTGCGCCTGCAACAGCCGCTGGGCGATGTCCGGCAGCTCGGCTTCATCGATCATCGCTTGATGGCGCTTGAACCACGGCACATGCGCATAGCCGAACACCGCCACCCGATCGGGATTGAGCGAGGCCGCCAGTTTTTGTGTTTGCTCAACGCTGTCAACGGTCTGGTGCGGCAGGCCGTACATCAGATCAAGGTTGAGCCGCTCAATGCCGGCGGCCCGCAGCGCTTCCGCCACCGCGGCGACTTGCTCAAAAGGTTGGATGCGGTTGACAGCCGTTTGCACGCGCGCATCAAAATCCTGGGCGCCGAGGCTGGCGCGGGTAAAGCCTGCTTCCGACAAACCGGCAATGCGCGCCGCGTCCACCGTGCGCGGGTCGATCTCGATGGCGATCTCGGCCCCCGGCGCGATCGAAAAGGCCAGATCAATGGCGCTGAGAATGGTTTTCAGATCAGCGGCGGTCAGAAAACTCGGCGTGCCGCCGCCAAAATGCACGTGATGGGCGCCGCGATGCGGTCCGAGGCGCTTTGCCCACAGATCGATCTCGCGCAGCAGCGTGCGAACATAGCGCGTTGCGCGATCATAACCGTTCGGGATTGTGGTGTGGCAGCCGCAATACCAGCATAATTGCGCGCAGAACGGTACATGCACATAGATCGACAGCCGGTGCGCTCGATCGATTGCGCTTGCCCAGCCGCCGACCTCTTTTGCGCCGATCGCGGCCGAAAACTGCGCCGCCGTCGGATAGGACGTATAACGCGGGGTTTCGCGGGCGGCGAAGGCGAGCCAGGACTCTCTCATGTCGGCGGGTCTAGCAAACCCAGCCGGTTCCTACTCTGCGACCAAGGCCGCAAGCGGCTGTGTTTTTGGCGTTTTCGGGTTTAGACCTTGGTCGCGCGGCATTTAGGCCGCCGAGGAGACGACCTCATTATACTCGTTCAGCAGCACGACATTTGGCGCATAATTGCGCGCTTCTTCGGCCGGCAGCTGGCAATAGGCCACCACGATGATCCGATCGCCTTTTTGCACCAGACGCGCGGCGGCCCCATTCACGCCGAAAGTCTTCGACCCGCGCGGCGCGGAAATCGCGTAAGTCGTAAACCGCGCGCCGGTGGTGATGTTCAACACGTCGACTTGCTCATGCGGCAGAATATCGGCGCGGTCGAGCAGATCGCCATCGATCGAGATCGACCCCTCATAATGCAGATCGGCCTGCGTCACCGCTGCGCGGTGCAATTTGGCCTTCATCATCGTCAGCAACATGTCGTCTCGCAATGCTGGCAAAAGCGCGCGCGCCAAAATTGTTCTGTGCTCTGGGCAAAGCTGGTCACCCGCAGGCAGAAGCGTGCATATAAGACCGCGCGCGCGCATCAGCAATCACAGCTCGGTTAAACTTGCGTCAGCGCGGCTTTTTCTCTCGTAAAATGCGGCGCGGCGTCTAAAAAGACGCTGAATTTTCGGAAGAATCGCCATGTCCGCCAGTGACGCGCAGGATCAGGAAACCGGCTTTGCAATCGCGCGCACGCTCGCCGAAGCGCTGCCCTTCATTCAGACCTATGATCGCAAGACGATCGTCATCAAATATGGCGGCCATGCGATGGGTGAGGAAGCGCTCGCCGCCAGCTTTGCGCAAGACGTGGTGTTGTTGAAACATCTCGGCGTCAACCCGGTCGTCGTACATGGCGGCGGGCCGCAGATCGGACGGATGCTGGACCGGCTGGCGATCCAGAGCCGCTTCGAGGACGGCTTGCGCGTCACCGACGCCCCGACCATGGAAGTCGTCGAAATGGTGCTGGCCGGCTCGATCAACAAACAAATCGTTCGGGCGATCACGGCGGCGGGCGGCAAAGCGGTTGGCCTTTCCGGCGCCGATGCGGGCCTGTTGCGGGCGCGCAAGACCACCCGCCGGGCGCGCGACCCCGACAGCCATGTCGAGCGGGTGCTCGATCTTGGCTTTGTCGGCGAGCCGCACGCCGTCGATCCGACCATTCTGCACGCGCTCTTGCACGCGCCGGAGGACTTTATCCCAGTCGTCGCGCCCGTCGCCGCCGACGCCAGCGGCCAAAGCTATAACATCAACGCCGACACCGCCGCCGGCGCGCTGGCCGGCGCGTTGGGGGCGGCCCGCTTCATGTTGCTGACGGATGTGGCTGGCGTGCTCGATGCGGACAGGCGCTTGATCCGCGATCTGCTGCGCGCCGACGCGCAAAAGTTGATAGAGACAAAAGTCGCGACTGGCGGCATGATCCCCAAATTGGAAACCGCAATCGCCGCGCTCGATCAGGGCGTTCAGGGCGTAGTCATCTTGGATGGGCGAAAGCCGCATGCGCTCTTGGTGGAATTGTTCACGACTTATGGGGCCGGCACGCTCATTCATTAAGACCGTCCTTGTCGGGCTCGCGCTGGCGGCGCTGGCGCCGCCCCTGCAGGCGCTGGCGCAATCGCGTCCGCCGCGCAGCCAGAGTCCCAATGACGGCTGGCAAGTCTGCAATGAAACGAGCTATATCGTCGAAACCGCGAGCGCGACCGGCCCCGGCAATTCCCTGACGGTCGAAGGATGGACCCGCATCCGGCCGGGCGAATGCCGCCAGGTCTTAGCCGCGCCCTTGCCGCAGGGCCCGGCTTATCTTCACGCCCGCTCCTCCGACGCCCATGCCGGTCCGCCGCGCCAGTGGGGGGCCGGGCATTATTATTGCATCGCCGAGCGCGGCCGCTTCAAACAAGCTCAACCGCGTTCCACCTGCCAAGAGGCGCGGCTGAATTCGGCCGAGTTCATTGCGATCACGATCGACAAGCGCACCTTGTTCACGACGCGGCTGACCGAGACCGAAAATTTCGGCATGGCGCGCGCCCGCGCCGCTGGAATTCAGCGCCTGGTCGCCGATCTGGGGCTCGATGCGCGCCGGATCGATGGCTATGCGAGGCGCCGCACCAGCCAAGCCGTGCAGCGCTTCCAGCGCGAGCAGCGCCTGCCCGCCAATGCGACGGAGGCTGCGTTGATCGATGCCATGGAGGCCGAAGCGCGGCGCAAGCAGCAAAATGTCGGTCTGTTGCTGTGCAATCGGACGCCAAATCGCGTCTGGGCGGCGATCGCGCGGCGGCGCGCCGATGATTGGGAGAGCCGCGGCTGGTGGGAATTGCCGGCGGGCGAATGCGCCCGCGCCATCAACGAACCGCTTTTGCAGACTATGTATTATGTGCACGGCATCATGGAGACTGATACTGGCGATCGGCAATTATCGCAAACCACAGAGCGCTTTTGCGTCGGCGCGACCCGCTTCGCCATTGATGGCCGGGGCGGCTGCGCGGCGCGCGGCTATGACGACCAAGGCTTTGTCGCCGCCAAACCGCCGCAGGGACGGGAAAACATCGTGTTTGAGTTTTTCGAGCGCGATTTCGCCGCCGCGCCGCTTTCGCGTTCGCCCACCCAATGAGCGCCTCGCCGCCTTCTGCGCCGCTCGACGCCATCGAGACCTGGGCGTTCGATCTCGACAACACGCTCTACCCGGCGTGGTGCGATTTGTTCGCGCTGATCGACGTCAAAATGACCGAATTCGTCGCGCGTGAATTGAGCCTGGATTTGGCGCAAGCCCGCTTTTTACAAAAAGATTATTACCACCGGCATGGCACGACCTTGAACGGGCTGATGCGCGAGCACGGGCTGTCGCCACGCGCCTTTCTCGATTACGTCCACGACATTTCGTTGGAGCGGCTCGCCGCTGCGCCGGATTTGCGCGCCGAATTACACGGCCTGAATGGTCGACGGCTGATCTACACAAACGGCTCGACCCGCCATGCCGAACGGGTGTTGGGCGCGCTTGGCGTGCTGGATTTGTTTGACGGCATTTTCTGCATCGAATCCTCGCGGTTTGAGCCAAAGCCCAGCGCCGATGGCTTTGCGCGCTTTTTGCAATGGAGCGGCGCGGTCCCGGCGCGAACGGCGTTCTTTGAAGACCTCGCCCGCAATTTGGCCCCCGCCAAAGCGGTCGGCATGACGACCATTTTGGTCCGCTCCGGCCCCTCTTGGGGGCATGAGCCCGGCAATGAGAAGGCCGATCTTCCGCATGTCGATTGGGTGACGGAGGATTTGAAAGCGTTTTTGGCCGATATTCCCGCCAAGGGGTGAGGGCGGCGCGGTCTTGCCAGACGATCTGGACGTAGAAATTATTCGAACTTCAGCGGTTTGGCAGGGCGGCGATCGCGGATCTCGTCGAGGATTTGTTCCAAGGCCTCAACATCGGCATTGGCGAGCCCCATGTCTCGGCTGATTTCTGCCGACGTCGTGCCGAACAAAACGCGTTCCGTTGGGAGCGCGACAGCCTCGTCCGAACATCTAAAGTTAATGACGGGGGATTTGATTGCAGTATCCAAAGCTTGATCACGGAAATAGCCATTGGCGAAAACTGATGGCGTATCGATCTCTATCTTTGGGCCCCTGGGGATTAATTGAGTGGCCACGCTCCCCTGGCAGCGGCGCGGTCATCCAAGCGATACCCAGCCTAAGCCCACGTCCCCGCCCAATCTGAGCGCCAATGGTTAACCCTCAACCTTTACGAGAGGTTCGACGCATTTTCGCCGATGTCGTTCACGAAATTTCATCCTGTCGTGATCATGCTGCGGGCATTCTGTGAAACAGGAGCCGTCCCTTATGCGTTTTTCCGCCCCAGCTCTCGGATTGATCCTCGCCGCATTCGCCGCGCCAGCGCTTGCCGAGCCCTGCTCTCCCCAGCAGACCCAAGATGTCGGCGCCCAAATGGGCCGCACCGCCCGTGACCATGTCCACCCAATCGCGCCGGTGCAAGGCAAGCAAATCTTCAATGTCGAGAAATGCGAATTTGGTCGCGTCTCGAAGACCATCACTGCGACTGGCAAATATAGCTATCTCGGCGATGGCGGGCTTTATTGGGTGACCTTGCAGGTGGAGCAGAAAGACGGCGCTGACTTGGCGGTGAAGTTCACCGACATGAGCAAAAACCTCGGCGAGGCCGTCCGCGCCCAGCAAAGCGCTGCGCCAGCCATTCTGGTTGCCGCGCTGCCCTAATCCTAGTGGTTCGTTCCTGACA
>DHHV01000067.1:0-15376 GCA_002403455.1 Hyphomonadaceae bacterium UBA4763 | reverse complement strand
CCACTATAAATCTTTGAGTCTAGTGGAGCTTTTGGCCCAATCATTCGCTTCGACGCTTGGCCCAGGCTGGGATGCGAATGATTGGGCCGCTCCACTAACAGGGTTGCAGGATCGGCTTGAAATAGTCGACAATCTGTGAGTCTCTCGCGCAACGATGATCGACGGAGGTAGTCCAAGGACGCATCAAATCCGTCACGCCGCGCTGTAATGCTGGCGGGCGCCGGAGCCGCTTTGGCGCCGCACATCGCTTCCGCTGCTTCCCCCGATCCATTTGCGATCGAGACGATCGCCGCTGATCTCGCTTTTCTCGACGGCCAAGCGCATTTGCGCACCGGCGGCGCGGGCGAGCTTGCTCTTGCCGCGCGCCTTGCCGATCGACTCGAAGCCGCCGGCTTTGACTTAAGCCGTCAAGCGTTGCGCGCGCCCTTTTTTGAACCGCGGCGCAGCGCGCTGGCGCTCGACAGCGGCGAGGTTGAGATATCTCCCCAATTCATCGTGACGCAAACGGGTCCCGACGGGATCGAGGCGCCGCTGCATTTTTGGCGCTTGGGCGATGATGCTCAGCTACTTAAAGACAAGATCGCGATCGTCATGCTGGCGCCGGGGCGGCATTCGCAATTGCTGGCGCCGCCGAGTAAAACCTCGCTTGAAGCGGCGCTTGCCGGCGCGCCAGCCGCAATTGTTTTGATCACCGAAGGGGTGACCGGCGAGACCATCATCCTCAACGCGCCTTTTGACAAACCGGTCGCCGCCATCCCGATCGCCGTTTTGGGGCCAAAGCCCGGCAGCGCCGTGATCGCCGCCGCCAAAGAAGGAAAACGCGCGCGCTTGATCATCGATGGCGAAGCCGGTTGGCGCGACAGTTTCAACCTGATTGGACGCATCCATCGCGCCGGCGCGCGCCACGTCGTTATCTCAACGCCGCGCACCGGATGGACGCCAGCCGTCGCCGAACGCGGACCAGGGATTGCCGCTTGGCGCGCTTTGGCCGCCTGGGCGCCGCAAGGCCTGCGCCAGCATAGTTTGACGTTTATTTCGACCGCCGCCCATGAATTTGACAATGCCGGCGGGTTGCAATTTCTCACAAGCGCCGATTGTCCATCGCCGCGCAAGACAGCTTTATGGCTGCATTTAGGGGCGGGCTTTGCAGGTCGCGATTTGCATGTCCTGCCCAATTATTTGACCGTGCCGCTGCCCAGCGTCGATGCGCAGCGTTTTCTTGTCGGCTCCGAAGAGATTCTGCCCATTTTGCGCGCCGCCTTTGCCGGCCAACCAGGATTGGAGGCGCCCTATCCGGCGTCTGCCGGCGGCGCCGGCGAATTGGTCGAGGTGCTGCATGCCGGCTATCGCCCGGCTTTTGGTTTGCTGGGCGGGCATTGGCGCCATCACATGATGAGCGATCGGCTGGCGATGACCGATCCTTCTTGGGTGCGGGCCGCTGCGCTTGCCGCAAAATCTGCGGCGGAGCAGATCCTGAATACCGATCGCACGCCATGATGTCGGCGCGAGGAGCGCGCTGATTCAATGATCAATCACAGCAAACCGGGGAATTGGCCGCCATCAAGAAGTATGTTCTGACCGGTGATAAACCCGGTCTGTGCAGAGCAAAGAAACGCGCACGCTGCCCCGAATTCGGCCGGATCGCCAAACCGCCGCGCCGGGATCATGCCGATTGCGGCCTTGCGATAAGCGTCGGTTTCCATGCCGCGCGCAGCCGCAGCAGCCGCGTGAGTGGTCTTCAAGCGCTCGGTGTCGAATTGGCCGGGCAGCAAATTGTTGATCGTCACATTATGGGCGGCCACCTCGCGCGCCAAACCGCCGACAAATCCGGTCAGGCCCGCCCGCGCGCCATTCGACAATCCCAGTACGCCGATCGGCGACTTCACCGCGCCGCTGGTGATATTGACGATCCGGCCAAAGCGCGCCGCGATCATCGCATCGATCGTCGATTTGATGAGGTCGATGGCGCTCAGCATATTGGCGTCTAGCGCGGCGATCCAGTCCTCGCGGGTGAAATTACGAAAATCGCCCGGCTTCGGGCCGCCCGCATTGGTGACCAGAATATCGGGCGTCGGGCAAACCGCGAGCGCCGCTGCGCGACCCTCTGCGGTGGCGATATCGGCTGCGACGATTTGAACGGGCGCAGAGCCAAGCGCTTCAATCTTGGCGCGCGCCTGGTCGAGATCCTCTTGCCGGCGCGCCACTAAAGTGACCGCGACGCCCTCGCGCGCCAGCGCCTCGGCGCAGCCATAGCCCAAGCCCCGACTGGCGCCGCAAATAAGGGCGCGTTTGCCATGCAGGTGCAGGTCCACCGTTTTCGCTCCTCTAGTGTGGCGATTCTGAAATTCGCCCCATAATTGTGGCATGCTCTGAGCGAATTTCAGAATCAAAGTCACACTAGACATCAATGAGTTATAGTGTCCTTTTTGAACCAGAAGTTCGTTAAACGCTTGACCCAATTATCGGACGAACTTCTGGTTCAGGACACTAGCACCTTGCCGTCGGGACCGAGCACTTCAAACGCGTCGGCGTAATGCTCCCAGCCGGTATCGGCATGGCGGATGGTGGCGCTGATCCGATAGACGCCATCACTCACGCGATCGGCGCGGGCGGCGATGACATCGGCTTCGCCAGCGACGGCTGGGGCGTCGCTGAACGCGAAAGCCGCGGCAATGGCGGTGAGAAAAAACAAACGAACGATCATGCCGCCTTATCGCGCAGCGCCGCTGCGCCAGCAAGCCGGGCGGCGATCACGCGCGGCGCGGGGCGGCGCGCAAATGCGCGAGCTGCGCCGTGACCACCCCGATCAGGGTGAGCGCCGCCGCCGCCAGCATGGAGGCGCTCAAGCGCTCGTCGAACAACACCCAGGCCATGATCGCCGCCGCGATCGGTTGCAGCGTTAGCATGACCGCCGCCGGGGCGGCTTCGATGCGGCCAAGCGAGAAGGTCACCGCGCATTGCGCGACGACCTGGCACACAAGGCCGAGCGAGATCACCGCCGCCCAACCTTGCGGCGATTGCGGCAATAACGTCTCGCCAAGCAAGCGCGAGACGACGAACAACACCCCCGCGCCGATCAGCGTGACAACGCTCATGACGGCGAAAGCCCGCCCCTTGGCGCGCGCCTGGCGCATGGCGAGCATGTAAAGGGCATACCAAAACGCCGTGCCGATCGCCAGTAAATCGCCCAGCAAGCGGCTGGCGCGATCGGCGCGCCCCTCGGCTCCGAAGAACGCGAGCAGGCACGACCCGGTCAAAGCAAGGCCAAGGCCGACCAGAAACAACGCCGGCGGCGCTTTGCGCAAGAAAATCCAGACCAAAATCACCACGACGATCGGCGCGAAATTGGAAAACAAGGTGGCGTTGGTGACGCTGGTCAGCGTCAGCGCCGGGTGCCACAGGGCAAAATCCAGCGCAAAGGCGATCCCGCCGAGCGCCGCAGGCCCGGTCCAATCGCGCCAGGACGCGCCCGGCGCCGGCGGCGGGGTCAGCCGCGCTTCACCCAGCGCAATCGCCAGGATGAACGGAAACCCGATCACAAAGCGCCAAAAAGCCGTCGCTACCGGCCCCGCGTCGGAAAAACGCAAGCCGATCGGCGCCCAGCCGAGCGCCAAGGCGCCCAAGATCAAAGCGGCGAAGGCAAGACCATCCGCCGAGCGCAAAGCCTTCATGCGCGCAGATCAGGCGGCAAGCTTTCCGCCGCCAGCAGAGCGATCGCGTCAGCGAGCGTCGCCACGCTTTGGGTTTCCTGCGTTCCGAAGCGACGCAGGCTCACTTTGCGCTCCTCGGCCTCTTTTTTGCCGACCACGGCGATGACCGGGATTTTCGCCAAAGAATGCTCGCGCACTTTGTAATTGATCTTTTCGTTGCGCAGATCGGCCTCGGCCCGCAAGCCGGCCTTGCGCAGCGCGGCGGCGACCTCGGCGGCGTAATCATCGGCCTCCGAGGTAATGGTCGCGACCATGATCTGCACCGGCGCGAGCCAAAGCGGAAAGGCGCCGGCGTAATTCTCGATCAAAATGCCGAGGAAGCGCTCGAGCGAGCCGCAAATCGCCCGATGCAGCATGACGGGGCGGTGCTTGGCCCCGTCCTCGCCAATGTAGTTGGCGTCGAGCCGCTCGGGCAGGTTGAAATCGCATTGGATCGTGCCGGTTTGCCATTCGCGACCGATGGCGTCCTTCAGGATGAAGTCGAGCTTGGGCCCATAAAACGCGCCATCGCCCGGATTGTATTCGGCCTCCAGCCCCGCCGCCGTCAGCGCCGCGCGCAAGGCGTTTTCGGCCTTGTCCCAGATCGCGTCTTCGCCGACGCGCTGGTCCGGCCGGTCGGAGAACTTCACCCGGAATTCGGCAAAGCCAAAATCGGCGTAGATCTGGCGCAGCAAATCGCAAAACGCCGTCACTTCGGCGGTGATCTGGTCTTCGGTGCAGAAAATATGCGCATCGTCCTGCACAAAGGCGCGCACCCGCATCAGCCCATGCAAGGAGCCCGAGCTTTCATAGCGGTGGCAGGAGCCGAATTCGGACAACCGCAAGGGCAGATCGCGATAGGATTTCAGCCCCTGATTGAACACCTGCACATGGCAGGGACAGTTCATCGGCTTGACCGCCAGGGTCTTGTCTTCTTCCTCGATCGAGGAAATGAACATGTTTTCGCGATATTTGTCCCAATGGCCGGACGCTTCCCAAAACTTGCGGTCCATCAATTGCGGCGTTTTGATTTCTTGATAACCCGCTGCGACCATGCGCCGCCGCACATAATTCTCGACGGTCCGATAAAGCTCCCAGCCATGCGGATGCCAGAAGACTTGCCCCGCCGCTTCTTCCTGGAAGTGGAACAGGCGCATTTGCTTGCCGATCTTGCGATGGTCGCGCCGTTCGGCCTCTTCGATTTGCTTGAGATGGGCGGCGAGTTCGGCCTCTTCGGCAAAGCAAACGCCATACATGCGTTGCAATTGCGGATTGCGGTGGTCGCCGCGCCAATAGGCGCCGGCCAGCTTCATCAGCTTGAAGGCTTTGCCGACATGCCGGGTCGAAGGCAGATGCGGCCCGACGCAAAGATCATACCACGGGCCTTGCCGGTAGATCGAGATCACCGAATCCTCGGGCAAATCCTCGATGATTTCAGCTTTGAAGGCCTCGCCGATCGCGCGGAAATGGGCGATCGCCGCGCGGCGATCCCATTCTTCGCGCTGGAAGGGATAATCGGCGTCGACGATCGCAGCCATTTTGGCCTCGATCTGGGCGAAATCATCGGTCGAGAACGGCTCGGTCCGATAAAAATCATAGAAAAAGCCGTTGTCGATGGCCGGTCCGATCGTCACTTGCGTGCCGGGGAACAAGTCCTGGACGGCTTGGGCCAGCACATGCGCGCAATCATGGCGGATGATTTCCAGCGCCTCGGGATGCGCGCGGGTGAGGATCTCGATCTCTGCATCGCCGGGAATCGGCCGGTTGAGGTCGAAAGGCTTGCCGTCGAGTTTGATGGCGATCGCCTTTTTGGCGAGGCTTTTGGAGATGGCCGCCGCGACGCCGGCGCCGGTGGTCCCGTCAGCGAAATCGCGGCGGGCGCCATCGGGAAACGTCACGGTAATCATCCACTCTCTCCATGCTGGGCGGGGCCGCGCCAGGCGCAGGCCGGATCGGTCAGCGCGCTGCGCCATTTGCCATAGCGCCACGGCGTGATCCAGGCGTTGTTTGGCTTTGCTGCGGGTGCAAAATCAAGCCCTGACGTGCCGCCAGGGCGACAGCGCCAGAGCCGCGCCAGCGTCATCCAGCCGCCGGCCCATAATCCATGCGCAGTAATGCAATCGCGCCCATAGCGCGAACAGGTCGGCACATGCCGACAGCTCGCCCCGAAAAACGGCGACAAGGTCAGACGATAGGCGTCGATCAGCGCAATGGCGCAGCGGGCGGGGAGCGAAACCGGCATGGCCGCAAGGCTCGCCTTCGCCGCCTTGGCGCGTCAAGCGGTTTAATCGCGGCTTTCAATCGAAATGCGGGCCGGTTTGGCGATCGCTCGCCGCGCGCCAAGCAAAAAACGAATAAGCGACGCAGATCAGCCCCGCCAGCAAAGCGGCGATCGGCAGCGGCGCCGTCGCCCAGATTCCCGGCAACAAGGCGCCGGCGATCAGGCCCACCAATCCCGCCGCGATGAACAGCGGCCCGGCCAGCCGGTGGGTCTTTTCCCAGACAATGGCGCTGGTCAGCGTCCAGGGCGTGCGAATGCCGAGGAAGAAGCTCTGCCGGGTTTTCGGCAGATAATTGCCCAGCACGATCATCATCGCCCCGCCGGCGATCGCAACGACGCGCAGCAGCCCGTCGGCGCGGGCGTCCGCATCGCCCGCCGCGCTGACCAACAGCCAGGCAACGCCGGCCCCGGTCGCCAGCAATACCGCCAGCATACCGAGCCAGGCGGCGAGATAGGCCTTGGCGCTCTTGCGCAAGCCATCGCGAAACGGATCGAGCGCCGGGGCGAGCGCGAAAACGATCGAGGCCAAGCCCGCCGCCGCCGGGAACAGGTAAAGCGCCAGCCGCGCCTCGTCCGGCGAGCCCCACCGGTCGGGACGCCCGTCCAGCCCCCAATGCAGCGGAATGCGCCCGCTGTCAGGCAGGGCGCCGCTTGCCCAAATCGCTATCGCCACCAAAGCGAGCAGCGCCGCGCCGCTCCAATAAAGCCCTGTCCGGATCATTCCGCCGCCTCCCTGTCGCTCGGATTATCTGTCGGCCCGCCGCCGGGTTCATCGCCCGCGCCGGCGCGCAGCAAAGCCAGCAAGGCCGCCGCCGCGTCTTCGACAACGCTGGCGTTGGCCCGGTAAAGAATCGAGGCGCCGTCGCGCTCGGCCACCACCAGATCGGCGTCCTTTAAGACCGCCAAATGCCGGGTCATGGTCGGCCAGGCGCTGGGGAAATGCTGGGCGATCTCGCCGGAGCTTTTCGGCCCTTGTTTCAACAACGCCAAAATGCGCCGCCGATCCGGATGCGCCAACGCCTTGAACACGTCGCTTTGCATGATTGCTAATTAGCTGAAGCGCTAAGGAAGGTCAAGCGTGGTGGGAAGTTGCGCCAAGGCGAGGGCGCGGTCCGACTTTCAATGTTCGCGACATTGTCGTGCGATTACGACTTGTGATTTAACGCGCGTGATGTTAGCGTCACAACGGACTTGGCGCCCATGTCGAAGCAAGGCTGGTCAGGCCGCCGACGCAAAGGCGCGAAGCAAAACCCATCAAAGGAAGGGGCGCATGGGTAAAAACGGCAAGGTCGATGCAAAAGCGGCGGTCGCGGCGCGCCGCGCAATCGCGGTGATATTGGCCCTGATGGCCGCGCAGGCTTGCGAGGCCGCGCTGTCTCCAGCCGATTCCACCCCGCCGTTGCAGAGATTGCCGGCGGATGAGCAAGCCATGCTCGCCCCGCATCTCGAAGGACTTGCGCCTTGCCCGGCTGAGTTAACCTGGACGCCGCCGCCGGTCGGTCGCGTAACCATCGGTCTTGTTGAGACAGAGCCTTACGATTTCAAAATAATCACCCAGATTGTGGCCGTGCAAGATTATTTGGTGAGGGCGCAAACAGATATTCGCTTTGATGAGATCGATGTCACGCAAGAATTCGGCGAATGGGATGGGCTGCTGGGCGAGGTGCAAACCCGCTTTGCAGGCCGCGGCCGTCGCTTTGAAGCAATCTCAGAGAAAAATTGGCGCGATATCGGCGCCGGTTTGCTGACCAAGACGCACTCTTCCGCCCAGGCGAATGTCCAATTCCAAGGCGCAGGAGGTCCCATCGATCCCCAATTTGGGACGGTGGACTGGGCTTTTTTCCGATTGGGGTGCGGCGCCATCGTGAGTAAAGACGGCGCAACGACGCATGAGGTCGTCTTTTTGTTTTACCGTGAGGAATTCAAGCCCGATCAACCACGCAACAACCGTAAATTCATCGCGATCGATTACGCGCGCGGATTAATTGTCCGAAATGTGTCTTTCAATAAAAACGGACAAATAGCGAATATTACTAATCTCCAGTCTTGGACGGACCCTTCTTAAAGTCCCCGCCATGCGATGAAACCCAACGAAACTTTCCAATGAAGCAAATCGGTTTTTGGATCGGCGTCGTCATCTTGCTCGCTTTGTTGCTGGGCGGCGGGGCCTGGATTGCGAAATCCTATGGTTTGGCGTTCCAACCAAAGCCGCAATACCAAGTCGCGATCCTCGCGCTCGGCGAGATCCGCGATGTGGTCCCGGCCGCCGGCACGGTTCACGCCGCAGCGGCGGTCGAGGTCGGCGCCGAAGTCTCGGGGCGGGTGGTCGAGGTCGGCGCAAACTTTAATGAGCAGGTCAAGGCCGGTCAGGTGCTGGCGCGCATCGACCCAGCCCCGTTCGAAACGGCGCTGGAGCGCGCCCGCGCCGCCGCCGCGCAAGCCCAATCGGCATTGCAGCAGAATGAAAGCGAAGTCGCCAATTTCCAAGCCGTGTTCGATCGCGTCAACGGGCTATTTGAGCGCGGCTTCGCCACCAGGGTCTTGTTTGAGACGAGCTTGCGGGACCGCGACGTCGCCCGCGCACGACTGGAACAGGCCGTCGCCGGGCTGGATCAGGCGCAAAAGGCGGTGACCGAGGCCGAGCTCGCCGTCGCCCGCACGGTGATCCGCAGCCCGATCGACGGCTTCGTGCTCGACCGCAAAGTGGAGATCGGCCAGGTTCTGAACGCCAACCAGGCAACGCCGATCCTGTTCACGATCGCCTCGACCTTGAACGAGGTCGAGGTCGAAGCCCTGGTCTCGGAGGCCGACATCTCTCGGGTGAAATTGGGCCTGCCGGTCCGTTTGCAGGTTGACGCTTATAGCAATGAGCAATTTGCGGGCGAGATCGTCGAAATCCGCCGCGCCCCGCAGGTCGAAGGCCGCTCGGTCAGCTATCCGGTGCTGGTGCGCGCCAAGGATGCGCAAGAGCGGCTTTTGCCCGGCATGACCGCCCAGGTCGAATTCGTCCACAGCGCCGCCCAATTCGTGCCGCGTTTGCCGCTCGAGGCGATCAGCGCATTATCACCGCCTCGCTTTGAAGTTGCCATGAGCGACGAAGAATTAGCCGAAACCGCCCGCGATTATCCAGGCGACGGCCCCGGCGGCGCGGATTGCGCGGCGATCTATGGCGGCCATGCGGGCTTGTGTTTCAAACACCGGTTCTATCCGCTTTATGTCGAACGCGACGGCAAAATTTATCTGGCGCCGGTCCGTATTGGCGCGCAGGATGCTGAGCATTTTGAAGTCATCCCGCCGGACGCCGCCTTCCTAACCACCATGCAATTGCCCAAGGCCGTGGTGATGAAGCCGGGCGATCGGGTGTTGATCGGCGCGCAAAAACGAAAGGCGCCGTTTTGACCTTTCGCCTCAGCGTTGAGCGCCTCGTCCGCATATTTCCGGCGCAAGGCGGGGCGGCGGAACCGACGCGCGCCGTTGACGGCGTCGATTTTGTTGCGACGGCCGGCGAGATCACCGCATTGGTCGGCCCGTCCGGCTGCGGCAAGAGCACGCTGCTCGCCATGATCGCCGGGCTGGAGCCTTGCGATTCGGGAGCGGTGCGGGCCGGCGCGGTGACGGTGACGGCGCTGTCGGCCGAGAAAAGCGCGTTATGGCGGCGCGCGCATGTCGGCTTTTTGTTCCAGGACGCCGGCCTCGTCGATCGCATGCGGGTGATCGACAATGTCATGCTGCCGATGATCTATCGCAACGCCAAGCCGCGCGATCGCCGCGCCGCCGCGATCGCCGCGCTGGAGCGGCTGGGGCTCGGGAACATGATCGAGCGCCGGGTCGATGGGCTGTCGGGCGGGGAGCGGCGCCGGGTCGGCTTTGCGCGGATTTTGGCCGATCCGCGCCCCTTGCTGATCTGCGATGAGCCGAGCGCCGGGCTCGACGCCGACAATACCGAAGAAATCCGCAAATTACTGCAGATCGCCCGCGCTGACGGCGCCTGCATCATTTTGGCGACGCATGACCCGGAGCTGGTGACGGTCGCCGACAAGGTCTTGCCGATGCGGCGCGGCCAGCTGGTCGCGCCCGACCTTGCTTTGCGCGCCGGTGCACAGCAAGCTGCGGCTGCGTCATGAGGCTCAGCGAACAGATCCGTCAAGCCATATGGGGCGTCAGCGCCTGGAAAGGGCGCAGCCTGGCGTTGGTCGTAGCGCTCGCCTGCGCGATCACCACGATCGCGCTATTGCTGGCGATTGTCGTCGGCTTTTCGCGCGAGATCGAGCGGACCAGCTTTGGCGCCTATGCGCGGGCCTTGGTGATCAGCGAGAATTTGCAGGTCTTCGACCGCTATGGGCCGCCGCGCCTGCGCAATATTTCGCCCTTGCGCGCGGCGATCCCGGAGGCCGAAAGCGCCGCCGCCTGGCGCAGCACCTTTGTGCAATTTACGCTCGTACAAGAGCGACGCGGCGGCTTTCTCTATGGCGCGGCGGGCGCGGCGAGAGCCGAAATCGACGCCGATCTCGCCGCCGGCCGGTTTTTGAACGAAAGCGAGCTCGCCGTCGATGGTTCGGCAACCCAGCGCGCTTGCGTGATCGGGGCGACGATCGCGGCAAATTTATGCACAGACGGCGCCGAACGCTGTCTCGACGAGCGCTTGCGCGTCAATGGCCGCGATTGCGCCATTCTCGGGGTGCTCGAACCGAGCCGCAGCGTCAGCGGGCGCCGGTTCGATGGGGCGGTGATCACGACATTTGGCGCGGCGGCGCGCCAATTCGAAGTGGAAACCCAGATCGCCGCCGATGAGACCTCCTGGATCACCTTGTTGCTGCCGGCCGATGCCGATCGGCAAAAAGCCCAAACGGCGGCGGATTTGCTGTTGCGCAAGGCGGTCGGCGCGCCGCTTTCGCAGCCGCCGCCGTTTTCTTATCAGGACCCGAGCGTTGACGTGCGCGATCTTGCCCGCCAGCGGAGGATTTTCGGGCAAATTCTGCTGCTGGTTGGGATTACTGCTTGCGTCGGCGGCTTCGTCGCCTTTGGTTCGGTGATCGCCGCTGCGATCAATGAGCGCCGCCGCGAGTTCTCCTTGCGCTTGACGTTTGGGGCGACGCCCGGCGATCTGGCCGGGCAGATCGCGATCGAAGCGCTGCTGGTCGGGCTGATCAGCGGGGCCTGCGCCATCCTGCTGACGCTGGTCGCCGTGGTCGCCGCGCAAGAATTTGTGTCGATCCCGCTGGCGCTGAGCCTCGACACCTTGCTTGCCAATATTGCGTTCGGCTTGTTTATTGCGCTGTTGGGGGCCTGGCCGGTAGTCTGGCGGATCGCCAATGCGCCGGTCAACCAAATGCTGCGGCAATGAGCGGGGCGGTTAGGCGCGGGCGAAGGCTCACCCCCGCCGCGCGGCGTGCAGATCGCCACGCTCGCCGCGCAGCCAGCGCGCCAAATCCACCACATCAATCGCCAGCGAGGCGGCGTTCAATCCAATCGTCGCCATCAACCACGCGGCAAACAATCCCGTGGGGAGCGGCGCGCCGCTCCACGCGCTCGCCAGATACGGGATCAGCCAAAACCAGCCGACATGCGCAAGGCCGAGCAAGCGCGAATAACCACTCGCCCAGGTCAGCAACGCCATCAGCGTTCCTTGCGCCAGGAACAAAATGGCGGTGATTTTTGCCTGCGGCGTTGACCAGAAAAACAGCGGCGCGATCGCATTGACGCCCACCAAAACCGCCACCCAAGCGACCCAAAACGGTCCGGCCGACAACAGACCCGCAATCAGTCGCGCGCAAGCGGCGAAAAAATGCGGCGGGCGCGTCATGCTCATGATTGTTCCCCGCTCGCGCAAATTTTGATCTCCGGCGCAAAAACCGATCCCAGCGCAATGCCGTCTGGCAGGCTCAACGCGGTTGAAATCGCCGACATCTCGCCGCCTTTGGTCGAAAACGCTGTGACAACGACGCCTGTAGCAGGGTGGAGCCGCCGCGCCGAACCGGGCGACAGCTTGGCCGGGTCCGCCGCATGCCCCGTAAACGCAAGCAAATTGTCATGCGCGCCAATCCACAGCGCCCCATCGGCGGCGCGCGATAAATTGTCCGGTCCCGGCCCAACCTTCCAGCGTTTGGCGAGCTTTAACGCGCCATCGCCAGCGCGGTCATAGGCGCGCACGACGCCATCCAGCGCCTCGGCTACAAACACTTGCGTCCCATCGGCGCTGAGCGCGATCCCATTGGCAAAGCTCAACCCGGTCGCCGCTTTGCTGGCGGCGCCATTGGCAACCCTCACGACATAACCAAGATCGAGCGCGAACAACACCTCGATCTGCTCCAGCAATGAGCCGGGTTGATCCACTGTGCGCCCGCGCGCCCAATGGTCGTTGGTCGCATAAAAGCTGGATGGGCCGTCGGCGGCGACGTCATTCGGTCGATGCAACAAATCATAGGCCCCGCCATCGGCGCTGAGGGTTAACAGACCGGTCGGTTCAACATCGAAAATGTCGATGCGCGAGGGCTCGCCAATCGGGTGATTGACGACGAACAAGCGCTGGCGCCCATCCGCCCCGGTCCACAAATCCATCCCATGCGGGCGAAAATTGGCCGGC
This sequence comes from Hyphomonadaceae bacterium UBA4763, assembly GCA_002403455.1. GTDB lineage: Bacteria > Pseudomonadota > Alphaproteobacteria > Caulobacterales > Aquidulcibacteraceae > UBA4763. The sequence continues at coordinate 2,823 of DHHV01000067.1, read as the reverse complement.
GCGCCTTGGGTCGCATCGATCGGGGCATCGTCCGCCGCGCCATCGCCGAGCGCCAGCGTGTAAATCCCGCCGCGGCCTGGCTCACGGCCGTTTTGGCGCCAGCGTCGGTCGGTCGCCGACACATAAAGCCGTCCGCTCGGCGCGTCATAAACAATGTCCTCCGTGCCGCCGCCGAAGCCGCCGATCGTGCGGCATGGCCCGCCAAAATCAGCGCCGGCTTTGCCCATTCCGCTCTGCGGCAATGATCGCGAAAAGCCATAAGCAAGGGCGATAAGGCTGATGATCAGGCCGGCGATCAACACTTTGCGCAGCGTAAATCCTCCTGGGTTTTATTGCCCAGACAAGCATGACAACGCGGCCTTGTCGATCGGCCGATAGGCTACTCCGTCTCGAGCGCCGCGAGCATCGCGTCGACTCTGTCCAGATCGGCTGAAACCACACCCTCTCGATTCTCGCATTCGAAATAAGCGATTGAATGGTCCAGCCCGGCACAAAAAGCGAAATGCCAGAAATTGCGGCGATCGGGGCGGCCGATTACGCCGAGCCGCGCCCCTGGCTGACAATAAATGATGTTATGAAGAGCAGAGCCATCTTCTCCAACAATAATCCGCGCCTTCGAGAATAATCCTGCCTGTTCTTCTAAACTGTAGTGTTCCGGTGAAATAATGCGGTAACCGCGTCGAACCGCGAGATCAGCAATGGCGGGCTCGTTGGCGATCGGTCGTTGAGTAGGCCATCTGCGGCGTGAAACATAAATCTTTTCCGGCCCATCCATTTCGCTCCGTTGCATATTCGCAACGAACGCGCGCCATGCGGCGCCTGACCGCGGCAAATCAACGACATAGCCGCTTTTCAGCATTGTCGGCGTGTAAGCTCTGCGCAGCCTGAGGACCTTATCGCTCGCCAGCTCAATAGCGTGTACGTCTCGAAAATTCATCACCGACAAGAAATGACGGCCCCATGGCGGTAAAAACGGCGACGCAAGAACGGGGCTTTCGCCAAGCAGGTCGATAACTTCAGATCGAAAAAAATGAGCCCGGGGAACAAAATCCAATAGCCAATGTCCGAAAATGTCTTGACCCGTCATCCCGATGAAACCGACTGGCTCTATCGAGCTGGTAAATTGCTCAGGCTCAGCCCAATCAAAAGAAAAAGATAGGTTATCGGACGACCATTGCGCACCAAATGCTGTCGTCAAATGCCATTTCAAATACTCGATGGACCCACCGAACATCTGTCCGGAAAAGGCGACACCAAGTTCTGGATTTATAGCTATTCCATTTCTGCCTAAAACACACCATCCGTCAAGTCGCAATATTGCCGGCGCTGGTCTTGGCACATGTGACCAGACATGCTGAAGCTCTTTAAGAATCGTTCGGGAGTTTTCGTCAAAAACGCGCACGCCACCGAAATTGACGGGTTGGTAGTTCGGCGTGCAAGATTTGGCGCGAAAGGTAGAAAAAAAACTCTCATCATCATTTAAATTTTTGTTATCATGCTCGAAAACTAACCTTTCGTAAGATTTCAATCGAAGGTCGTACTTCACTATAGAAACTCCAAATAACGAGTATCGTTTTATCCTGCGCTCGCGATGCGGTATGCGTTACAGACGTCGGCAGGTTTGCCTTGCATGCGGATTTTGCCTGCGTCGATCCACAGCACTCTCGTGGCGACGTTTTGAATTAGGTCCAAGGAGTGGCTAGCAATCACCAAGGCGCCGGCCCGGTTGACGAAGTCTCGAAGGCGGTATTGGGCGCGCTCGGTGAACTCAATATCACCTGCGCCTAACCATTCATCTAGCACCAACAAGTCTGCGCGTATCGTTGTGCACAACGCAAAAATGAGGCGGGCTTTCATCCCTTCGGAATAGGTTTTGAAGGGGCGCAGGATAGCGTCGCCTAATCCGGTGAATTCAGGGATTTCCGCCTTTGCTTTTGCGACTTCGGCGGAATTTGCTCCAAGTAACCGCAAAGGCAACGAGATGTTTTGGAGTCCGCTTAGCTCTGGGTGAATGCCGATACCACGGTCGATGACTGGAACCACGCGGCCTTTGGCGCTAATCGAACCGTTTGACGGGGTAATCAAACCCGCTATCAACCGCAGTAATGTTGTCTTTCCCGCGCCATTGCGTCCGACCAAGCCAATTCTTTCGCCATCTTGAATGCTTAAGTCAATATTATCCAAAGCTCTTACAAATTTCAAGCGACCATCATTATCGATTCCTTGAAGAAGGGACGCTTTAATTGAGCGGCTCAGCACATCGAATACAGGATATTCCACTGTCGCATTTTTAATTTCCACCCGCTTAATCAAGAATGTCTCTCCAAAACTTCGCGCGTGTCCGTAGGTTGGATGACCCTATCCCGCTGACGGCGAACTGTTTCTGATTGCTTCCTCGTAAACGGTTGGCGGGAATTCGCAATGCTGTGGTCTCAGTCAGCGAACGTGTCCGCTTGCCCTTATGCGATCAGTGCGACGCCTTGGGTCGGGGCGTCAGCAAGTTTAAAGAAGAAGGATCGCGGGTTGAAATACGGTCTGATTGTCGTTGTGGCCGAAACATCAGACGTGGAATCAACCAAATCTCTCGCAGCCCCTTAGTTGATTTTCCAGATAACAATCGGATCGCTGCCTTAAGGTGGTAAAATGGATTTGGTGATTATTTCCACCGAGGGCAATTGCAAAGGATAACGCCAAAATAGAATACCGCACCAAGACCCGTATTTCGCGATTTCTTCTTTGGCAAGATTTGAAAATTTTTTATAACACAATATCTGCAAAACACGGAAAATGTTATCGTAAACCACCTAGTGGAGCGGCCCAATC
>DHHV01000068.1:6588-7060 GCA_002403455.1 Hyphomonadaceae bacterium UBA4763 | reverse complement strand
GCGGCTTTCGTGGCGGCGGCGGAGGCGGCTTTCGCGGCGGCGGCGGTGGTGATGGGGAACGACGCCCATTCCGGCCGCGCTTTGAAGACGACGGCCCGCGCGAGACTTTCACCGGCACGGTGAAGTTCTTTAATGCGACCAAAGGTTTCGGCTTTATCAGCCCGGACAATGGCACCCCAGATGTGTTCGTGCACATTTCGGCGGTCGAGCGGTCAGGGCTTGCCGGCCTTGACGCTGGTCAGAAAGTGACGTTCGAAACGCGGCCGGATCCGAAAGGCAAGGGCCCCAAAGCCGTGAACATCAAGGTCGCTGACGGCGATGGCGGCGGCGGCGAATAAATTCAGCTATCCGTGCTGAACAAGAAGGGGGGCTGACCGCCCCCCTTTATTGATTGTTAGTAAGCACCAGCGGCTGAACAATTTGCGCGATGAACCGTCCGCTTTAGAAGATCAGGCGATTTATCGAAATCGCC
>DHHV01000068.1:0-6246 GCA_002403455.1 Hyphomonadaceae bacterium UBA4763 | reverse complement strand
TTTACGTGGTCGCGCCGGGTGAGCGTAAAACCAAGTTCGACTTTTTTGGCCAGCGCTCTAGTGGTTCGTTCCTGACATTTGCTTCCCGTTACGGCACCCCTGTTGGGCAAATGTCGGGAACAGGAGAACCACTATAAATATTTGATATTAGTGGAGCTTTTGGCCCAATCATTCGCTTCGACGCTTGGCCCAGGCTGGGATGCGAATGATTGGGCCGCTCCACTAGCCGCCCAAACTGGCAAGGCCGGTCAGCGCACTGATTGCCGGCATCGAGACCAAGGTCGCAGCGCCCAGTAAATGGTCGCCAGTTGGACCGCGCCGAATGCTGGCGGCCGCTAGACCCGTGACGATTGCGCCCAGCATGCCGGCCGACCATGCGGACAGGTGTGCGCCGCTAAAGATCATAATGGACGCTCCCAAGGTCAACCCAACACCCGACAAGGTTGCAACGACTTTGGCGCCTATAAGCCAATCTTTTCGTGCGGTTTGACCAGATTTTTGGTGGGAGGGCATATCCGTTCCGTCGAATTTGGAGGTGAGCGACTGCTTGTGTACGCGTTCCGCGAGTGTATGGATCAGTAGTCCGCTCGATTGTTTGGTCGGTAAGCGCGGAAATAGAGGACCAAGCTCATAGAGCATTACGGGAGCAAAAATCCGTCGCTTCCGCAGCATTTCAAGCGAAGTGGGCGTCCGTTCATGTTAAGAAGATTCGGAAAAATAGGGATCTAGCGCATCTTTACTGAATAGATCATATGGCGATTTATCGAGATAGCCCGTTCCTCTCATTTTTACGTGGTCGCGCCGGGTGATCGAAATACCGGGTTCCACTTTTTCGCCCGGCGCTATAAGATTAACTTGAAAATACGCTTGTGTGGCGATTCTGAAATTCGTCCCATAATTGTGGCAGGCTCTGAATTTTAGGATCAGAGTTACATCGGAAATCGATAAGTTGTCGTGTCTCTTTGAACCCAAAGTTCGCTAAACGCTTGACCCAATTATCTGACGAACTTCCGGTTCAGGACACCAAACAAGGAGCCGTTCTTGCACCGAGAGCCAAAATAAAATTGACGCATTTCATAATGAAACTGCGATTGTGAAGGACGGTTGAAATCATGAAGGGTATTATCCTGGCAGGTGGTTCTGGCACGCGTTTATATCCAACCACGATCGGCGTGTGCAAACAATTATTGCCGATATATGACAAACCGATGATCTATTATCCTCTGTCTACGCTGATGTTAGCGGGCATTCGGGAGATATTGATCATCACGACGCCAGAAGACCAGGTGGTGTTTAAGCGCTTGCTCGGCGATGGGCGGCAATGGGGATTGGAGCTTTCTTTTGTCGCGCAGCCGCGACCGGAAGGACTTGCGCAAGCATTCCTGCTCGGCGAAGATTTTATCGGCGGCGATACGTCGGCGCTGATACTCGGCGACAACATTTTCTTCGGCCATGAACTCGGCCAAATCTTGACGTCGTCGGCAAAAATAACGCACGGCGCCCGCGTATTCGGATCTTATGTCGCCGATCCGGAGCGCTACGGCGTTGCCGAATTCGACTCGCAGGGCAGGCTGATCAGCATCGAAGAAAAGCCGGCGCAGCCGAAATCCAATTATGCAGTGGTCGGGCTCTATTTCTACGACAATAGCGTGTGCGAGCGGGCAAAAAAGGTGAAGCCCTCAGCGCGCGGCGAGTTGGAGATTACCACCCTCAATCAAATGTATCTAGACGACCACCAATTGCACGTGTCGATCTTGGGGCGCGGTTATGCTTGGCTTGACACCGGCACGCATGAATCTTTGCTGCAGGCGTCTAATTTTGTGCAAACCATTCAAGAGCGGCAGGGGCTAAAAATCGGCTGCGTTGAAGAGATCGCTTTCCGCATGGGATTTATTTCGGTTGAGCAATTGCTCGACCTCGCCAAACCTTTGCTAAAAAGCGGCTATGGCAAATATCTACAGGATATCGCCACCCGAACAGTGTTTTAGGCCGTCGCGTCAACCCTTCTCGTTACGCATCGCCAGCGTGCGCAGCCGCAAGCCGTTTAGGCGAATAAAGCCGGCCGCGTCCTTTTGGTCATAGGCGCCGCGATCGTCCTCGAACGTGACCAAGTCCTGGGCGTACAGCGATTGCGGGCTGCGACGGCCCATGACCATCACATTGCCTTTGTAAAGGCCAAGCCGCACTTCGCCCTCGACCTTTTCTTGGCTCTTGTCGATCAGCGCCTGCAGCATCTCGCGTTCCGGCGCATACCAAAAGCCGTTGTAAATCAGCTCGGCGTAACGCGGCATCAGCTCGTCTTTCAGATGCGCCGCGCCGCGGTCGAGCGTCAGGCTCTCGATCGCGCGATGCGCCGCCAACAGGATCGTCCCGCCCGGCGTCTCATAAACGCCCCGGCTTTTCATGCCGACAAAGCGGTTTTCGACCAAATCGACGCGGCCAATGCCATTGTCGCGGCCGAGATCGTTCAAAGACGCCAGCAAGGCAGCCGGCGACAGCGCAACGCCATTGAGGCTGACCGCATCGCCGCGCGCAAAGCCGAGCACGATCTCGGTCACTTTGTCGGGCGCCGCCATTGGCGAGAGACTGCGCTGATGGACATAGTCCGGCGCCGGAATCCAGGGGTCTTCCAGCACTTTACCCTCGGAGGAGGAATGCAGCAGATTGGCGTCGACCGAGAATGGCGCTTCGCCGCGTTTGTCTTTGGCGATCGGGATTTGGTGGGCTTCGGCAAAGGCCAGCAAATCTTCGCGCGATTTGAACGCCCATTCCCGCCAAGGCGCGATCACGCGGATGCGCGGCGCCAGCGCATAAGCGGTCAGCTCAAAGCGGACCTGGTCATTGCCCTTGCCGGTTGCGCCATGCGCGATCGCGTCCGCGCCCGTCTCGCGGGCGATTTCCACCAGCCTCTTGGCGATCAGCGGCCGCGCGATCGAGGTGCCGAGCAGATAGGTTCCTTCATAAAGCGCATTGGCGCGAAACATCGGGAAGACAAAATCGCGGACGAATTCTTCGCGGAGGTCCTCGATATGAATATTGCGCGGCGCAATGCCGAGTAATTCGGCCTTCTGGCGGGCTGGACCCAGTTCTTCGCCTTGGCCAAGATCGGCGGTGAAGGTGACCACCTCGCAGCCATATTCGGTCTGCAGCCATTTCAAAATGATCGAGGTGTCGAGGCCGCCGGAATAGGCCAAAACGACTTTCTTGGGGCGAGGGAGGCTCATACGCCAGGACCTTCAAACAGGCGGAAAATTCAGCGAGACCGCGCTTACGGCGCAGCGGACAAAGCGTCAATGCAGGCCAACGCGGCGCGTCCGCGATGGCGGCGGCGTCAGCCGCCGGTTTTCGCCATGGCGCGCTGGAAGGCCGGCCGCGCCGTCGCCCGCGCCAAATAGGCCTGCAGCCGCGGATAATTGGTTAATTCGCCGATCCGCTGCGCCAAGCTCATAATATAGACCAGCCCGATATCCGGCGCCTGCAAATTCTCGCCCAATATATAAGGCTGTTCGCCCAATTGATCTGATACATAGCCAAGATGCAAGGCGATCTCGCCGTCGGCAAAGGCGGCAATACCCGGAGCTTGATCTTGCGTGCGCATCGGCAGCAATTTCAAAAACAGCGGCAAAAACGCCGACGCTTCGGTGTAATGCAGCCATTGCGTATAACGCATCCAAGCCTTGAGATCGGATTTCGGCGGCGCAAATCGCCCGTCGCGGTCATAGACATCGATCAGATAAGACGCGATCGCGCCCGATTCGGCGATGATCATGCCTTGATCTTCGATCACCGGCGATTTGCCGAGCGGATGAGCGGCGCGCAATTCGGCCGGCGCGCGCATCTGCGCATTGCGGTCATAAATCGTCAGCTCGTAATCGAGCCCCAATTCCTCGATCAGCCACACGGTAAACACCGACCGACCGATCCGCAAATGATGAACTCGCAGCATGTTCGCCCCTCGCCTCTAAAGCTGATGACGTTGGCGTAGATAATGCGGCCCCAGATCGGCAAGCCTGCGCGCGCCGAGTAACGCCATCGTGCGCTCCATTTCCGCCTTCAAGATAGCGATCGCTTTGGCGACCCCGGCCTCGCCGGCCGCGCCGAGCCCATAGAGATAAGCCCGCCCGATGGCGACGGCCGAGGCGCCCAGGCACAACGCCTTGACGATGTCAGAGCCGCGCCGCACCCCGCCATCGAGCACGATCTGCGCCCGCTCGCCAACCAAAGCGGCGATTTCCGGCAACAGATCAATCGTCGCCGGCGCGGTGTCGAGCTGGCGCCCGCCATGATTGGAAATCCAGACATGGCTCGCGCCGATGTCGATGGCGCGCGCGGCGTCGCCCGCCCGCGCAATGCCTTTGATCGCAAAGGGCCCGCCCCAGGTCTCGCGCATCCAGGCCGCATCATCCCAGGTGACGGCGCGATCAAATTGGCTGGCGACGAATTCATGCAAATTGCCAAAGCCCTTGCCGGTCCCAACCAGATTGGCGGCGGTGATCCGTGGGCTGCGCAGCATATCCCAGAGATAACCCGGCCGCGCCGCCATTTGCTGGGCGATCGTCCACGACGGCTTGGGCGGCACGGAGAATTTGTTGCGCGGATCGCGTTCGCGATTGCCGACGACGGGGAGGTCAACGGTCAGCGCCACGCCGGTAAAGCCGCTGGCGCGGGCCCGCGCCAGCAGATCTTTGACCAAAGCGCGGTCCTTCCAGACATAGACCTGGAACCATTTCGGGCCTTGATGGGCGGCGCCGACCTCTTCGACCGGGACCGAGGCGAGCGTCGAGATCGAATAGCCAAGCCCGGCGGCGGCGGCGGCGCGCGCGCAGGCCCGCTCGCCCTCGGGGTGAAACAACCGCGAGGCCGCCGTCGGGGTCAAGAAAAACGGCGCGGCGACCTCCGCCCCCAATAAATCGGCGCGCAGATCAATGCTGGAGACGTCGACCAGCACGTCCCAGACCAGTTCGATGGCGCGAAAGGCGGCGCAATTGCGCGCCAACGTCACCTCGTCATCAGCGCCGCCATCGATATAATCAAACACCATTTTCGGCAGCCGGCGCATTGCCAGTTGCCGCAGATCGCCAATATTAACGACGTCGCGCAAATGCATGGGACGACCATGCCCTGCAACGCGCGATTTACGCAAGCCGTTGGTGGTCGACCCCGCAAGACAGCAACAATTCCGCCGCGCGTGGCGAAATTGTCATAATCTTGTCGCGCCGAATCCGATAAAAGGCTGGGGAAAATGTAGTGCTGTGGAGGAGTTGAGTCTTCAGTAGCATCACGCTTTTGAAAAGCCGAAGCCTTCCAGATCGCGCCGCCAATCCGGTCGGGCGACAGCCTGAGGCGTTCGACACTGAAGATTACCAACGGATTGATCCCTCCCGCTGCTTGTGGGGGCGGACATGAAAGTGATTTCCTCGCCGCTGGCCGGCTGGCCGGCTTTGGTCCTCAACGCCGATTTCCGCCCGCTCAGCTATTATCCCTTATCGACCTGGCCCTGGCAGGAAGCCATCAAAGCGGTGTTTCTCGGCCGCGTCGACGTGATCGCCTGTTACGAACATGAGGTGCGCTCGCCGTCATTTGCGATGCGGGTGCCCTCGGTGATTTGCTTGCGCGATTTCGTCCCGCAAGAGCGCCCGCCGGCGTTCACGCGCTTTAACGTGTTCTTGCGCGACGGCTTTGCCTGCCAATATTGCGGCGCGCGCGAGGAACTAACCTTCGACCATTTGATCCCGCGCTCCAAAGGCGGGCGCACGACCTGGGAAAACATCGTCACCGCTTGCGGACCGTGCAATCTGCGCAAAGGCGGACGCATGCCGCGCGAAGCCGACATGCAGCCGCGCCTAAAGCCGCACCGGCCCTCGACCCACCATCTGCAAGATATCGGCCGGCGCTTTCCGCCGCATTATTTGCACGAGACCTGGACGGATTTCCTCTATTGGGAAACCGCCCTCGATCCATAAAGGCAACGTGACACCGCCGCGACGATTTTGTGAGCGACGGGCAGTTCCAGTCTATCGGATCAGTTTGCTACTCATTCAGTCGCTTTGCCGTGCACTTGACGTGCGGCGGGGCCGGGGAGCTTGCCCCCAAGCAGCAAGCGTTAAGGATGTTCGACACCGCGTCGTTAACCGTCGCCGAGATCGGTCTCCCTCTGCTTTGTTTTTACGTGGAACTTCGATGCGTCAGCCTTTCGCTCTGCTTTTGTCCCTTAGCATATTTGTATCCGCCGCAGCCCACGCCGCG
>DHHV01000053.1 GCA_002403455.1 Hyphomonadaceae bacterium UBA4763 | reverse complement strand
GCGCCCGCCGCCGCCGGCGACCGCCTTGATCAAGACCGGATAGCCGATGGAATCGGCGGCGTCGCGCAGCACGGTCACGGATTGGTCGGCGCCCTGATAGCCCTCGAGTACCGGCGCGCCGGCCGCTTTCGCGATGCGCTTGCTCTCGTCCTTCAGGCCCATGGCCCGGATCGCGCCGGGATGCGGCCCGATCCAGATGAGGCCGGCGGCGGCGACCGCTTCGGCAAAAGCCGGGTTTTCCGACAAAAAGCCATAGCCTGGATGGATCGCCTCGGCGCCGGTTTCGCGCGCCGCCGCCAGAATTTTCTCCGCCGCAAGATAGCTGTCGCGCGCGGGGGCCGGCCCGATCCAAATTGCTTCGTCGGCCTCGCGCACATGCTTGGATTTGGTGTCGGCGTCGGAAAAAACCGCAATGGTTGCGATATCGAGACGGCGCGCCGTGCGCATGACGCGGCAGGCGATCTCACCTCGATTGGCGATCAAGAGGCGCTTGAACATGGCTTGTCCTTATTGGTGTCGCCTCTGACCACAAAAGCAGCCAAGCTGGCAAGGACGATGGGTGCGAGCTCTATCTCGGCCTGATCCGCAAAATCCGCCCGTCGGGATTATCGGTCAGCACATAGACCCAGCCGTCAGGGCCAATAACGACGTCGCGCACGCGGTCTTGAATTTCGGCCTCGAACAAGCGCTCCGAGCCGATCACCTTGTCGCCATCCAAATCCAACCGCTCGACAAAGCCGAATTTCAGCGACCCGACCAGCAAATCGCCTTGCCATTGTGGGATCGCTGCGCCGTCATAAAAAGCCATGCCGGAGGGGGCGATCGAGGGGTTCCAATAATACAGCGGCTGCGCGAGCCCGTCTTTCGCGGCGCCCTCGCCGATCGGTAGGCCAGAATAATCAATGCCATAGGTGATGATCGGCCAGCCGTAATTTTTGCCGGCCTGCGGAATGTTGATTTCGTCGCCGCCTTGCGCGCCATGCTCATGCGTCCATAGCGCGCCAGTTTCGGGGTGGAGAGCCGCGCCTTGCAAATTGCGATGGCCATAGGACCAGATCTCGGGCCGCGCATCATTTCGGCCGACAAAGGGATTATCGGGCGGGGCGCCGCCCTCCCTCGTGATGCGAATGACTTTGCCCAAATGGCCGGTTAGTTCCTGGGCGCGGTCGCGGCGATAGCGCTCGCCCGTGGTCAGGAACAAGGTCCCGTCCTTGGCGACGACGACACGGCCGCCAAAATGCAAGCCGGAGTTCAGCTTGGGGGTTTGCCGGAACAGAATGTCGACATCCGTAAGGCGATCGCCGTCAAGTCGCGCGCGCGCCAAAGCCGTGCCGGCAAGGCGCGCATCTTTCGGATCGGGCTCGGCGAACGCGAAATAAATCAAGCCATTGCTAGCGAAGTCGGGGTCGATCGCCAGCCCCAATAAGCCGCCTTGGCCCTCGTCAAACACGGCCGGCACGCCGCCGATCGGGGCCGAAACCTTTCCTTGCGGATCAACAAAGCGCAGCCGCCCCGCCCGCTCCGTCACCAACGCCCGTCCATCCGGCAAAAACGCCAGTCCCCATGGAAATTCGAGCCCCGTGGCGAATTCTTCCAGAACGACAGCGGCCTTCGCGGGCGGGGCGGGGGCGTCATGAGCGGCAGGGCCCTGCGGGCGCTGCGCTGCGCAAGCCGATGGGGCAAGCAGCGCGACAACAGCCAGCGCGAAAGTGGAGGGTTTCATACGCGCTTTCTCCGGTTAAAACGGTTCCGGGTGAATGCTTAACCCGCCGCCAATGGCTTGGGAATTGGCCCGCAGCGATCCTTGCGAAATTGATCCGACCCCAATTGTCATTGCAGCGCAGCTTCGTTATGCGGGCGCTCGTTTCTCGTTTCGCGGGGGTGTAAAGCTTATGCAACCAGGTCCTGACGCCGTCGGCATTCGTGGCGTGATGCCGCCTTATAACCAACCAGAGCCGTTGTCGGCGGAAGCGCATGGCCAATTGACGCTGAAGCGCATTGATCGCCCCTTCGCGTTCATGGGCAAATTGCATTTGTCGCCCCTCTCGATCGGCGAGTTTGGCTTTGCGACGTCGAGCTTTCCGATCATTTTCCTTGGCGATAGCAAGGCGCCGGCAGCGGTGATGGGCGCGCGGACCGAAGAAAACGTCTTTATCACGCCGGATGGCGAGTTGGACCCCGAAGTCTATGTGCCGACCTTTGTGCGGCAATATCCTTTTGTGTTCGCCAATGACCCGGCCAATGACCGGCTCGTCGTCTGCATCGATCGCCAAGCGCCGATGCTGGGCGTTGGCGGAGAAGTGCCGTTGTTCGAAAACGGTCAGCCGACCCAATACACGCAAAACGCGATTGAAATGCTGAAGGAAGTCGAGCGCCAGCGCCGCATGACGTTGGAATTCGTTCGGGTGATGCAAGATCTCGATTTGTTTGAGACCAAAACCATCACCTTCCAACCGACCGATGACAAAGGGGCAACCAGCGGCGAGCCGCAGAAGGTCGCCGAATTCTTCCAGGTGTCCGAGAAGAAATTGAACGAATTGTCGACGGACGCCTATTTGCGCCTGCGTGATCGCGGCGCCATTCCGGCGATCTACGCGCATTTGCTGTCGCAAATGCATTGGTCGAAGATCATCAACCGCGTCATCCGGCGGGCGATGGCGGCGCAGCCTGCGGCGGCGCAGATGAACTAAAAAGCGCGGCGCGCGCGTTTGCTTCCGGGCGTTTCGCGCCTAAAGCAATGGCGTGAGCGATCAATCCTTCAAACAGCCTGCGCGGGCGCCGGCCCTTGCGGAGATCGTCATCGGGCTGTCGGCGGTGATCGTCGCTGCCGACGCCCAGGGTCCGTTGAGCCTGTGCGCCCGCGACGCCCGTTTTGACGGGGCCGAAGGTCTGCCCTTTGGCCCTTTTAATCCCCGCGCCGATCGCACCTTTGAACTGGCTTTGCGCAATTGGGTGAGCTCGCAAACCGGCTTTGATATCGGTTATGTCGAGCAATTATACACCTTTGGCGATCGCGGCCGCGATCTGCCGCGTGCGGCAATGTCGGATGAGGGGCGCGCACAAGGCGAGCGGATCATCTCGATTGGCTATTTGGCTTTGGCGCCGGAGCCCTCCCCGATTTTGCGCAGCGACGCCGGCTGGCGCGGCTGGTACCGGCATTTTCCGTGGGAGGATTGGCGCAAAGGTCGGCCGCCGCGGATCGACCTGCGCCTTGCCCCCGCATTGGCGGCCTGGACAAAGGGACGCGCCGCGCTTGTCGACCGGATGGAAAGCCTGTTCGCCCTGAACGATCGGCCGTGGAACGAGGAACGCGCGCTCGATCGTTATGAACTGCTTTATGAAGCGGGGCTGGTGCAGGAGGCTCACCGCGACCGCGGTCTTGAGCCGCGCGCTGACGCTCCTGTTGCTGATTGGGGCGAGCCCATGCCCTCTGATCACCGCCGGATTTTGGCGACGGCAATCGGACGCTTGCGCGCCAAGGTCAAATATCGCCCCGTGATCTTCGAATTGCTGCCGCCGCGTTTCACGCTCTCCCATCTCCAGCGCGTCGCCGAGGGGGTGATCGGGCTGCGGTTACACACGCAGAATTTCCGGCGGGCGCTGGCGCGGGCGGGACTCGTTGAGGGCCTTGATGCGGTCGAAGCCGATACGGGCGGGCGACCGGCGCAATTGTTCCGATTTCGGCGCGAAGCTATTCCGGTCGCGTCAGCCTTGGGGCTGGCGACGCCGTTGCAGCGACCGCGCAAAGAAAATGGGGCGGACGCGTCATGATCGCGGTGTTAGGCGTCGTGCTTTCCGAGTTCGAACTGCCGCTCCCGCCATGTCAACAAGCCGCCCGACAAAATCAGCCCGCCGAGCGCCAAACTGACATAGACGATCAGGGGAACGAGGCGTGACGGGGTCGGCGCGGCGCCGATCGCCAATCCGTCTGCTTGATCGGTCGTCAAAGCCGCCAGTTTGGGCTGTCGATCCGCCTCAAATGCGCGCGCTGCGTGCAAGCTGACGCCCGCCCCAATCACGACCAACAGAAATAGCAGGCAAAATAACGCTTGTTTCATCACACCGCTCCCCAGGGGCGTTAACATTTTGCTAACCTTTCGCGCGCGCGCAGCACAATTCCCTCCGGGAGCGAGAATGAGCGACCTAAAGACGCAGTTGTGGGTGCAGGCGCTGCTGAAACGGGTCGTGTTGCAGGGCGGCTACGCCGTCATCGCCCGACGCGGCGATCCGGACGCGGGCGCGGTATTGGTCGTTGTCGACGATCTTTTGGGAGAAGCGCGGCTTTATGCGCCCGAACGGATCGGCGACGCCGAGCGGGCGTTCCGCTGCATCGCGAGCGATCGGCATGCGATTGACGCGATGATCGCGCGCCGCGCCGCCACCGACCCCGATCTGTGGGTGGTCGAAATTGAAGACCGCGCCTTGCGGCATTTCCTGACCGAAACGATTTTGGAATAGGATTTCTAACCAGCAGTTCACAAATCCGCCCGCTAAGACGTGACCGCAAGTTAGCGCATGTGAGAGGACCTGCGGCGATTTAGCGCGCATATCACTCATCGCGACAGCTGCGCAGCGCAGCGGATGGAGGAGCAGGTCCAATGAACACTCGCGGCAATCTTTCGATCTGGATGGCCAGCGCCGCCATGGCGGCAACCTTGGCTTTTGGCGCGGCGGCGCCGGCTTTTGCGGAAGCCTCGACCGATTGGTCGATCAGCCAAGCCGAGTCCACCACGACGGTTCGCCATGACGAGTGGACCGCTTTGCTGCGCGCCGCGACCGTCGCCGACAAGGGCCGCGTGCTGGTTGCTTATGATGCGGCGTCGGGCAATCCGCAGGTCCGCAACATCATGACCGCCTATCTGGCGCGCCTGCAAAAGGTCGACCCGACCACGCTCAACCGCAATGAGCAATTGGCTTATTGGCTGAACCTGCATAACGCCGTGACCGTCAATTTGATGATGGATCAAAAAGGCAAAGGCAAAGTCGACAAATATCGCGGCTTCCCGACCTCCGAGGGCAAATTGTTCGCGCAGCCGGCGGTAACGATCAATGGCGTCGCCATGTCGCCGGACCAAATCATCAATGACGTATTGCGTCCGAACTTTGCCGGCACGAATTTCCATTACGGCCTGTTCACCGCCGCGATGGGCTCGCCCTCCTTGCAACGCGAGCCGTTCGAAGGGACCCGCGTTGAAGCGCAATTGACCCGCGCGGCGCGCTCCTTCGTCAACGGCGGCAATGTCGCCGTTCGCAAAGGCAAAGTGGAAGCCTCTTCGCTCTATGAATGGTATCGCGCCGATTTCGGCGGCGATGATGCGGCCGTGATTTCCCACATCAAGCAATTTGCCGAAGGCAAGCTCGCCACCGATTTGCTGAATGTCAGCGCCGTCGGCAAATTCAATTATGATTTCACCATGGCGTCCTTCCAGCCGCGCCCGGTGGCGACCTCCTCGCGTGACGTTGGCGGCGGCGGCTTCGGTGGCGGCGGCGGCTTCGGTGGCGGCGGCGGCGGCGGCGGCAGCTTCGGCGGCGGCGGCAGCTAAGCCTTTTCAGGATTGAACGATCGATGCTGACCGCCGGGGCGCGTCCCTTTGTTTCTGCTCTGGCGGGCGGCGCGTTGATCTTTGCGGCGGCGAGCCTTGCGCTCGTCGCCGTTTTGTTTGCGCTGTCCCCGCAATTTGCCTGGGAGACCTATCAAAACGCCCGGCCGACCTTGCAGGCGGCGGTAATCTTGGCCGGGGCGGGCGCTTTTGCGGCCATCGCCTGGCGGGGCTGGAGCCTGCCAGCATCGGCGCCGCGCGATCAGGTCTGGCCCGCCTTGCTGAGCATCGCCGCGATCGGTTTTGCCATGCGTTTGTTTTTTCTCGGCGGGCCGGCGATCTGGGAAGACGATTATTTTCGGTACTTGTGGGACGGCGCGCAGATCGCGCATGGGATCGATCCCTATCGCTGGTCGGTCTATGACATTGTCGGCTGGACCGAGCGCACGCCGCCGTCGGCGCTCCAGGATTTGGCGGCCAAAGCCGGCCAAACCTTCGAACGCGTCAACAATCCGCAATTGGCGACGATCTATCCGCCAGTGGCGCAAGCGTTCTTTGCGTTGTCTTACATTTTGGCGCCGTATGATTTCACGGTTTGGCGCCTGCTGACCTTCGCCGCCGATGCGGCGACCTTTGTGCTGTTGGCGCGGGCGTTGTCGTCGCAAAATCTCAATCCGCTCTGGGCGGCGGCCTATTGGGTGAACCCCTTGGTCGCCAAGGAAGCGGTCAATTCCGCCCATGTCGATGCGTTGATGGGGCCGTTTCTGGTGCTGGCGCTGCACTTTGCGGCGCAAGGCAAAGGCTTGCGCGCCGCCGGCATGGCGGGCCTTGCCGCTGGGATCAAGCTCTGGCCGGTGCTGCTGGTTCCGCAATTGGCGCGGAGCGTTTGGGGCAAGGGGCGGTTGCCGAGCCTGCGTTGGATTGCCTGCGGGGCGCTGGCGAGTCTGATGCTTGGCTTATGGATCGCCCCGATGGCGGCGGCGCAAGCGGCCGGCGCGGCGTCTGGCGCGGCGGCCTATGCCGAGTCTTGGCAACGCAATTCCTGGCTGTTCGCCTTGAGCCTCGACGCCGTCACCGCGATGGTTCGGGCGGCCGACGCGATCGCCACGATCGATCCCAATTTGATCGCCCGCGCCGGCGCCGCCGCCGCCGCGAGTATCGCCGCTCTGGCGATCGCGGCTCCCGCCGTCGGCGCGTTCCAGCAATTGGCGTTTCGGCTTTTTCTCGTCAGCGTGATTTGGTTTTTGCTGCTGCCGGCGCAATATCCTTGGTACGCGGCGAGTTTTGTCGTGTTCGCGGCGGCCGCGCGCGCGCAAGCCAGTGTTGCCGCCATCACAATTTTGCTGCCGCTTTACTATGCGTTGAAAGGTTTTGTGGCCATTGATCGCGAAGACCTCGCCGATCTGACGCCCTGGCTGCAACATCCGGCGATCCTCGCCGCTGTGATTTATGACGCCTGGCGCCAATTTGCGCGTTCGCCTGACCGGAGTTTGACATGACCCCGATTGCGCCCTTGCCCCGCCCTGACCGTTTGGGCCGCGTCGCCGCGATCTTGCCGGCGCGCAATGAAGCCGAAGCGCTGGGGCCGGTCTTGGCGGCGATGCCAGACTGGATCGATTGGGTCATAGTCGCCGACAATGGCTCGCGCGATGCGACCGCCGAGACCGCCCGCGCCGCCGGCGCGGTCGTCGTGTTCGAACCATTTGCGGGCTATGGCGCAGCCTGCCTTGCGGGCATTGCGCGCGCCAAGGAATTAGGCGCCGAGGTGTTTTTGTTTCTGGACGCGGACGGCTCGGACAAGCCCGAAGAAGCCGCTTTCGTGCTGGCTCCGATCGCCGCCGGCGCGGCGGACTTGGTGATCGGCTCGCGCACCCTCGGGATTGCTGAAAAAGGCGCGCTGACCTTGCCGCAGGCCCTGGGCAATCAATTGGCGGCGTTGCTGATGCGGGCGATCTGGCGCAAAAAGGTCACCGATTTGGGGCCCTATCGGGCGATCACCCGCGCTGCCTATGACGGGCTTGGCATGCGCGATCGCGATTTCGGCTGGACGGTCGAGATGCAAACGCGGGCGCTGCGGCGCGGCCAGCGCGTTGTTGAAGTGCCCGTGTCGCGGCTTAACCGGCGCGCCGGCGTCTCCAAGGTTTCCGGCACGATCAATGGCGTGCTGCGGGCCGGAACCAAAATTCTCTATGTCATCTGGCGCGAATGGCGGATGGAAATGGCCGAGCGCCGCGCCGCCAAAGCGAGCGCACGCGCCCAAGCGTTGTCGCCTCACCCGGCGGAATAGGCCCTCAGACGCCAGGAAAACGGCCGGCCAATGACCTGCGCCGAAACCATCTTTCACATGAGCCACCCATGACGATCATCGTTTGCTCGCTTGCCGAACTCGCGCCGCAAATCGCCGAACATGAGCCGGACCGGATCATTTCGCTGTTGTCACCGAGCGATGCTTTTCCGATGCGGCCCGATTACGGCCTTGACCGGCATTTGCATGTCGCCGTCGACGACATCATCGAGCAATGACCGGGTTATCGCGCGCCAGAACCGCAGCATGTCGAGGCGATCTTGCGCTTTGCGCAAGCCTGGCAGGCGGACGCCCCGATGATCGTGCATTGTTGGGCCGGCATAAGCCGGTCCACGGCGACGGCCTTCACGATTGCCTGCGCGCGCAATCCGCAAGCCGATGAAGAGGCGATCGCCTGGAGCCTACGCAACGCCTCGCCGACCGCTACGCCCAATGCCCGGCTGGTTGCGCTGGCGGACGCCGCGCTCGGCCGTGCTGGCCGGATGCGCCGCGCGATCGCCGCGATTGGCCGGGGCGAGATCGCCGAGCGGGCCCAGCCCTTTGCGATCGCCAGTACCTACTGACGGCTATTTCCCGGTACAGCGCTCGCCAAAGGCGTCCACATCTCCGACTCCGGCAGCGGCGCGAAGATCGAATCGAGCAAATCCGCGCTAACATCTTCCAGCTTTGTTGGGTTCCAGCGCGGTGCGTTGTCTTTGTCGATGATCAGCGCGCGCACGCCTTCGGCGAAATCATGGCGGCGCACACAGCGCGAGGCGATGCGAAATTCCCGCTCTAACGCCTCGGCGAGGCTCGCGAGCGCGCGGCCTTCGCGCATCTGTCGAAACGTCACTTTCAGCGCCTGCGGGGATTTGGTCAGCAAATCGGCATGGGTCGCCGCCGCCCATGGGTCGTCTTGGGCGCCAAGCCGCGCCAAGATGTCTTCGACGCTGTCGCCGCCAAAGCAATGATCAATCAAACCGCGCTGCGGCGCAAAGCTGGCAGCGGCAGGTGGCGTCGTAAATTCGGGGAGCACCGCTTCAACGCCGTCGGCTGACGACGCCGCCAGCAAAGCGCTTTTCATCGCCGGCAAAACGGGGCCCGGCACAAAATGCGTGGCGATCCCTCCCTGCACGACGTCGGCCCCCTTCAGCCGCAAACCGGTCAAGGCCAGCCACATGCCGATTTCGCCCGCCAGCCGCGGCAGCACATAGCCGCCGCCGACATCCGGAATCAGGCCGATCGCCGTCTCCGGCATCGCAAAAACGGTGGCTTCCGTCGCGATGCGATGCGAGCCATGCACCGAAACGCCAAAACCGCCGCCCATCGTGATGCCGTCCAGCACCGCGACATAGGGCTTTGGGAACATCGATATCTGGTGGTTTAGCCGATATTCGACCCGGAAGAACGCGTCGGCCGCCGCGCCGTCGCCGCGCCCGCTCTCGGCCAGCAGGCGGATATCGCCGCCGGCGCAAAAGCCGCGCGTGCCCTCGGCATGATCGAGCAACACGAACGCCACTTTGGGGTCTTCGGCAAAGCCCATCAAAGCCGCCGACATCTGCGCGCACATCGCGGTGTTCAGCGCATGCAGCGCTTTTGGGCGATTGAGCGTGATCCGGCCGACCGCGCCCTCGACCCGGGCTAAAATCTCCGCCTCGCTCATGCGCGCAGCATTTCGCGGGCGATGATCACCCGCATGATCTCATTGGTGCCTTCGAGGATTTGGTGAACGCGCAGATCGCGGACGATCCGCTCGACCGGATAATCGCGCAAATAGCCATAGCCGCCATGGATTTGTAGCGCGTCATTGGCGACCTTAAAGCCCATATCGGTGACAAAGCGCTTGGCCATTGCGCAATGTTTGGTCGCTTCGGGCGCCTTGGCGTCCAGCCGCCGCGCCGCGTCATAGAGGAACACGCGGGCCGCTTCGACTTCGGTCGCCATATCGGCGAGCTTGAATTGCGTGGCTTGGAAATCAGCGATCGGTTTGCCGAATTGCTGACGGGTTTTGGAATAGTCGAGCGCGGCGTCGAGCGCTTCCGCCGCCCCGCCCAGCGAACAAGCCGCAATATTTAATCGCCCGCCATCCAGCCCCGACATGGCGATTTTAAAGCCCATGCCTTCGTCGCCCAACCGATTTTCGGCTGGCACGCGACAATCTTCCAAGATCACCTGCGCCGTCGGCTGGCTGTTCCAACCCATTTTGCGCTCGTTCTTGCCGAAGGATAGGCCGGGTGTTCCTTTTTCAACCACAAAGGTTGACACCCCGCGCGGACCATCCTCGCCGGTGCGCGCCATGACGAGGTAGATATCCGACACCCCGCCGCCCGAGATAAACGCCTTCGTGCCGTTCAGCACATAAGCGCTATTGCCATCGGCGCGGGCGGTGGTGCGCAAGCCCGCCGCATCCGACCCAGAACCCGGCTCGGTCAAGCAATAAGAAGCGATGCGCCGCATCGGCGTCAGCTCGGGCAAAAAGCGCTGGCGCTGGTCCGCCGATCCATAGGTGTCGATCATCCACGAGGCCATATTGTGGATCGAAACGAACGCCGCCGTCGAAATGCAACCTTTCGATAATTGCTCAAAAATCAATGCCGCGTCCAACCGCGACAGCCCTGACCCGCCGACGTCCTCGCGCACATAAATCCCAGCAAAGCCAAGCGCGGCGGCCTCGCGCATCACCTCGACCGGGAAATAATGCTCCTCGTCCCAACGCCCGGCATGCGGGCGCAATTTCTCCGCCGCAAAACGCCGCGCAAGATCTTGGATTTGGTGTTGGTCTTCGCCAAGGTCGAACGCCATTGCGCGCTCCTGTTGGATGGCTGATCTCTCGAAGCGGATTGGCGCTTTCGGCGGCGAAGGTCAATGCGAGGTCCATGCGGTGCGCTCAACACCCCGTGCGATTGAGAAGTTTTTAAATGCTCGACCCCTCCTCAGACATGGCGCATTCCGAACCGATGCGTGGCTTCGTCCGGCTCGGCGGATTGGGCGATCTTGACGCTCTGCCCGCCATCGAGGCCGCGTCGGACGCGCTGATCCTCGCCGCCGGCCATCAAGAATGGGACCCCTATGACAGCCTCAACGATTGGCGGCGCGATGCTGAAACCAGTCTCTCCGACGGATTGTTATGGGTGGCGCTGACGCCCGAGGGCAATTTGTGCGGCTTTGCCATGGGCCTTGTTCGCGATCGGGATGTGTATCTCGCGCAAATTTCCGTCGATCCGCGCGCTGGGCGCCAAGGATACGGCCGCCGCCTCGTCACTCGGTTGATTGACGCCGCCCGCAATCGCGGCGCGGCGAGCCTCGTCTTATCGACCTATCGCGATTTGCCCTGGTGCGCACCCTTTTTTGCGCGCTGCGGTTTTGTCGACTGGCCGCCGGCCCGTTGGGCGGCTTGGCAGTTCATATTGCGCGCGGCGGAAGCAGCGCGCATGCCGATCGAGACGCGGCAGCTGATGGGCATCGCCTTTGAGGATTTATAGCTCGTGGTCTTCCGGCAAAGGCGGCGCTTCGCGCAACAGCACAATCGAGATCCGCCGATTGCCCGGCAAGGTCGGGTCATCGACGAATAACGGCTCAGAATCGGCCTTGCCGGCCACCTGGTGGATGCGCTGTTCGCTCAAGCCCGTTGCCTGCAGCAGCCGCCGCGTTGCATTGGCGCGATCCGACGACAATTCCCAATTGCCATAGCCGCCTCGTGCCGTCGTGCTGGCATCGGTATGACCGGAGATGGACACGCGATTAGTGAGCGGCGCGATGATTTCGCCGACCGCGGCGATCAACCTTTGGGCGCGCGCATTGGGTTGCGCCGAGCCGGTCTCAAACATTGAGCGGCCCTCTTGGTCGACCAATTGTACGCGCAAACCCTCCGGTGTTTGATCTATTAAAATATGTTTTGATAGTTCCGCAATATCTGGTAGATTTTCGATTGCCTGTCGCAAGGTAATTTCTGCTTTTTTCAACGCCGCTTCTTCACGTAATGCTTTGGCTTTTTCAAGAGAATCGCGTGTTGGTTCGGCACCGGTGTCACCTTCGTCTTGACCATCGCTATCGGCTTGCGTCGGTCGTTGCGTTTCCGGCGTCGTTCGCTCGACGATCGTCGAGGCTCCTTTCGAGCGCACCCCATCGGTTGCTAATTCGGTGCCGGCCAAAATTCCGCCCGAGCCAGAGGTCGAGGCCGACACGCTGGCCGGCGCGAAATAATCGGCGATGCCGCGTTTTTGCTCCGGCGTTGTCGTGTTGATCAGCCACATCAGCAGGAAGAACGCCATCATCGCCGTCACGAAATCGGCATAAGCGACCTTCCAGGCGCCGCCATGATGGCCGTGCCCGCCGCCTTTTTTGACCTTCTTGATGACAATGGCTTGATTGCCCGCCATGACGCCCAATTTCGCACGTGCGGGCGGCGATAAGGTGCTTCGCCCCGCTTTGGTCGCACCATAGCGGGGTTGGGTTAACGCCGGCTCAACAAAGGGGATGATCGATTGCCGCCAGCCGCATTGGACCAGCGCGCCTTGCGCCAAGCCTTTGGCCGGTTCGCCACCGGCGTATGCCTCGCCGCCACCCGCGATCGTATGGGGCGCCCGGTTGCGCTGACGATCAATTCTTTCACCTCGGTGTCGCTCGAGCCGGCGCTGGCGCTGTGGTGTCTTGGCAATGACGCCGATCTTTTCGAGGATTTCGCCGCGAGCCCATTCTTTGGCGTCAGCGTGCTGCGTCCTGAACAACAAGCGCTCGCTGATTATTTCGCCCGCGCCGCCGATCACGCCATCGCCGCTGATTTGATGGTCGACGCCGCCGCGCCGGCGCCGATTTTTCGCGCCGCTTTGGCGAGTTTTAGCTGCGCGGTCGTGGCGCGATATCCGGCAGGCGATCATGTCATTTTGGTCGGGGAAATCCAAAGCGTACATGCCGGCGACGGGGACGCGCTCACCTATTTCCAAAGCCGCTACGGCCTCGCGCCAGCGCCAACATTAGGCTCAAGCCCATGAGCGCTCCACCAATCGCGTTTCTGGGGCTGGGCGTCATGGGCTTTCCGATGGCGGGCCATTTGGCGCGCGCCGGCCATGATGTGCGCGTGTGGAACCGCAACCCGGCCAAGCGCGCCGCCTGGGGCGAAGCCCATCCAGGCGCGGTCTGCGACACAGCCGCGGCGGCCGCTTCCGGCGCCGAGATCGTACTGCTGTGCTTGGGCGCTGACCCTGACGTCCGCGCCATGGTCGAGGCGATCACGCCCGTTCTTGCCGCCGGGGCCTTGGTCATCGACCACACCACGGCTTCTGCCGCGTTAGCGCGCGCGCTGGCGGCCGAACTCGGCGCAAGCGGGGTGGATTTTCTCGATGCCCCGGTCTCCGGCGGCCAAGCTGGCGCGCAGAACGCCGCCTTGGCGATCATGGTCGGCGGCGAGGCCGGCGCCTTTGCGCGCGCCGAGCCCATCTTGCGCGTCTATGGCAAGAGCGTTCAGCATATCGGTCCGGCCGGCCATGGCCAGCTTGCCAAAATGGTCAACCAGATCGCCATAGCGGGCGTCGTCCAAGGTCTTGCCGAGGCGCTCGCCTTTGGCGACAAAGCCTGCCTTGACATGGACAAGGTCTTGTCGGTGATCGCGCAAGGCGCCGCCGGCTCTTGGCAGATGAACAATCGCGCCAAGACCATGTTGGCCGATCAATTCAACTTTGGCTTTGCCGTCGATTGGATGCGCAAAGACCTTGATTACGCTTTGGCCGAAGCCCGCGCCAATGGCGCGGCGTTGCCGCTCGCCGCCCTCGTTGATCAATTCTACGCGCAAATTCAGGCGCAAGGCGGCGGCCGCTGGGATACCTCCAGCTTGATCCGGCGCCTGCGCGCGCCGCCCTCCTCTTGACGCCTGATGCGCGCCTCGCAAAAGGGTGAGGCATGGGCGGATTTTGGGCATTTTTACAGCGATTATTCGGGTTTGGCGCGGCCAAATCCGCCCCGGCTTTGCCGCAGATCGACGGCGCCAAGATCGCGTCGGGGCGCGCGCGCGTCGCCCACAAAGTGCTGATGGACGCCGTTACCGAAAACCAGCGTTTGTTGCTGACCCGTCGCGCCTTGAAAAATGACGAGGTTAAAGATCGCATCGGCAAATTGGGGCTCTACGCCAACAAAATCATGGAAAAGGTCGAGGTCGAGCCGCAAAATCTCACAACCGTTCAGCGTTTCCTGATCTATTATTTGCCCCGCGCCGCCGACGTCGCCGAAAGCATCGTCCAGCTCGAACGCCTGGTGCGCCCCGATCCCGACCGCTTGGCCCGCTCGATCGCCATGCTCGGCAAGCTCGAACAGGCCTTCGCCCATTATGTCGACACGCTCGACGACGAGGACCATGCCGCGCTCGATATCGAGCTTGATCTGCTCGACCGGTCGCTCAAGGAAGACCTGCGCCCCTGAACTCCTGCGCGTTTTGCGCAACGCCGCCCGAAAACCGTGCGTGTCGATCCTGCTGGGCAATTGCGGCCCAGGTCTTGCACCCCTAACGCTGGTCGGCGTGAGGCGGGGGATCGCGCAATCATGATCAGGTTCTTCCAAATAACGGTGTTCGGCGTCCTGGCGAGCGTTCTCGCAGCTGCGCCCGCTTTGGCATGCGACTTTGCCGACGAAGACGGCGCCGATGTCGCGCTGGTCTTGGGCGGCGGCGGCGCGCTCGCCGCGACCCATATCGGCGTCATCGCTGCGCTCGAAGAGGCGGGCGTGCCAGTGCATTGCGTGATCGGCACATCGATGGGCGCGGTCGTCGGCGGTTTTTACGCCGGCGGCTATGATTCAGCTGGCCTGCGCGCCATTTTCGAGGCCAAGAGCCCCGACAATCCGGCCGAAAGCCTGTGGAACGATTTGGTGCTTGGCCGCACGCCGCGCCGCGATTTGTCCTTCCTGAAAAAAGAAGAGCGCGACCAATATTTCTCCGATTACGTCGCCGGCATTGGCCCGAATGGCGTGTCCTTGCCGGGCGGCATTTCCGGCATGGGCCTCTTGAAGGCCTATTTCCGCAGCCATTTGCGGCACGTCTCGCCCGGGCAATCCTTTGATGAACTGCGCGTGCCGTTTCGCGCCATCGCCACCAATTTGTCGACCGGCGACGCCGAAGCCTTGAAAGACGGCGACCTTGTCGAAGCCATGTTGGCCAGCATGGCCGTCCCCGGCCAATATGCCGCCCGCGTCATTGACGGAAAAACGCTGGTGGACGGCGGCATGTCGGCGCAATTGGGGATTGAGCAAGCCCGCGCACTTGGCGCCGATATCATCATCGCCGTCGATACGACGCTCTCGCCCGCCGAGGTCGACGGCGCGGTGCCCCTGACCACCGTGCTCGGCCAATTATTGCAGATCACCATTTTCAAAAACCGCAACCAGCAAATCGCCTTGCTGGGGCCAGAGGATTCCCACATCACCCCTGATGTCAGCGGCTATTCGCCAACAACATTTAATGGGGCCGCGGCGCTTTACGAGCGCGGGCGCGCCGCCGCCGCTCTGTTCGCCGAGCGCTTCGCGGCGATCAAAGACCAAGCCGCCCCGATACGGGCCCGCCCGATCGATCCGCAACAGCGTCCCACCTGGAATGGCGAGATCGTCGTCGCCAATGGCTCGGTCGTGCGCGATAGCGTTCTCCTGCAGCGGCTCAACCTGCAGCCCGAGGACCTCGACAATGATCGCCGCTTGCGCCGCAAGCTCAACGATCTCGGCGCCTTTGGCGCGTTTGGCGAGGTTGACCTTGGCTTCACCGCCGACACCGCCGTGCTCGATGTCGAGCCGCGCCAAACCGGGCGCACCCAATTGCAACTTGGCTTTCGCGCCTCCACCTCTTTTGACGGCGAAGGGCAATTTGGTCTTTTGGGCCGTATTTCGCACCAGCCGCTGACCAAAAATGGCGGCGAGTTCAGCCTCTCGGCCGAAATCGGCTCGGATTTTGGGGTCAGCGCGCAGATTCACCAGCCTTTGCTGGCCGAAGGCCGGTTCTTTGTCGTCGCCGGCCTCAATTATCGCGCCGAAGAAT
This sequence comes from Hyphomonadaceae bacterium UBA4763, assembly GCA_002403455.1. Lineage (GTDB taxonomy): Bacteria > Pseudomonadota > Alphaproteobacteria > Caulobacterales > Aquidulcibacteraceae > UBA4763. Next base: position 26,970 of record DHHV01000053.1, on the reverse strand, counting down.
TGCTGGTCGAAATCGATAATATTCGCCTGGGCGAATTCTTCCAGCGCGCCGGCTCGGCCCGCTTCAGGCTCGGCCGCGAGCTGGGTCGCTGGGGAATTATCGCCGTTGAAACCGCCGCGACCTTGGGGCGGATCGATCCTCAAGTCACGGTCGCTCCGGACCTGATCGAGCCATTCGACTATTTCCAGGGCGGCGGCGGCGCATTCTTTGCGGTCGATACGCTCGACAACAATGCTTGGCCGACGCGCGGCTGGCAATTTCGCGCCTCGGTCGAGCGGTTGCTCGATTTTCAGAACAACGACAACACCGATCGGTTCGGCGGCGCCCTGACGCGACCGTTCACCTTTGCCGGCTTAAATGGCATTGTGCGCGTGCAAACCGAGAATATCGTCAATGAAAATGATGATCCCGTCGAGATCTTGAATTTGGGCGGTTTTCGACGCCTGTCGGCCTTTACGGAGAATTCGATTTCAACCAATGGCTATGTTCTGACCGGTCTGGAATTGTTCAAGCGGCTGACGCCGACCACGGGCATTGTCGATTTCCCGTTATTCATTGGCGCCAATTTCGACTTTGCCCGGGTCGAATTCGATTTCCTCGAGCCTGGCTTGCGCGATAATTTCTTTTCGTTCGGCGGATATCTCGGCGGCTTGTCCCCGATTGGACCCGCCTTTTTGGGCGGCGGCGTCGCCACTGATGGGCGGTTTAGTCTGTTCCTGCATTTTGGGCGTTCGTTTTAATCACAGCACGCCGCCGATTTTATCGCCGCAGGAAAAACACCAGCCCCGTCACAGGCGCGTGAGCGCGCTATGCGGCTCAACGCCGCATGGGTAAAGCAGAACAGCGTCGCTGACGCCTATTTACGCCAAAAAGGATCTCCCATGACCCTCTCCCGCGCTGCGTTGATCGCTGCTTGCTCTGTCGTCGCTTTGCCGGCTTTTGCCGCCGACCTCTATGAATTCGACCCTGGCCATACCGAAGTGTTGGTGTCTTGGAACCATCTCGGCTTTTCCACCCAGCGCGCCGAGTTCAACGCCGCCTCCGGCGAAATCTATCTCGACGAGAAAGACCCAGCAAAATCGCGCGTCGACGTCACCATCGACGCCACCGCGCTCGACACCGGCGTCGCCGAATTCGACGGCCATATGAAAAGCGAAGGCTTTTTCGACGTCGCCAAATTCCCGACGATCACCTTCAAAAGCACCAAGGTTGAACTGGCCGGCGACAAAACCGCCAAAGTCTATGGCGAGCTGACCGTTAAAGGCGTCACCAAGCCGGTCGTTCTGGATGTTACGCTCAACCGGATTGCGCAAAACCCGATCTATAACCGCTATGCCGCTGGCTTTTCGGCGAAAACGGTCGTCAAGCGCTCGGAATTCGGCCTCGGCGCCTATGCCCCAGCTGTTTCGGACGAAGTAACGATCACCATCGACACCGAATTGTTCAAGAAGTGAGCGTTCGGTCGCCGAATATGATGGTTGGCGCGTAGCCTGTTATTAACAAATAAAGTCAGAGCCTTGAACAAGCGCCAAGACGTAAAAGCGGCGCATGGCTCTGGCTTCTTTGGCTAATTTTGGGCACGAAGATAAACTCATTTTCTATTTGATTTTAAAAATGTTCAGTCAATTCCGATATTTTTTGTGAGGTTTTATTTCACAATGCCCAACTTTGACTTTCGTCAGCAAGACGGTCTCCGGGCGGGAACCGGTTGATCGTGGCGGACAGAGAGGGATTCGAACCCTCGATAGAGTTTCCCCTATACACGCGTTCCAGGCGTGCGCCTTAAACCACTCGGCCATCTGTCCGGAAGGGGCCGTTCTATGGCGTTGAGGGTGGGATTTGTAAAGCGATGATCGGCAGCGCCCGCGGAAGGCGGCATGGCGGAAGCGCCGTCCTTGCTTTGCTCGCTAAATTTTCCTTGAGCCATCGCCGATTAGCGAAGCTGGAAGCCTTTCTATCTCCTCGTCGGAGAGCGGTGGGAATCCTGTCTCGGCCGGCCCTGCAGGTCCGAGGCAATTAACGGCCTGTTAACCATTTTTCCCCAACGATTCTTAAACGTGGATGGTTGCCAAACCCTTAGCGAAATCGGTCGGGATGTAAATTTCTGTGGATTACAGCATCTAGATATTGTGGTTTCGATCATTTCGGATACGATATGTCGTGTTGTTAGGTCGCGACCATGTGGAGGCTGACGATGGAAACCGCAATTGGCTGGACAGAAGATCGGGTCGAGACGCTCAAGAAATTATGGGCGGAAGGCTTTAGCGCTGCACAAATCGCCAATCAGATGGGCGGGATCACCCGAAACGCCGTCATTGGCAAGGTGCATCGGCTGGGGCTGTCGGGCCGGGGGACACCGTCGCGGACGATCAAACGCTCCGCGATCGCCAAACCGAAAAAGGCCGCCAACGCGCCCAAACCGCGCGGGACTTTGGCCAATAGCACGGCGACTTTGCCCGCGCCGGCCCCGATCCGGGCGATCCGCACAATTCGCACCGGCAATGTGACGACCGTGCTGGGATTGCGCGAATGCATGTGCAAATGGCCGATCGGCGAGCCGGGCGAAGACGGCTTTGGCTTTTGCGGCGGCCCGACCATGCCTGGCCAAACCTATTGCGCCGAGCACGCGGTGGTCGCTTACCAGCCGCAGCAAGCCAAACGCAAGCGCCGCCCAGAGGATGATTATCGCAGCGTATTGCGGTTCGAGCGCCGCGCCGGCGCTTGGTAAGGGCGCAAGGTTTTCGGGCGGGTCGGCGGCGATGGTGGTAAGCTGGCCCAGCCTGGCTTGTTCTCTACCCCGCCCGATACCCCGCCCACCCTTTGGCGCGCAGATCGCAAGCCGGGCAGCTCCCGCAGCCATAGCCCCACTCATGCAAGGTATGGTGATCGTTTAAATAACAGCTATGGCTATGGCGCCGAATTAGATCGACCAGTCTATCACCGCCCAGTTGATCGGTTAGTCGCCAGGTATCCGCCTTCGACCGGCGCATTAACGGGGTTTCGATCACAACCGACCGGTCTAGTCCTAGACCGAGTGCGGCTGCCATCGCGTCCATGGTCGTCTGGCGGCAGTCGGGATAGCCCGAAAAATCGGTTTCGCACATCCCGCCAACGAGAACACCGATGCCGCGCCGCACGCCCAAGGCCGCCGCCGTGACCAGAAAAATCAAATTGCGACCGGGAACGAAGGTATTCGGCAGGCCGTTGGCGGCGGTCTCGATCGCAGTCGCCTCGGTCATGGCGGTTGCGCCGATTGCGCCGAACCCTGTCAAATCAACGACATGATCATCGCCCAACCGCGCCGCCCAGATCGGGTTAAGGGCCGCCATGCCTTTGCGCAAGACCTGTCGGGCCGCCAATTCGGCGTGGTGGCGCTGGCCATAATCAAAGCCGATCGTTTCGACCCGCGCAAAATGGGTCAGCGCCCAGGCCAGACAGGTAGCGCTGTCCTGACCGCCGGAAAACAGCACCAACGCGGCGTCCCGCAGCGCCGCCGGCGGGTCGATCACGCCACCGCCGCCATTCTTTCGCGCCGCTTGCGCTCATTCGGGTCGAGCCAGCGCTTGCGCACGCGGATCGATTTCGGCGTCACTTCGACCAATTCGTCATCATCGATCCAGGAAATCGCCTGCTCCAGCGTCAGCCGGCGCGGCGGCGTCAGCCGGATCGCCTCGTCCTTGCCCGAAGCGCGGACATTGGTCAGCTTCTTGCCTTTGATCGGATTGACCTCGAGGTCGTCCGAACGCGAATTCTCGCCGATCACCATGCCTTCATAGACGGTTTCGCCGGCGTCGATAAACATCACGCCGCGCTCTTCGAGGTTCCACAAGGCATAGGCAGTCGCATCGCCCTGCTCGTTCGAGATCAGCGCGCCATTGCGGCGGCCCGGAATCTCGCCAGCGAAGGGCAAATAGGCGTGGAACAACCGGTTCAAAACGCCGGTGCCGCGCGTGTCGGTCATGAATTCGGAATGATAGCCGACCAGACCGCGCGAGGGGGCGTGAAAGACCAGACGCGTTTTACCTTCGCCCGATGGGCGCATGTCGAGCATTTGCGCTTTGCGCAGCGACAATTTCTCAATCACAATGCCAGAATAATCATCATCGACGTCGACGACGACCTCCTCCACCGGCTCGAGCAGCGCGTTGTCGTCATCGCGCTTGAACAACACGCGCGGCCGCGAGATCGACATCTCAAAGCCTTCGCGGCGCATGGTTTCGATCAGCACGCCCAATTGCAATTCGCCGCGACCGGCGACTTCAAAAGCGTCTTTGTCAGCGGTTTCGCCAATGCGAATGGCGACGTCGCCTTCGGCTTGGCGAAACAAGCGATCACGGATCACCCGACTTTGCACCTTGTCGCCGTCGCGCCCGGCAAGCGGGCTGTCATTAATCGTCAGCGTGATAGCGATCGTCGGCGGATCGATGGGCAGCGCCGGCACAGGCTCGACAACCTCGATATCGCAAATCGTGTCGGAAACGGTGACGCCCGACAGGCCGGCAATGGCGATGATGTCGCCCGCTTCGACCCGCTCGACCGGCACGCGCCGCAAGCCCCGGTAGGCGAACAATTTGGTCAGGCGCGCCCGCTCAATCTCGGCGCCGTCGCGGCGCAGCGCTTTGACCGTCGCGCCGACCGCGATCGAGCCGGCTTCGACGCGGCCCGTCAGGGTGCGGCCGACGAAAGCGTCGCTATCGAGGATCGTCGCCAGCATTTTGAAGGGCGCATTGCGCTGGGCGAGCGGTTTGGGCTCCGGCACATAATCCAATATCAGTTCAAATAACGGCGCGAGGCTCTCGCGAGCCCCGTCAATGCTGCGCGTCGCCCAGCCTTGCTTGCCGGAGGCGTATAAATACGGAAAATCAAGCTGCTCTTCAGTGGCGCCGAGGGCGGAGAACAGGTCAAAGACTTCGTTGACGACGCCGTCAGGATTGGCGTTCGGCCGATCGACTTTGTTCAAGACAACGATCGGTCTGAGGCCCAACCGCAAGGCTTTGGACAACACGAATTTGGTCTGCGGCATCACGCTTTCTTCGGCGTCGACCAGCAGCACGCAGCTATCGACCATTGACAAAATACGCTCGACCTCGCCGCCGAAATCGGCATGGCCGGGCGTGTCGACCACATTGATGCGGCATTCGCCATGTTTCGGGCTCGACCAGACGACCGACGTCGGTTTGGCGAGGATGGTGATGCCGCGCTCACGCTCTTGGTCATTACTGTCCATGGCGCGTTCTTGGCGCGCTTCGTTCTCGCGATAGACCCCGCCCTGCGCCAGCATTTGATCCACCAGCGTCGTTTTGCCGTGATCGACGTGAGCGATGATAGCGATATTGCGCAGCTTCGGCGCGGTCGACTCGGACGACATGACGCAATGGCTTTCTGTTACGCTGAGGCAATTCAAAGGCTTGCCGTCAAAGCGCGGAAGGGGCGGATATAGGGGAGACGATCGTGACTTATTTTTGGCCCCCATGCCCGTATTTGCCGCAAAAGGCAAGGCAATCTGACCAATCGTCGCGCCCCGAATGCTTGCCTTGGCAGCTCTTATCGCGTTAACATTTCGATAGTGAAAGCGGGGGGCGCCATGCATGATGCTGAACTTGTCGAGCAATTCCGGCGTTATTTCGCTGTTATGCCCGCCCGCGCAAAGGTCGAGGAATATGAATTGCGCGGCGAACTCGCTTATCGCATCGCCCGGCCGATCTCGGATCACGCTTGGGTTGTAGCGGTCAGCAAACTGCAAGCCGAACGCCGCATTCGTCGCGAAAGCAAATATATCGTTGCGATAGAAGCCGACCGCCCAGAAAAAGAACTCGAGAAGCTGATCTTTGTAGATCTGCAGAAAACTGAAATCGCCAGGATGTTTCTAGGGTCGGCAACCACAGATTTTCGACTTTTCAATACAGCGCAACGACGTGGAAAATATACGGGTCGTTATTCCATACCCGATTTTGTCTACATCGCCCGTGTGTCTGACGGTTTGACGAACAATGCGGATATTCGGTTGGCGTCGATCGAATTGAAAAATCGCCGCGGCGCCGACGTCGTCGCCGTTAAACAAGCATCAAATTATCACATATTTTCTCATTATACCTATCTTTTGGTTCCGGACTGCAAACGCGACCGAGACGCTCCGCATCATCTTGAAAGGGATTGCTTCAAGGATAAAGTTGGCCTTGCGCTATTTGATCTCAAAGCGGACGGGCGCCGCAGCGATGTCGCCCCCACCAATTTGCGCGTCAAATTGCCCAGTCCACGGAATGATGCGCAACGCGATCAAATGCACCGCTTCCTTGAAGATCGCGACCTTATCTCCGAGGTCGAAGCGTGGCTGGGTGGGGCGTCAACGTGACGCCGAACACAGGTCCTTATGTTGTTGCCTTTTTGAATCGCAAAGGCGGGGTCGGCAAAACGAGCCTTGCTATCGCCTTAAGCGAAGCCTTGGTTGCCGCGAAAAAGAATGTATTGGTTTTAGATCTCGACCCGCAGTCTAGCGCAACCCAAGTCATGATTCCGCCGAATGACCTCGCCAAGAAATTGCGGACTGGGCTTACACTACCAGACGCTTTGTGGTTACAAATGCGCGATGCGCTCAAGTCAGAAAATCGAGGAAATTATCTCAGTAAAATGGCCCATTTGGTCAAAGATCGCAGTAATATTAATCTATCAATAATTCCAAATGCGGATAGCTTGTGGGACGTGGAATTTGACATGCGCAGCGCCGATCAAGTGGCGAATTTGCGCGCGGCGACGGCCGCGTTCCTTGCTCCCTTCTTCGCAGACTTTGATTTTGTGATTGTTGATTGCCCGCCTGGGCGAACAATCACCTCTGATTTCATCATGGAACGCGCCGATCTGGTGTTGACGCCAGTGACCTATGACCCCTTGTCAATTTGGGGCATGGAGAAGATGCAGGATTATTTTCGCAAATTTCATCCTGACAAACCTTGGTATTTCATCCCCAATCGCCTGAAAGGGCGGCTAAACGATAAAGAAGTGGATGACGTCCGCAAGAAATATAAAGCGCATTTATTCACAGAAAATGCGCGGCGGGCTTCTGCATTAGGGGGGTCAGCGGGGGAGGGTTTAGACAAGGTTTTTCTCGAGATTAACGAAGACAAAAACATCCGCTTGCGGATGAGCCGCCTTCATGACGATGCGTTTCAAAAGAAGCGGCGCGGTGATTTGAAGAAACTCTATGGCGACCAGGCATCCAAGAGCTTGGAAGACCTTGCGCGACGCGTTGAAGATATTGTGGGAAAATCACCGCCGCGATCGTGGTAATCTCGCAAGAAGTTTACTCAAGTCACTATTTGGCGAAATCGTTCATGCAAAATAAATTAAGGTCCACGCAGTTCGTCCAAGGGCGCCGTAATGACTGACCGTCTACAATTGTTAATCGATGTGCGCGCTGCGGCGGCAAGTCTATCGGCGACTGCCCGAAAGTCTTATCAGGACTCACTAACAAAGGCGCTGGAGGCTGTTTATAGCCAATTATCCTTAGCTGAGGCCCAGACCGTCCATACCGATTCGCGGCATGACTTTTTTCAAATCGTCAGCTCCTCCAAAGTCGTCCGGGCCATCTTAAAGAAATGGGACCCAAGATTAGACGCGACTTCTCTATCCGATTCGGAGGCTCGTCAGCGTTTAATCGATTTGGCGGCGAGCAAAATCACGCCGCATCAGCCTGTCAAAACGAAATTGGTCGACTTTCAAAACCACAGCGGCGGTCGGAAGGCCTCGGAAGCCTATTTGGGCGTCACCAAGACCGCCGATCTCAAAGCCATGCTGAAATCCTGGGACAAGCATTTTACTACGACGGGCCTTGCGCGACCTGCGCTGCTTGCGCGCTTGCAAGCGCTTTGCAGCGGCGAGTCTTCGCCCATGCCACCGCCCGCACAGGCGTCAAAAACAAAGTCAAAACGGGCGACAGCTCCGCGCTCGTAACGTTTACTCAAACGCGCGTGAGAGGGGGCGCGAGGGCTCGGCTGCTTGGTTAGGAATATTGCGCCTCGTGCACAGGAGCCCCCATGTCCCAAACCCTCTCCGATAAGCTCGCCGCGTTCAAAGCCGCCTTTATCCAGCGCGCGCCCGAGCAAATCCGCCAAGTCATCCAACAAGCCAATGACGATTTGCGCGCGTATGGCGCGTTAGACCGGTCAGTCAAAGTTGGCGATCAGCTTGCCGCGTTCGAATTGCCCAATCAAGACGGCGCGATTATTCGCTCGGACGATCTGTTGGCGCGTGGACCGCTGGTGTTGAGCTTTTTCCGCGGCGTCTGGTGTCCCTATTGCAATCTCGAGCTCGAAGCTCTTGGCGAAATCGCTGGCGATTTGCGCGCGCTCGGCGCCAATTTGGTGGTGATCTCGCCGCAAAACGCCGCGAAAGCGGCGGAATCGCGCGTGAAAAACCGCCTGGACGTCGATGTATTGGTGGATTCGGGCTGCGACTACGCCGCAAAACTGGGCGTGTCATTCACCCTGCCCGAGCATATCCAGACGATCTATCGCGGCTTTAACATCGATCTGCCGACCTATAACGCCAATGGCGATTGGCGCTTGCCGGTCCCCACGCGGTTGATCGTCATGCCGACCGGTCGGGTTGTTTATGCCGAGATCGACGTTGATTACACCAACCGGCCGGAGCCAGCGGCGACCCTGGCGGCGCTGAAACGCGAATTAGCGGCAATCCAGCGCTAAATTTGCCAGGCCCGATGGAAAAAAAGTGTCTGACGGCGCGTTGCGACCCCGCAGCGCGCCGCTTTTCGCATTGCGACGGGCGACAACCTTCATATCAGTCACAAGAGAACCGCTGTGACAATCTCAGCTTACAATAAGCCGTTCACCACGCTCAAAACCCATAAACCTTCGCCATTTCGGCGTCTTTCGCGGCGATTTGCCGGGCCAGATCGACCATGACTTTGGCTTGCTTCCAGGTCGCGTCATCCTGCATTTTGCCATCCAGCATGACGACGCCGGCGCCGTCTGGGATGGCTTCTAAAATCCGCTTGGCCATGGCGACTTCGGCCGGATCGGGGCTGAACACCTTCTTGGCGATGGCGATCTGGTTGGGGTGCAGGCTCCAGGCGCCGGCGCAGCCCATCAAAAAGGCGTTGCGGAATTGCTGCTCGCAGGCCGCAAGATCCGCGATATCGCCGAACGGGCCATAAAACGCTTTGATCCCGGCGCGTTGGCACGCATCGACCATCTTGGCGAAGGTGTAATGCCACAGATCTTGTTGAAAGCGGGGGCGGGAACCGCCCGCCTCGCCGTCATCGGCCAGCACCGCATAGCCAGGATGGCCGCCGCCAACGCGCGTTGTTTTCATGCCGCGCGAGGCGGCAAGATCGGCTGGGCCAAGGCTAATGCCTTGCATGCGCGGCGACGCAGCGGCGATCGCCTCGACATTGGCGACGCCCTCGGCGGTCTCCAAGATCGCATGCAGCAAGATCGGCCGGGCCAGGCCCGCTTTCGCCTCTAATTGCGCGAGCAATTGATCGAGATAATGAATATCCCACGGCCCATCGATCTTCGGCGCCATGATGACATCAATCTTGTCGCCGGCGTCGCGGACCAGCGCCGTCAAGTCATCGAGATGCCAGGGCGCGTTCAGCGCATTGACGCGCACCCAAAACCCCGTGGAGCCGAAATCATTGTCGCGGGCGATCGCGATCGCGCCCTCGCGCGCCGCTTCTTTGGCGTCGGCCGGAATGGCGTCTTCCAGATTGGCGAGAATGACGTCCGCTTCGCCGATCAATTCGGGGATTTTGGCGCGCACTTTCGGCAAATGCGGGGGTACAAAATGCACCATGCGCTCGACCCGCACCGGCAATTCGCGCAACGGGGTCGGCGCGCCCTGCGCCAGCGGGCGGAAAAACCCGCGCGGCGTGCGCTGCGTCATGGCGCAGACCCGGTCGCGCCGGCGGCGTTTTGGATCGCCTCGCCCAATTTTTCCAAGCGCTTGGCATTGGCGCCGAGATCGGACTGCCCAACCCGCGATACTGAGCGCATCTGCAATATCGAGCCGCCATCCGGGGTCGGCGCCACCGTCACCGCGACATCGTCGACAAAGCCATACCAGAACGAGGTCTCACTCGCTTCGATCTGAATCTGGTCTTGATCCAAGACATAGGGGCTCCAGCCGAGGCTTTGCATGGCGGTCACCACCGCCGCGCTGGCCGCTTCTGGCCCCATGTCGAGCACGATCGGGCGCAATTTGGGGTAGGATTCACCGACGATTTCAGCAAGCGGGCGGCCATTGAATTCCGGCGCGTCCTTGACAGGATTGGCGGTCGGCCCACGCGCTTGCATCATCGCTTCGGAAAATCGGATCGGCGTTGCATAATCCGTGGCGATATCATGGATCGGCGGGATATCGCGGGCGGCGCGCCGCACCATGTCGAGCCGAACGAGCGTCGCCGCCGGCAAAGCCAATGCCAGCAGCGCAACAGGCAAGCCCCGCGAGCGCGGTGCGGTCAGCGCCATCACCAAGGCCGCCAAGGCGACAATGATCGCGCCAATCGCCAGGATCGGCCCGACTTGCCGGGTCAGCGTCAACAACCCGAATCGCCAATCCCACAGGCCATATTTGGCCCCCAAACCAGCGATCGCGAATAAAGCCGGCGTCGCAATGCCGAGCGTCAAGGCGCCCGTCAGCACGATGTTACGAAAGACCGCCATGCCCGCTTGCTCCCCGACAAACGCGTTAATGCGCGGACAAAATCAGCCCAAAGGCTGAAAAGCAAGTGCTTTCCCCTGCCCCGATGACCTTGAAACGGGACACCAGCAGTGCCGTCAAATGTCCAAACCGGCTTGCGAGGAGGTCGTCGCGCATTGAGACAGCCGTGAAATCTCCGAAATGGCTTGGTCGCCCGTCATAAGGCTAACCAGAGCCAATCGCGAAATAATACGCCGCCGCCAATCATCCCCGCGTTATCTAAAAATGATCGTTATGATTAGGAGCCTCGATCGTAAATCCTGCGCGCGCCGTCTGAGCAAGTTGACCGTCCAGAAATCTCACGCCTCCGACACGCTTGGCGGGGCCGGCAAGGCGGCCGGCGCCAGCGCCCGGACGATCAGCCGATCGCCGTCAATCCGCACCACTTCCAGCCGGGCGCCGGCCCCGATTGAATCATCTGCCGCTCGCACATTCCAGTCGGAATCGCGCAAGCGGGCGCGGCCCCCGCCTTGGTCGATCGGGCTGATCGCCTCGCCCGTTTCGCCGAGCAAGCTTTGGATCGGATCGTCCAAAGCCGGCGCCTTGTGCTGATCCGGCGCGAATTTCTTGGCGAAGCGATCGCCCGCCAAGGACAGCACAATCGAAGCGCCGGAAAAGATCGCCGGGCCGAGGAACCACGGATCAGCGCCCGGCGCCAGCAAGGCCAAGGCCGTCAGCCCGGCTGCGATGGCGAGCCACAGCAACACCATGGTGCCGGTCAGCAATTCAATAACCAGCAGCAACAGCCCCAAGGCCGCCCAATGCCATGGCCCAATCTGACCCAGAAAATCGGTGATCGCGCTCATGTTCAAAGGCTCCGTTTATGACTCCGAATGGCCCAATTGCCGCGTTGCGGGCAAGCCCTGTGACGTCGGCGGCGCAGACGGGATCGGCGCCGTGCCGGTCAGCGCCTTCAGGCCCTCCATCAAGCCAGTAATTCCCGCAAATTCGGCGGGCACGATCACCGTGCGCTGCTGCGGCGCAGCGGCCAATTTGCCGAACGCCTCGATGTATTTCTGCCCCAAGAAGTAATTGATCGCCTGCACATCGCCTTTGGCGATCGCCGCCGAGACCATGGCGGTCGCTTTGGCTTCAGCCTCGGCCGCCCGTTCGCGCGCTTCGGCGTCGCGAAAGGCCGCTTCCTTGCGCCCTTCGGCTTCCAGAATGCGCGATTGTTTTTCGCCTTCGGCCCGCAAAATGGCGGCCTGGCGTTCGCCTTCGGCCTCGAGAATTTGCGCGCGGCGGTCCCGTTCAGCTTTCATCTGGCGCGCCATGGCTTGGTTGATGTCCGGCGGCGGCGACAGATCTTTGATCTCGATGCGGGTGACTTTGACGCCCCAGGGCGTCGTCGCCGAATCGATCGTCGTCAGCAGGCGTGAATTGATGACGTCGCGCTGCGACAGCACTTCATCGAGCTCCATCGAGCCGACGACGGTGCGCACATTGGTCAAGGCCAAATTGGTGATGGCCGAATAGAGGTTTTCGACGGCATAGGCCGCCTTCGAGGCGTCAATCACTTGCGTGAACACAACAGCGTCGCAAGTGACGAGAACGTTGTCCTTGGTAATCACCTCTTGACGCGGAACGTCCATCACCGATTCCATCATACTGACCTTGCGGCCAATCTGGTCGATGAACGGGGTGATGATCGAAATGCCTGGCTTCAATGTGCCGGTAAAGCGACCAAAGCGTTCAACCGTGAATTGCCGACCTTGCGGCACCACCTTGATGCTGGAGCTGGCCAGCACGATCGCAAACACGACCAAAATGAGGAGAAATCCGAGTTCCATCTGCGCCCCTCCAAAACAGCACCGCTTTTGCGTCCCATTACAAATGGGAAGGTCTTATCGTCTGTCAATATGGCTGGCGAAAGCGCTCGCCTTTAACCGATCTGCTGCAGCAGATAATCGGCCGAGGACACCTCAAAGCCGCCGCCGGCTTCGAGATTGAGCTGCTCGACCACGCCATCGCGCACCAGCATCGCATAGCGGCGCGAGCGGGCGCCAAGGCCAAAGCCGGTGGCGTCGAGCTCGAGGCCGACCGCCTTGGTGAATTCGCCATTGCCGTCGGCCAGCATCAAAATGCGATCGCCCGTATGTTGCGACTTGGCCCAGGCGTCCATGACGAACATGTCGTTGACCGAGACGCAGGCGATGAGATCGACGCCCTTGGCTTTCAGCGCCTCGAATTGGTCGAGAAAATTCGGCAAATGCCGGGCATGGCAGGTCGGGGTAAACGCGCCCGGGACCGCGAACAACGCCACGGTTTTTCCATCGAACACGTCGGCGGTCGAAAGGGTTTTCGGTCCTTCCGCCGTCAGGCTGCGAAATTGCGCGTCGGGCAGGCGGTCGCCGATCGAGATAGCCATGATGTTTTCCTTGTCACTGACGGGATGAACCAGCCCATAGCGCGGCGCCGGGCGCTTGCGAAGCCCCTGCGACTATTCGCGGCTTGCGCGCGGCGCGCCGAAAGCCGCAGATTTAGCGACAAAAGGGGGTCAGATGGCCGAAGGCTTGGCAGGACGCGTCTTGGTAGCGACACCGCAAATGGGCGATCCGCGTTTTGCGCGCACGGTGGTCTATTTGGTCGCCCATACCCAGCAATATGCGATGGGCCTTGTTATCAACAAGCCGCTGGAAGAAATCACTTTGGCCGGGTTTTTGGCGCATTTCCAAGTCGAAATCACCGCCCCCGAGCCGTCCGGCTATGTGATGGCCGGCGGCCCTGTCGAGCGCGAACGCGGCTTTGTCCTGCATAGCGATGATTACCAGGAGGCCGAGCAAACCATTGCGGTCGCCAATGGCATCGCCATGACGGCCAGCCGCGATGTCCTCGCCGCGCTTGGCGCTGCGCATCGGCGCCCGCGTCACGCTTTATTGGCGCTGGGCTATGCCGGCTGGGACCCAGGTCAGCTGGACGATGAGATCCGCGACAACGCCTGGTTGATCGGCGATGGCGCGCCGGATCTGGTATTCGCCGCCGACAAAGCGGCTATCTGGACCGACGCCATGGCGCGCATGGGGCGTGGCAATGGCGATTGGGCGGTGTTGGGCGAAGGCGGCCACGCGTAAAGGGGTCACGACCCCGCTTTGGCTTGCGCGGCGATCCATGCTTCGATCTGCGCCCGCACCAGCGGCAGCGGCAAGCCGCCTTCAGCGAGCAGCGAATCGTGAAAGGCGCGCAAGTCAAATTTCGCCCCGAGCGCGGTTTCCGCTTCGTTGCGCAAGCGCCGGAACTCCAATTCGCCGATCTTATAGGCCAAGGCTTGGCCGGGCCAAGAAACATAACGCTTGACTTCGCGCTCGATGTTTAGCGGCGACAGGGCCGAATTCTCGCGAAAACATTGCTCGGCCTGGTCGATCGTCCAGCGATACCAATGAATGCCGGTGTCGGCGACGAGGCGGCAAGCCCGCCACATCTCATAGCTTAACCGGCCAAATTGCTCATACGGGGTTTGATAAATGCCGACATCGAGCCCCAGCCGCTCGGAATAAAGGCCCCAGCCCTCGCCAAACGCGGTCGGATAAATCTCGCGGCGAAATTCCGGCACATTCTCCAATTCTTGCGCCAAGGCGATCTGATGATGGTGGCCGGGCACGCCTTCATGCAAGGTCAGTGCCGGCAATTCATATAGCGGGCGTTGATCGAGCGCATGGGTATTGACCCAATATTCGCCCGCCCGACCGGTCGCGATATCGCCTTGGATATAGCGCCCAGTCGTATAGCCCGGCGCGATATCGGCCGGCACCGGCTCCACCCCATAAGACAGACGCGGCAGCTTGCCAAACAACCGCGGCATGGCGCGATCGATGCGTTTGGCGATGCGTGAGGCATGGCCGAGCAATTCTTCGGGCGTCTTGGCGTAAAATTGCGGGTCGGTCCGTAAAAACGCGATGAAATCCTGCAAATCGCCGGTAAAGCCCGCTTGCGCTTTGACCTCTTCCATCTCGGCGCGGATGCGCGCCACTTCGCTCTTGCCGATGGCGTGGACCTCTTCAGGCGTCAGATCGAGCGTCGTATGCTCGCGCACCAAGGCTCGATAGAGCGTTTCGCCGTCGGGAAGATCGCGGGCCGCCAAAGTCGCGCGCGTTGCCGGGAAATAATCGCGCTCCCAAAACGCCAACAGATCGCGATAAGCAAGGTTTACCACGCCCGAAATCACGCTGCGGGCGCGACGCTCCAGCGCGGCAAATCGTGGATCAGCCCCGATTGCGCCGGGGCTGGCGAAGGGCGCGTAAAACGCCGATTGGGTCGGGTCGGCGGCGATATTGGCGCGCAATTGATCGGCGATCGCGTCGGAAGAGGCGCGCGGCGCCACATAACCCTGCGCCATGCCTTGCCGCATATTGGCGATATGGTCGGCGAAGAAACGCGGCATGTCTTCGAGCCGCGCCAGATAATTCTCGAAGTCCCCAAGACTGGCGAAACGCTGCGCGCGCGGCAGAAAACTGCCCAGGGTGAAAAAGCCGGAATCGCTCGAAAACGGGATGCGCTCTTGGCCGAAAGCCGCCTCGTCGATGCGCCGCTCCAGCGTCCAGATCAATAAAGCGTGGTTGAGGCGGTCGGCGCCGGTGAGGGTTTCAGACGCAATCGACTTGGCGCGGGAGAGAAATTCCTGTCGCTGCACGGTGCGCGCCGCCAAGGCTTTCGCGCTGACATCCGGTAGGCGCCGCGCCGCCGCGCGATCGCCCGCCCGCCCGGCCGCATAAGGGTCAGCCGCGCGCTCATAGGCTTCAAAGGCCGTGATCAAATCGGACAAAGCAGCGCTTGACCTGACTGCGGTGAGCGCCGATTGCGGCTCTAGCGAAACGGCAAGCCGCGTTGCTGGCAGTGCACACGAGGCAAGCGCACCGCCCTCAAATATTGCCATGATTAACAAAGCGTGACGCAAACTTTTCATGTTGTCGTCATCGCGCGCTTTTCCAGCCGCTGTCGAGGAAAAATTGCGAGCGGTTCGCGCCAAAATGGTACAAATCGACGCCGGAGACTGGCCTAAATCCACTTTTCCGTTGCTCGTTGGCTGAAAGCAGACCGTCTTTGACGCGAAAGCCGCTGGCACAACGATTGCACTTCGTCCGCCAAGAACGAACCGTTCGGAGAAGTTGCATGGACCATGGGGCGCGGCAGACCGTATCAGTGATTGCTTTGGCGGTTGTCGCATCGGTTGGCGTGACGCCGTGCGCGATAGCGCAAAGCGTCGGCAATCCTGCAATCATCGCGCCGGGCAGCGATCGCGTGCCGTTTGGCGGGGCGCTTGGCGATCGGCGCCTGCCCTTTGATCCGGCGACGCGCGACGCCTTCGGCAACCGCACCATTATCGACGGCGCTCTTTTGCCCGGCGGCTTTGATCTCAGTTCGCCGGGCCTTGGCCTCACCTTGAACGGCATTCCGTTTGGCGGGTCGGGCTTTTCGGGCGCCGCCTCGGCGCAAGCTGTCGGCAACCAGCTCAACGTGATCACCCAAGGCTCGAACAACACGGTCATCGTGCAGAACAGCCAGACCAATACCGGCAACCAGACCATCATCCTGAACGGGGAGCTTGACTTAGATGACTAATCCTTCGGTCCGCGCAAAACGCGGCGGGCTGCGCGCTTTGTTGGCCGTCATGGCCTCGGCGGCGACCCTTGCCGGCTGCATCAGCCCGATTTCCGGCAAAGACGGGCTCTACACCAAGCCGATCGGCGGCTCGCCGGTCGTGCCGAACCCGACGCCCTATTCGGACGCGCTGGTGTGCATGGGCCGTTACGCCCAGCTCAACAACGTCACCGCGCCGCGCATCGCGGTGGGGCGCATCCTTGATTTCACCGGCCAGACCGATGAATTTGGCAGCCGCGAAGTCACGCAAGGCGCCTCGCTGATGGCGATGTCGGCCTTTGCCAAAGCCGGCGCCCGGCTCGTCGAGCGGTTCGACACCTCGGTGTCTGAATTGGAATTGCGCTACGCCAACAACAAGCTGATCGGCGAAGACGGCCAAGAAGATTTCCGCAAAATCCTGGCCGGATCGGTGCCGGGCTCCGATTTCTACCTGGTCGGCGGCATCACCGAGTTGAACTTCAACATCCGCTCGCAAGGTATTGAAGCTTTTGTCGGCGATGTTCGCCCAAACGATCCGCGCACGACCTCTGGTCTTCGCCTGTTCGTCATGAACGTCGGCCTTGACCTGCGTTTGGTCGACACCAAGACTTTGGAAATCGTCGACGTGATTTCCTACCAAAAGCAGATCATCGGCCGCGAAATCCGCGCCGGCGTGTTCGGCATCACTGGCACCGTGTTGGTGGATGTCGGCCTTGGCGAACGCGCGATCGAGCCGCTGCAATTGGGCGTCCGCTCGGTGATCGAGCGCGCCGTTCTGGAAATGGCCGCCAATATTTATGGCGCGTCGGGACCAGACGTCTGCGCCTCGGCCTTTGGTCCGGATGGCGATTTCCTCAGCGGCACGGGCGTTAGCCGCACCGGCGATTTTGCTTCGGCGACCGGCGATTACGCCACCGGCGCGAATGGCGCCCAACGCGAAGCAACCAAGACCTGGCATGACGACAAAGACAAGTCGATCCGTCAGGCGCTGCGTGGCAAACAGGGCCGCTAATCCGGCCCGGACAGGGGAGTAATCGATCAAGGCGCGGGGAGCGCGCGCCTTGATCGGTGACAAGGAGTGACAAAGATGAAGTCGAAATTGATGATCGCGGTCTTTGCCGCTTCAATCGCCGGGCCGGCTTTGGCGGGCGACCCCATCGTTCTCAATAGCCAAATTAATCTTGGCCCGATCCAAGGCGCGTTGAACGTCGTCGTCAAAAAGGCGAACGAAGCGGCCTCCACGGCGACGGCGATCGCCAACACGGCCAGCGTTCACGTTGAGGGCCGCCCGGTCGAGATCAAGAACGACCAGTCCAATCAAGGCGTCGTGACGGCCAATTCCAGCGTCACGGCGGAGCAAATCGCCGGGCCGACGATCGCCACCAGCCTGGCTTATGGCAATGCGTTGCAAACGGGCGGCGTTGACGCCCCGACTTTGCTTGGCGGCCCGCAGGTAAATGCGGCTGGCGAAGAGGGGCTGCGTCCCGACGTGACCGCGACGACATTGGTCGCCCTCGATAAAGGCAGCTCGATTGCGGCTTCGGCCGCCGCCATCCAAAACGTCTCGACCTCGACCTTGCAAGGCGGCGATTTCACCGCTCAAGTGTCGCAATCGGCGCAAGCCAATAGCAGCGCCAGCTCAGCAAGTTTTGCGCTGGAAGCCTTTGGCGGCACAACCAATACGGCCGTCGCCAACGCCAATGCTTTCTCGAGCCATACCAGCGGTGCAACCGTCGATGTCGATTTGCAACAATCCCCCAATGGCGAACTGACTTTTGCTTCATCTGAGATCGGCATCGCCGCGGCCAAAGACGTGGTCGGCGCCGCCAACGCCCTCGCCAATAATGCGACGATTGACAATTCCTTTGGTTTTGTCGACGTCACCGCCACCCAGGACAATACCAGCTTCGTTCGCGCCGAGAGCTTTGTCACGCTCGAAAATTTTGACGGTTTCGGCTCTTCGACCGCGTTCGGGGTCGGCAATTCTTTGACGGTCAGCAATTTTGGCTCGGACGTTTTGGTCGATGCGACGCAAACCAACCAGGCCGATATTGTCTCCATTAGCGAATTTGCCGGGTCGTCTTTCCAAGGCGCCTTCGCATCCACCAACGCCACCGCTTTTGGCAATGCCTTAACCGCCACCACCTGCTCGACCTGCGGTGCGGCCGTCACCGGTTTTTCGCGTCAAGTGAACGCCGGTCAGGTGACCGCGCAAAGCGTGCTGGTCGGTGGAACGCTCGGTTCAGCGATCGGATCAAGCGCCGCGATCGGCAACAGCGCGACTTTCCAGTCGGTCCGCGTTGACTGACGGGTCCGTATAACTGGCTGGTCAATAGAATAAGGCCGATCGGGCGACCGGTCAGCCTTATTGCTGGCCACAGATCATTGACGCCAAATGCCCTTTCCCTTGCCTTGGAATCTCCGCTATTTCCGCTCAAGAAGTGTCGGGAAATTTGGCGCGCGGAGTTTATGGAATGATGACAGCGCGAAAATGGCTGTTGGCCCTTGCCAGCGCGAGCCTGATGGCCTGTGCGGCGCAAACGCAGATCAGCCCGCCGCCGTCTGAGGCGCCGCCCCCAACAACGCCGATTGTTCCAGCCCCGGAAGAGCCGACTTCCACTCCTCGGCAATCGCCCGGCAATCCGACGCCTCATGCCGCCAACCCGATCCAGGTGCCCGTTTCGGCGCCACCGCCCGCCGCAACGACGGCGAGCCCGCCTGCCGCGACCGAAAGCTTCGCCGAATGGCGCAGCGCCTTTCGCGTCAAGGCAATCGCCGCCGGCCTTTCCGCCGCCTTTGTCGATTCAGCGCTTGCCGGCGTTGAGCCGGAGCCGCGCGTGCTCGAACTCGTCAATAATCAACCTGAAGTGGTCGCCCCGTTTTGGGATTATGTCGATCGCGTCGTCAATGAGCGCCGCATCGCCGATGGCCGCCTGCGCTTTGCCGACCAAAAAGCCGTGCTCGACCGCACCGAGCGCAGCTATGGCGTTGATCCGCGCATCGTCGCCGCGATTTGGGGCGTTGAAACCGATTATGGCCGCATCAAAGGCAATTTCGACGTCGTGCGCGCCCTCGCCACCATGTCGTTCGTGCAAAAGCGCCGCCGCGCCTTTTTCGACGCCAATTTGATCGCCGCGCTGCAAATTATCGACGATGGCGCACAGACGCGCGACCGTTTGGTTGGGTCTTGGGCCGGCGCGATGGGCCACACCCAGTTCATGCCGGAAGTTTATCAGCGCTTCGGCGCCGATGGCGATCAAGACGGCCGCGCCGATATCTGGACCAATGCGGCCGATGGCCTTGCCTCGGCCGCCAATTACTTGCGCGGCCATGGCTGGCGCAACGGCGAGCCGGCGGTGATCGAAGCACGGCTTCCCGCCGCGTTCGATTATGCCCGCGCCAATGGCGGAGCGATCAAGCTTGGCGATTGGCGCGCGATCGGCCTTGTTCCCGCCGCGGGTGGGGATTTCGAAGGCAGCGCACTTGGCCTGCAAGCACGGCTCCTGGTGCCGGCCGGGGCGGAAGGGCCTGCTTTTTTGCTGTTTGAAAATTTCGACGTCATCCGGCGCTACAATAATTCCGAGAAATATGCGCTGTCTGTGGCGCTGCTCGGCCAAGCCATTGGCGGGGCCCAAGCGCTTTATCAAGAATGGCCGCGCCATTTACGGCCGCTGACCCGCGCCGAAGTTCAGGAAATCCAAGAGCGCCTGTTGCTGCTCGGCTATGACCCCGGCGTGCCAGATGGGGCGATGGGGCCGCGCACCCGCAGCGCTGTGCAAAGTTTTCAAGGCGCGATCGGGGCAACGCCAGACGGTCAGCCGACGCCGGCCGTCCTGGAAGAATTACGCGCCCGCACCCGCTAAAACCAATTGCCGCTGTTGCCCTGCGATATAAGTTGAGAAAGTGACTGCGCAGGCATTTAGTAGGCATGGGGAGCGTTATGGCCGATTCACTTAGCATCGACATCGATATCGCGATTTTCGGGCAAGCCGCCGCCGCCGCCCAAAACTTTGCGCACGCCGCCAAACAGGCCGTCAAAGCCCGCGTCGCGCCGGCCGGCAAAATCGATCGCCAGCGCCTCGATGCCGAACAGCGCGCCGCGCATGGGCTCGCCTGGATCGCGACTTATGCAGAAGCGCTGACCCAGATCGCCGCCTGGCTGCAGAATTTGGCGACGGAAAGTCGCCTTGGGCCGGTTGAGCGCGATCTGGCGCTGGTCGTCTTCGCCGAATATGCGCAGCAGCTCACCGGCGGGCTGCCGATGACGCAAACAGAATTTGTCCGCCCCGCCGATCTCGGCATTGAGGCGGCGGCGCAGGTCTTGCGGGCCGATCCGGCCATCAGCCAACTCATCGCCCAAGGCGGCGCCCCTTTGTTGCGCGCCCGAATCGCCGCGCATTTGCAGGAGGATCACGGTCGTCCGACCTTGGAAGATTGCGGGCTTGACGATGTGCTCGACTCCATTCGGGGCCAGTTTCACGCTTTCGCCGATAAGGATGTCATCCCCTTCGCGCATGATTGGCATTTGCGGGATGAATTGATTCCGATGGCGGTGATCGACAAGCTCGCCGCTCTCGGCGTTTTTGGTCTGACCATCCCAGAAGAATTTGGCGGCGCCGGCCTTGGCAAGATCGCCATGTGCGTCGTCTCGGAAGAGTTATCGCGCGGCTATATTGGCGTCGGCTCGCTCGGCACCCGCAGCGAAATCGCCGCCGAGCTGATCTTGACCGGCGGCACGCCGGCCCAAAAAGCCCATTATCTGCCCAAATTGGCCGACGCCTCGATCCTGCCGACGGCGGTGTTTACTGAGCCGAATACCGGCTCGGACCTCGGCGCGCTGCGCACCAAAGCCGCCAGAACCGATATGGGGTATGCCATTACCGGCGCAAAAACCTGGATTACACACGCCGCGCGCTCGGATTTGATGACGGTGCTGGCCCGCACCGATGCGGCGACCGACGACTTCCGCGGGCTCTCCATGTTCCTCGCCGAAAAGCCGCGCGGCAGCGACCAAAACCCGTTCCCGGCTCCCGGCATCCGCGGCGGCGAGATTGCGGTACTTGGTTACCGTGGCATGAAGGAATATGAACTCGCCTTTGACGATTTCGCCGTACCCGCCTCCGCCTTGCTGGGCGGCGTTGAAGGCCAAGGATTTCGCCAATTGATGGCGACGTTCGAAAGCGCCCGCATCCAAACGGCCGCCCGCGCCGTTGGCGTTGCGCAATCAGCGCTCGAACTCGGTCTGCGTTATGCCAGCGATCGCCGGCAATTTGGCCAGGCCATCATCCATTTCCCGCGCGTTGCCGACAAATTGGCCCTCGCCGCCGCTGAATTGGTCGCCGCCCGCCAGCTCACTTATTTCGCCGCCCGCGCCAAAGATAGCGGCAAACGCTGCGATCTCGAAGCCGGGATGGCGAAATTGCTCGCCGCGCGCATCGCCTGGTCAACCGCCGACAACGCCTTGCAAATCCATGGCGGCAATGGCTTTGCGCTCGAATATCCGATCAGCCGGGTGTTGTGCGACGCGCGCATCTTGAACATTTTCGAAGGGGCTGGCGAGATCCAAGCCCAAGTCATCGCCCGCCGCCTGTTGGAAGACTAATCGCCCGTCATGTCTTTGCCGATTGTCGCGCATCCCGATTATGACGCGCGCGACATTCCGAGCGATCATCGCTTTCCGATGCGGAAGTTTTCTGCGCTCGCGCATTTATTGCAAGAACGCGAGATGGTCGGCGCCAGCGGGTTTCATGAACCCCTGGCCGCCCCGGCCGCTTGGTTGGCGCTTGCCCATGACCTTGATTATGTTCTTGGCGTTTTGAGCGCAAATTTGGCGCCGGCCATCGCCCGCCGGATCGGCTTTCCCATGACCGCCGGGATCGCCCGCCGCGCTCAGGCCGCCACCGGCGGTACCGTGCTCGCCGCCCGGCTTGCGCTCGCCCATGGCATTGCCTGCAACGCCGCCGGCGGCTCCCACCACGCCGATCAGGCCGGAGGCGCCGGTTTTTGCGTGTTCAACGACGTCGCCGTCGCGATCAAAGTCCTGCAGGCCGAAGGCGCCATTCGCCGTGTCTTGGTGATCGATTGCGACGTCCATCAAGGCGATGGCACCGCACGGATTTTCACGGGCGATTCCAGCGTGTTTACCCTCTCGCTGCATTGCGAGAAAAACTTCCCCGTCCGCAAGGCAATCAGCGATCTCGATATCGGTCTTGCCCCCGGCACTGGCGATGACGATTACCTCACCGCGCTCGATCACGCGCTGCGCATCGCCTTTGCGCGTTTTTCCCCCGATTTGGTCTTCTACAATGCCGGCGTCGACGTCCATGCCGAGGACAAATTGGGTTTGTTGAGCCTTACCGATACCGGCATCGCCGCCCGCGATAACTTGGCGCTCGACTATTGCCGCCGGCGTGGTCTGCCGGTCGTCGGGGTCTTGGGCGGCGGCTATGGCGAGGACCCCACCGTCATCGCCGCCCGCCATGCCATTTTGTTTGCGCAGGCTGCGACCTTGGCGACAAAATTGCCTGCTTGACCCCTTATTGCAACCGCGAGAAGGTCCGCCGACAACGCAACACAGGGACGCAAGAACGATGACGACTTCCGGCAAGGACCTCTATGCGCTGGGCGAAATTCCCCCCGAATTTCATGTGCCAAAGACGATGCACGCTTGGGCGATCCGGCGCGAGCGCCATGGCCGCCCCCGCCAAGCCATGCAATTGGAAGTCGTTGAAACGCCTGAGATTGGCGAGGACGAATGCCTCATTTACGTGATGGCGGCGGGCGTCAATTATAACGGCATTTGGGCGGCCTTGGGCGAGCCGATCAGCCCGTTTGACGGCCATAAACAGCCCTTTCACGTCGCCGGCTCGGACGCCGCCGGCATTGTCTGGGCGGTGGGCTCGAAGGTCAAACGCTGGAAGCCGGGCGATGAAGTCGTCATCCATTGCAACCAGGACGATGGCGATGACGAAGAATGCAATGGCGGCGATCCGATGTTTTCGCCCTCGCAGCGCATTTGGGGCTATGAGACGCCGGACGGGAGTTTTGCGCAATTCACCCGCGTGCAATCGCGGCAATTGATGGCGCGGCCCAAGCACCTCTCCTGGGAGGAATCGGCCTGCTATACGCTGACACTGGCGACCGCTTATCGGATGTTGTTCGGCCACCGCCCGCATATTCTGCGTCCAGGTCAAAATGTGCTTGTTTGGGGCGCCAGCGGCGGGCTGGGCGTCTTTGCTTGTCAATTATGCGCCGTCGCCGGAGCCAATGCGATCGGCGTCGTCTCCGACCCCAGCAAATATGATTATGTCCTCTCCATGGGCGCAAAAGCGGTCATCAATCGCAAGGACTTCGATTGCTGGGGCCAATTGCCGAAGGTCAACAGCCCAGAATTCACCACTTACATGAAAGAGGCGCGGCGCTTTGGCAAAGCGATCTGGAGCCACACTGGCGGGCGCGACGTCGACATCGTCTTCGAACATCCAGGCGAATCGACCATGCCGGTCTCAGTCTTTGTCGTCAAACGGGGCGGGATGGTGGTGATTTGCGCCGGCACGACCGGCTTTAACCTCACCATGGATGCGCGGTTTTTGTGGATGCGGCAAAAACGCGTGCAAGGCAGCCATTTCGCCAATTTGTTGCAAGCCTCGCAAGCCAATCAATTGGTCATCGATCGGCGCATCGACCCGGCGCTGTCGGAGACCTTTCCCTGGGCGCAGATCCCCGACGCGCATGAAAAAATGTTGGATAACAAACACGCCCCTGGCAACATGGCGGTGCTGGTCAACGCCATCGCGCCAGATTTGCGCACCGTTGACGCCGTCCGCGAAGCTTATGAAGCGCGGGCGGGAGCGGATTGAGCGTCTAGCGTTCGCCGCACAATCAATCAAGCCATTGCGTCGCGACCCCACCCGTGATATCGTTCTTCGATAAAGGCGTCGGAGGTCGCGATGAAAACACAGGAAAAACTCACCGCCGCAGCGAAAAACGGGTTGATTTCGCCCGACCAAGTCGCCGCTTTAGCCGCCTTCTTGGACAGCAATGGCGTCGCCGACAGCTCCGGCGCGCGCTTGCGCGGCGAGGAAGAATTGCGCTTCGTGCGCAATCTGCATGACATTTTCATCGCGCTCGGCATCTTCTTGCTGGGGATTGGGCTATTTGGCGCCATTGCCTATGTCGTAGAGCAGGTCCGCGCCGCCAATTTAGGCATTGACTCCGCCTTCATCGCCATCGGCGGCGGCGTGTTCGGCGCAGGAATCATGTGGGCGTTGGCGGAAGCCTTTGCGCGCCGCCGCCGCTTGTTTTTTCCGGCCATCGCCACCGCTATTGGTTTTAGCGGTTTTGCCGCTTTGACCGCCGCCGGTTTGTATCTTGGCGCCATTGGCGTCGAAGCTGACAATATCGGCGCGAGCCTCGCCGGTCGTTTCGTCCCGCTGGCGGTCGCCGGCGCCGCGCTCGCCGCCGCATTCGGCTTTTTTGCCCGCTTCCGGCTGCCATTTTCCCTCGGCCTGATCGCCGGCTTGAGCTTGGCGAGCGTTTTGGCGCTGGTCGGCGCCTTTGTCGGCGAAGACTTGATCCATTGGCTGCCCGCCATCGCGCTTTGCGCGGGCGTCGCCGCGCTGGCCGCCGCCGTCCGTTTCGACATGCAAGACCCGGCCCGGCAAAGCCTCGCCGCCGACAATGCGTTCTGGCTGCACGCGGCTGCGGCCCCAATGCTGATGCATGGCGCCTTGGGCTTGTTGTTTGGCGACGCAAATGGCGCGATTACCTATTCGCTCGGCTCCGCCGCGACAGCCCTAAGCTTAATTGTCCTGATGGCTTTGATTTCGCTGGCCTTGAACCGCCGCGCGCTGGTCGTCTCCGGCCTGATCACCGCCGGTCTGTCGATCGCAACCATCATCGGCGCGGCGGAAATCGCCTCGGATCTCAAAGCGATCCTCACGCTGATCACGCTTGGTCTGATCGTCATCAGCTTCGGCGGCGGCTGGCACATGTTGCGCCGCGGCCTGGTCGGGCTGATCAAGCCGCAAGGCGTTTGGGCCCGGATCGTGCCGATCGAAGCGGTCGATTAGCCACCGGCGATGAAAAAGGGGAGGCGTTGCCCGCGCCTCCCCGTTAACTTTAGGCCTGCATCGTCCAGCCGTCGACGCCTTTGGCCGCCTCGCGAATCGCTTCGCTCATGGTCGGATGGGCGTGACAGGTGCGGGCGATGTCTTCAGCCGAGGCGCCAAATTCCATCGCGACACAGATCTCGCCGATCAATTCGCCGACGCCCACCCCGATCATATGCGCGCCGACGATGCGATGGGTCTCGGCGTCTTCGAGGATCTTCACCAGCCCCTCGGTCTCATGATTGGTGCGGGCGCGCGAATTGGCCATGAACGGGAATTTCCCGACCCTATAGGCGCGCTTTTCAGCCTTTAAGTCGTCTTCGGTTTTGCCGACGCCGGCGACCTCCGGATTGGTGTACACCACGCCGGGAATGATCCCGTAATTCACATGGCCCCATTTGCCGGCGATGATTTGCGCAACCGCCGCGCCTTCTTCTTCGGCCTTATGTGCGAGCATCGGCCCCAAGGTGCAATCGCCGATCGCGTAGACGCCCGGGACATTGGTTTGGAAATGCTCGGTCAGAATAAATCCCCGCTTGTCGGTCGCAACGCCGAGCGTCTCCAGCCCCAATCCGTCCGTAAAGGGGCGCCGGCCGATGGAAACCAGCACGATCTCCGCCTCCAGGACGCGTTTGTCGCCGCCCGCCGCCGGTTCAACCTCGACCTTGGCGACTTTGCCAGCGCCATCGACGCCGACCACTTTCATGCCGAGCTCAAATTTCAGGCCCTGCTTTTTCAGTGCGCGCAGGAACACACTGGCGATTTCCGAATCCATCGTCGGGGTAATGCGATCGAGATATTCAACGACCGTCACCTCCGCCCCCAAACGGCGCCAGACCGAGCCCATTTCCAAGCCGATATAGCCGCCGCCAATGACGATCATCCGCTTTGGGACGGCGCTCAATTTCAGCGCGCCGGTCGAGGACACGATCTTGTCTTCGTCGATCGTCACATTCGGCAGGCTGGCGACCTCGGACCCCGTGGCGATCACCACATTCTTTGTCGAGATTTGCTGCACCGCGCCATCCGGCCCGGTAATGTCAACCGTACCCGCCGCCGAGAGGCGTCCGGCGCCTTTTACGTAATCGACCTTGTTCTTTTTCATCAAAAATTCGACGCCTTTGGTCAGTCCATCGACCGCGTCGTCTTTTTGCGCCATCATCTTGGGCAGATTGAGATTAACCCCGGAAAGCTCGATACCCATGCCGGCAAAGTCCTTGCGGGCGGCTTCAAAGCTTTCCGAGGCGTGCAACAAGGCTTTCGAGGGAATGCAGCCGACATTCAGGCAAGTGCCGCCGAGGGCACCGCGCTTTTCGACGATCGCGGTTTTCAGCCCCAATTGGCCGGCCCGGATCGCGCAATTATACCCGCCCGGCCCGCCGCCGATAATGACGAGATCGTAAGTCTGGCTCATGGCGTCGTTTTATCCTCAGAAAGAAATTAAAGGTCGAGCAGAAGGCGTTCGGGATCTTCGATCGCTTCCTTGACACGGACCAGAAACGTCACCGCTTCTTTGCCGTCGACCAGGCGGTGATCATAGGACAGCGCCAGATACATCATCGGCCGGATC
>DHHV01000051.1:17213-17367 GCA_002403455.1 Hyphomonadaceae bacterium UBA4763 | reverse complement strand
CGCGCCGATGGCGGTCGCGGTGTTGTCCTGGCCAGGCGCGGGCGGCGCGGGCCAATGGTGGCCGGTGCTCGGCGAGACGCGTTTTGCGCCGCTCGCCATCCTTGGCGCTTGGCCGCTGCGCCAGAGCCCCCAAGACGGGCGCGGCGTCGCGATC
>DHHV01000051.1:16780-16908 GCA_002403455.1 Hyphomonadaceae bacterium UBA4763 | reverse complement strand
GACGGGCGCGGCGTCGCGATCGTTGGGCGCGGCGTGCTGGAGCCCTCCGACCCGACCACCGATTGCTCAATCCTGATCGGCATCGATCATCAACATCGCGCCGGCGATCTGTTAAGCCAGGCCGGCTT
>DHHV01000051.1:15778-16449 GCA_002403455.1 Hyphomonadaceae bacterium UBA4763 | reverse complement strand
AAGCCGATCGAAATCCTGCGCGCGCGCGCCATGATGCTCGCCAAGATCGAGGGCTATGTCAGCGCCGATGACCCCCGTTTGCGCAATCTCGCCGCCAGCGCCGGCGAGCATCTGCGCCTTGCCGGGGTCTACGCCAGCGCGTAAAGCCCCGCCAATGCGCAACATCGCCCCAGTTTGAAAGCCCGCCGATGACCCTTCCCCAACCTTTGCCCGGCCTTGCCGACATCATTCCCTATAAAGGCGGCGAAAGCGTCCTTCCCGGCCATGCAGCCCCAGTCAAATTGTCCTCGAACGAGAACGCGCTTGGCGCCTCGCCGGCAGCGAAAGCGGCGTATCTTGGCGCCACCCACAAGCTAGAGATTTATCCGGACGGCGCGCAAAAAGCCCTGAAAACCGCGATCGCCCGCCATTTTGGGCTGGAGCCCACCCGCATTCAATGCGGAGCAGGGTCGGATGAATTGTTTCAATTGCTCGGCCGTGGTTTTCTCTTTCCAGGTGATGAGGTCATCCACACCGCGCATGGATTTTTGGCTTATGGGCTTGTCGCGCGCCAGTGCTTGGCGACCGCCATCGTTACCCCTGAGCCCAATCTGAAAGTCGATATCGACGCCCTGCTGGGCGCCGTCACCGCCCGCACCAAGATCGTTTTCCTCGCCAATCCCAACAATCCG
>DHHV01000051.1:13736-15392 GCA_002403455.1 Hyphomonadaceae bacterium UBA4763 | reverse complement strand
GAGCCATGTTCTGTTGGTGATCGACGGCGCATATGCCGAATATGTCGACGCGCCCGATTTCGACGATTCGCTCGGGCTTGCCTGGCGCAGCGACAATGTCGTCGTTACCCGCACCTTTTCCAAGATCCACGGCCTCGCCGCCTTGCGGCTGGGCTGGGCCTATTGCCCGGCCCCGGTCGCCGCGATCCTCGATCGCGTTCGCGCCCCCTTCAATGTCAGTGGCCCGGCTTTGGCGGCCGGGATCGCCGCGCTCGAGGATCGCGCCCACGCCAAGGCCTCGGCCGATTTCGTCCGCGACGAGCGCGCGCGCCTCAGTCAGACCCTGCGAGCCGCCGGAATCTGTGTGCATGACGGCGTCTGCAATTTCGTGTTGGCGCGCTTTGCCAGCCCCGCCGCCGCCCAAGCCGCCGACCAGCGCCTGCGCGCAGGCGGTCTGATTGTGCGCAGCGTGGCGTCCTACAATCTCCCCGATTGCCTGCGCATCACCATCGGTCCTTCGGAGGCCAATCGCCGCGTCGGCGAAATTCTTTCCAAAGCCGATGCGGATCTGCAGGCGATGACGGCGTGACGACCGCGCCGATATTTGAGCGCCTCGCGCTGATCGGCTGCGGCCTGATCGGCTCCTCCATCGCGCGGGCGGCCAAAGCCGAAGGCGCGGCGCGCTTCATCACCGCTTGGGACCAATCGGCCGACGTGCGCGCCCGCGCCGAAAGCCTTGATCTCTGCCAGATCGCCGACAGCCCGCCAGAAGCCGTCGCCGGCGCCGATTGCGTTATCCTCGCCACCCCGGTTGGCGCCCTTTCCGATGCCGCCGCCGCCATTGCGCCACATCTGGCGCCGGGAGCTGTCCTCACCGATGTCGGCTCGGTCAAGGAAGCCGCGATCGCCGCCATTGCGCCGCATGCGCCTGCGTATGTCTTTTTCGTCCCCGGCCATCCGATCGCGGGTACCGAGCGCTCCGGCCCCGAGGCGGGCTTTGCGCATTTATTCCACGGCCGCTGGCAAATTCTGACGCCGCTGCCCGATCCGCGCCCCGAATATTCAGACGCCGTCGAGCGCCTTGCGCGATTCTGGCAAGCCCTTGGCGCGCAAGTCGAGCGCATGGAGCCGCGCCGCCATGATTTGGTCCTCGCCATCACCAGCCATTTGCCGCATTTGATCGCCTTTTCGATCGTGGCGACCGCCTCGGACCTCGAGCGCGTCACCCGCTCCGAAGTCGTCAAATTCTCGGCCGGCGGTTTTCGCGATTTCACCCGCATCGCCGCCTCCGATCCGGTCATGTGGCGCGACGTTTTCTTGAACAACAAGGAAGCAGTCCTTGAGATGCTGGCGCGGTTCAGCGAGGATCTCTCAAGTTTGCAACGCGCCATCCGCTGGGATGAAGGCGATCAATTGCATAAGCTGTTTTCCCGCGCCCGCGAGGTCCGCCGCGCCATTATCGACGCCGGCCAAGACAC
Source organism: Hyphomonadaceae bacterium UBA4763 (assembly GCA_002403455.1). Taxonomy (GTDB): domain Bacteria; phylum Pseudomonadota; class Alphaproteobacteria; order Caulobacterales; family Aquidulcibacteraceae; genus UBA4763. The sequence goes on along the minus strand of DHHV01000051.1, from coordinate 13,935 downwards.
GCCCTTCGCTGATTTCGGCCGCAATAAAGCGTAAATCGCCGCTTCACTCAGCCCGCGTTGCTTCAAACAATCGTTTCAGCGTCGTGAGCAGCGGTCGCGCCGCCGCGAGCGGCAGACAGCTGGGGCCATCGCATAAGGCTCGATCGGGATCGGGGTGAAATTCCAGGAATACGCCGTCGGCGCCCGCCGCCACCGCCGC
>DHHV01000051.1:0-13414 GCA_002403455.1 Hyphomonadaceae bacterium UBA4763 | reverse complement strand
CCGCCGCTTTGGCGATCACCGGCACCGCCTCGCGCCGCCCGCCGGTCGAGGCGCCGAAACTGCGCGGATCGGCGCCCGGCAATTGCGCCGCATGGGTTGCATCGATCGTCACTGGCGCGCCGAATTGCTGCATGAGCGGGATGCCGGTCATGTCGACGACCAGGTTGTTATAGCCAAAACTGACCCCGCGCTCGCACAGGATGACCGGATTGGGCGAGGCCGCCTCACCGACCTTGTCCAGGATGTTCTTGGCGTCGGAAGGCGCCATGAATTGCGCCTTCTTGACGTGCAACAGACCGCCGCGCGCCGCGACCGCTTTTGCGCCGGCAATGACGATATCGGTCTGCCGCGCCAAAAAGGCCGGCACTTGCAAGAGATCGGCGATCACCGCCACCGGCTCGGCCTGCGCCGCCTCATGATAATCGGTGCAGATCGGCACGCCGAATTCAGCGCGGATCGCCGCCAATTGCGCGAGGCCCGCTTCGAGACCGGGGCCCCGATAGGATCGTATCGAGGACCGATTGGCCTTGTCAAAACTCGCCTTGAATACGAAGGGCAGATGCAGTTCGGCGCAAACGCCACGCAAATGCGCCGCGACGGCGCGCGCTAGATCCAGATCTTCCAGGACGTTGAGGCCGGCGATCACCCATAAGGGCGCGCCGTCGCCGATCGTCATGCCAAAATTCGCCAGATAACGCTGGGCCAACTCACACCTCCTGGGCGGGCCCCCGCCGCCCGGCAAGCCCCGCCAGCGCCTGCGCCAAATCGGCGCGCAAATCCTCAACGTCCTCCAGCCCGACCGACAGCCGCAGCAAGCCATCGGGCACAAGACTGCTCGGCCCTTCGACCGGTTTGCGATGTTCGATCAAGCTTTCGACCGAGCCAAGGCTGGTTGCCGGGATAAACACCTTGCAGGCGGTCGCTACCTGTTTGGCGGCGGCCAACCCGCCCTCCACAATGAACGAGATCATCGCGCCAAAGCCGCCGCGCATTTGCCGCGCCGCCAGCTCATGGCCCGGATGGCTCGGAAGGCCCGGAAACAGCACGCGCTCGACCCCGTCCTGGTCAGCCAGCCAGTGCGCCAACTCCATCGCGCTCGCGCTCTGGCGGCGAAAGCGCGCCTCCAGCGTTCGCATGCCGCGCACCAACAGCCAGGCCTCAAAAGCCGCCAACGGGGCGGAGGTTGCGCGCCGGATCGCCTCGAGCCCCTCCAGCAAAGACGCATCGCGCGTCGACACCACCCCCGCCGTCACGTCGGAATGGCCGTTCAGATATTTCGTGGCCGAATGCATGACGAGGTCCGCGCCCCAATCAAGCGCCCGCGTCGTCACCGGCGGCGCGCAGGTGCCGTCCACCCCCAGCAGCGCGCCAGCTCCCTTGGCGATCGCCGACGCGCCGGCAAGGTCGGTGACCTCCCAAGACGGGTTGGCCGGCGTTTCCGCCCAAATCAGATGGGTCGTTCGCGCCGCCACGGCGCGCTCCAAACTCGCCAAATCGCTATTGTCATATTCTGACAGGCAAAGGCGGCCCATCGCCTCTTGCCGGCGCATCCAGGCCTTGGCGGCGTAATACATGGCGCGCGGCGCCACGATATGCGCGCCGGCCGGCAACAGGTCCAAAATCGCCGCGATCGCCGCAAGGCCCGAGGGAAAGCTTTTGGCGCCGCGCGCCCCTTCCAGTTTGGCGATGATCGCCTCGGCCAGCCCATCCGTCGGCCCGCCATAGCGGGCATAGAGATAGGGGCCCTTCAACGCATAATCGAAATCGCGGGCAAAGGTCGTCGCGGGCTGGATCGGCGGGGCGACGGCGCCTGTTGCCGGGTCGAGCGCGTGTCCAGCTTGCGCCGCAATCGTCGCCGCCGCCGGGCCAAGGCGCTTTTCCATCACGAAGCGGGCCAGGCCAACGCCATTTCGCGTGACGATTTCTTCGCCAAGATTGCGCCAGCCCCGTCGCTCCAGCATCGGCTGCAACAAAAGCGAGGCCTGCGTTGTCAGGGCGGGCATATCACGGGCGCGCATTTCGTCCTCGAACGCGGCGAGCAGCGCCGCCCCGATCCCTTGGCCCGCCGCCGCGCTTTCCACGTAAAAACAATCGAGCCGCCCGTCGCGTCCGCAAAGGATAAACCCGATCAGGCGTCCGTCCCGCAGGGCGCCCAAGCCATAGCCGCCGGCAATCGCCGCCGTAAAAACGGCTGGATCGAGCGGGCTCGGCGCCCAGGCCTCGACTTGCGCCGGCTCATAGGCAAGCCGCCCGCGCCCTTGCACCGAATCAAACAAGATCGCCGCGCAAGCCGGCGCATCCGCCGCCGCCAAGGCGCGCATTAGCGCTTGCGTCACCCGAGCCGCTCCGCCGCCCAAGGCGCGAAATAGGTAATGATCCCGGCCGCGCCGGCGCGCTTGAACGCCATCAAGCTTTCCAAAACGGCGCGCTCTTCATCGATCCAGCCATTCAACGCCGCCGCCTTGATCATCGCATATTCGCCCGACACCTGGAACGCCAAGGTCGGCATCTGGAAGGTCGACGCGACCCGATAGACCATATCGAGATAGGGCATGCCGGGCTTGACCATGACCATGTCGGCGCCTTCGGCGATGTCGAGCGCCACCTCGCGCAAGCCCTCTTCGCTATTGGCCGGGTCCATTTGGTAGGTCTTTTTGTCGCCGCGCAGCGCCTTGGCCGAGCCGATCGCTTCGCGATAGGGCCCGTAAAACGCCGAGGCGTATTTGGCGGCGTAAGACAGGATCATCGTATCGGCGAGGCCGTCGGCCTCCAGTGCGCGCCGGATCGCCCCGATCCGCCCATCCATCATGTCCGACGGCGCCACCATGTCGCAGCCGGCATGGGCTTGCATCAAGGCCTGCTCGACCAGACGCTCGATCGTGGCGTCATTGGCGATCGCCTCGTCGACCAGCAGACCGTCATGGCCATGATCGGTAAAGGGGTCGAGCGCCACGTCGCAGATCACGCCGATCTCCGGCGCCGCCGCCTTGATCGCCTCGATCGCCTGGATCACCAAGCCTTCCGGATTGGTCGCTTCGGAGCCGCGCCCGTCCTTGCGGGCCGGGTCGATATTCGGGAAAATCGCCATCGCCGGAATGCCGAGCTCGCGGGCCCGCCGCGCGCAAGCTTGCGATTCGCGCACCGACACCCGCTCAACACCCGGCATCGCCGCGACCGGCACGCGGTCCTCCGGACCGTCATGCAAGACCAGCGCCCAGACAAGATCATTCGGGGTGAGGGTGGTCTCACGCATCAAGCGGCGCGACCAGTCTTGCAAACGCGGCCGCCGCAGGCGCGTCGCTGGATAAGATTGACCAAGCATCATGGCCGCATCGGTGACGGCAAAAACCGGCCGCGTCAATTGGGCATGGCGGGAATAAAAAGGCGCCAGGCGCGGCCCGCTCCTCACGCCAAATTGCTTGCCCCTCTTAAATCGAACCGGCTAATCGCCTGCACGACAACGGAGCCTTGTTTGACAGACCTGATCCATGGCCACACCGCCCCTGGGCTTGACCGCGTGCGCGCCGCCTTCGCCGAAAATTTCGCCGACGGCTTGGAGATTGGCGCGGCCTTCGCGGTCTGCCGCGAAGGCGAGATGCTAGTTGATCTGTGGGGCGGCCATGCTGATCGGGCCGGCGCCAAGCCGTGGGAACATGACACCATCGTGCCGGTCTTTTCGACCACCAAGCCGATCGCAGCGATCGTCATCGCTTTATTGGTCGAGCGCGGTCTGCTCGATTTTGACGCGCCGCTTTCGCAAATTTGGCCCGACTTCGCCGCCGCCAGCAAGGACCACCTGACGCTTGCGCAAGTGATGTCGCACCAGGCCGGCATTCCCGGCTTTATCGATCCGATCGATCCGACCTTGTGGCTCGACCCGCTTGCCTTAAGCGCCGCCCTCGCCGCCCTTTCGCCTTTATGGCCGCCCGGAACGGCGCATGGCTATCATCCACTCACTTATGGTTATTTGGTCGGCGAAGCGGTGCGTCGCTGCGCCGACGGGCGCAGCCTGGGGACGATCCTCGCCGAGGATATTTGCGGCCCGCGGGGCATCGATTTTCATATCGGCCTCGCCGAGGCCCACGATGCCCGGCTCGGCGAAATGCAACGCCCGACCGAGCTCCCGCAATTGGGCGCGATCACGCCCATCAAACGCGCGGCCTTCCTGACCAAATGGGCGGGGCCCGATCGCGGCGGCCGGCGCTGGCGCGCCATCGAGATCCCGTCCGCCAATGGTCATGGAACGGCTCGCGCTGTCGCCCGGCTCTACAGCTTTTTCGCGCAAGGCGGCCGTATCGATGAGCAGCGCCTGGTCAGCCCCGCCGTCTTTGCCGCCGCCACCGCGCGCCGCGCGTTTGGCGAGGACCTCGTTTTGCCCTTCACGACCGATTTCGCGGCGGGCGTCATGCGTAATTCCAGCGCGGTCTACGGCCCCAATCCCGAAAGCTTTGGTCATTCCGGCTGGGGCGGCTCGATGGCGTTCGGCGACCCGAAAACGGGGCTGTCGGTTGCCTATATCATGAACCGCCAGAGCAATAATCTGCAAGGCGATCCGCGCGCGCGCCGCTTGATCGATGCAGTTTACGCGGCGTTGTAAGCGTCACCTCATCCCGGTCAAATCGGTCTCGCCTCGGCAAGGACGTGATCCCGGAACCGAGGCGACAAATCGCCGGGTGTCCGCAAATCGACGCGAACGCCGAGCAGGGATTGCAACTCTTCTTGCAAGCCACCTAGATCAAACAAGGTCGCTCCGGGCAGCGCATCGACGAGGAGATCAAGGTCGCTTTCCTCCACATCGGCGCCGTGCAGCACCGAGCCAAAGACGCGCGGGTTCGCGGCGCGATAACGCGCGACGGCCGCAACGACGGCGCCGCGATGGAGCGTCAAAGCGATCGATGGCCGCATAAATCTTCTCTCCCGCCCATGCTTGGCGTCGCCATCACAGCTCCCCCAACGCCAAATCGCCCGCAAGCGGCGCTGGCAAAGCGACCCTTTCCGGCGAATCGACAATCTGGATTTCCCGCCAGGCGCCGTCTGACAGCGGCCCGCGATGGCGAAACAGCCGCCGGCTTTGCGCCTCGATCACCCAATAATTGCCGATCCCAGCCGCTGCATAGATTTGCGCCTTGCGGCCAAGATCGCGCGCGAGGCTCGATTGCGCAATTTCGATCAGCAGGTAAACTTGGTCCCCGCGCAGGTCCTCTGGCAAAATCGCCAGCGGATAGAGCGCGATATCCGGTTCCGGCGCTTGATCATCGGCAAGATAAAGCGTCTGCTCGACCCCAATCGCCACATCTTCGGGCAATAGCCGCGCCAGCGATCGCAGTAAGGCCCGCTTTACCACCTCGTGATCATTGCGTTTAGCAGCAGCGATAACCAAATCCCCGTCGATCAGCTCGACATCGCTTTCCCCTAGTCGCCCGCTGTCCTGGAGCGCGAAAAGGTCCGAGACGACAAACCGCCGCCGCGGCAGCATCGGCTCCGCCGGCGCCGGCAAAGCGGCAATCGTTGAAGGGCGCGCGCCATTGGCCATCGCCCAGTCTTATTCTATCGCGCGAATTTTTGGAACTTGATCCGCCGCGGCACGATCGAATCCGCGCCGAGCCGACGAATTTTGTCCTTCTCGTAATCCTCGAAATTGCCTTCGAACCATTCGACGTGGCTATCGCCTTCAAAAGCGAGGATATGCGTCGCCAGCCGGTCCAAAAACCAGCGATCGTGGCTGATCACCACGGCGCAGCCGGGAAAGTCCTCCAGCGCGCTTTCCAAAGCCTGCAAGGTCTCGACGTCGAGATCATTGGTCGGCTCATCGAGCAGCAGCACATTCGACCCCGCCAGCAGCGTTTTGGCGAGATGGACGCGGTTGCGCTCCCCGCCCGACAACAGCCCGACTTTTTTCTGCTGATCCGAGCCCTTGAAATTAAAGGTCGAGACATAAGCCCGGCTCGGCACATCACGGCCCTGAATGGTCAAGACATCCAACCCACCGGAAATCTCCTGCCAAATGGTTTTATTTGGATCGAGCGCATCGCGCGCCTGATCGACATAGCCAAGCTTGACCGTCTCTCCAACCGTGATCGCGCCTTTATCGGGTTTTTCCTGCCCAGTGATCATTTTGAACAAGGTCGATTTGCCGGCGCCGTTCGGCCCGATAATCCCGACAATGCCGCCGGGCGGCAATTTGAAGCTCAAATTCTCGATCAGCACCCGATCGCCAAAGGCTTTGGTCAGCCCCTGCACCGCGATCACATTGGCGCCCAGACGCGGGCCCGGCGGGATCTGGATGGTCGCAAAGGTTTGTTTCTCGCGCTCTGACTGGTTCTGCAGCTCCTCGAACCGCGACAAGCGCGCCTTGGATTTGGCCTGCCGCGCCTTTGGGCTTTGCCGCACCCATTCCAATTCGCGCGAGATGGTTTTCTTGCGCGCATCCGCCTCGCGCTCTTCTTGCTCCAGGCGTTTGGCCTTTTGCTCGAGCCAAGCCGAATAATTGCCCTCATAGGGGATGCCCTTGCCGCGATCGAGCTCGAGCGTCCATTTCGTCACCTGGTCAAGAAAATAGCGATCATGCGTCACCAAGATGACGCAGCCTGGAAAGGCCTCCAAATGGTGCTGCAGCCAGGCGACGCTTTCGGCGTCGAGATGGTTGGTCGGCTCGTCCAGCAGCAACATATCGGGCTTGGAGAGAAGCAAGCGGCACAACGCCACCCGGCGCTTTTCCCCGCCGGACAATTTGCTGATATCAGCGTCATTTGGCGGGCAGCGCAAAGCCTCCATCGCCATTTCAATGCGGCTGTCAATATCCCAGAGATTTTCGGCGTCGATGCGGTCCTGCAGCGCCGTCATCTCCTCCATCAATTCATCAGAATAATCGTCCGCCATTTGCACGGAGATGGCGTTATAACGATCAACGACCTTTTTCTCTTCGCAATCGCTGATGACGTTTTCCCAAACGCTCAAATTCGGGTCGAGCTGCGGCTCCTGCGAAAGATAACCGCGTTTGGTATTGGGGGCCGGGAACGCCTCGCCCGTGAACTCGTTGTCGATCCCCGACATGATTTTCAAGAGCGTCGATTTACCCGAGCCATTGACCCCGACAACGCCGATCTTGGCGTCGCCGTAGAACGACAACCAGATGTTTTCGAACACCTTTTTGCCGCCGGGATAGGCCTTGGTTAGGCCCTGCATTTGATAGATGAATTGCTGCGCCATCGAAGAGTAAATCGCTTTCAAGGAACCGAGACCCAGGCTCTACAGCATTTTCAAGCGAAGTGGGAACCGGTTCGCGTTAAGAAAATGCGCGAAACAAAAACCTCGCGCACCTTAAACGGCTCGATTTTGCTTGACGATGCGCGACCCCATCGAAAGCCGCGCGCGCAATGCGGCGCTTTATTTCACGGCGCCCTCTGAGAGGCCCTACACCAAATTCTTTTGCAGCGCAAAAAACAACGCCGCGACCGGCAGCGACACCAAGATCGAGCCGGCGGCGAAATAACCCCAATCGGCGGTGTAATCGCTGACCAAAAACCGCAAGCCGACGGGCGCGGTGTATTTGTCCTGATTTTCCAGGAAAATCGCCGCCAGGATAAACTCGTTCCACGCCGTCATGAAGGAAAACAACGCGGTAACCGCGATCGCCGGGCGCGCCAAGGGCAGGACGATTTCCCAGAAAATCCGCGGCCGAGACACCCCGTCCATGATGGCGCTTTCCTCGATCTCAATTGGGATGGTGTCGAAATAGCCTTTCAGCATCCACACGCAAAACGGCGCCGCCGTCGCCGCGTAAACCAGCATCAGCCCCCACAGGCTGTCGCCGAGCCGCAGCCATTCCGACACGATCACGTAAAGCGGCGCCAGCATGACGACCACCGGATACATCTGGCTGACCAGGAACAAGAACAATCCGGCGCGCTGGCCCGGAAAGCGAAAGCGTGAAAAGGCGTAAGCCGCCGGACAAGCGATGACGATCCCGGCCAAGGTTGTCAGGCCCGAAACGATCAGGCTGTTGCCCATCCATTGCAGGAACGGCAAATCGCGCATCAGGCCACTGAAATTGGCCAGACTCCAGCGCTCCGGAAACGGCAAAGCCGCCGCCAAATGATCGCCTTGGGTCGGATCGGCCGGCAAATTCGCGAGCGTTAGATCCTGGCTCCCCGAAAAGGCCAAAGCCACGACCCACAGGATCGGATACATGGCGAGACCAATAAAGGCGATCAATCCCAAATGGATCGGCCAATGTTTGCTGAAATTCATCGCGCCGTCTCCGCCCGTTTTCCAGCCTGGGCTTGCACCAGGCCAAACAGCAGCAACAAGCCGAAGATCACGATCGAATAGGCCGCCGCATAACCATAGCGATATTCTTCAATGCCATAACGGTAGGCTTGGGTGATCAGGATTTCGGTCGCGCCGGCCGGCTCCCCGCCCGACACCAGGAAAATCACGTTGAACATGTTGAACGTCCACACCGCCGACAACAGCACGGACGGGGCGAGCGCCGGGCGGATCGCCGGCAGCGTGATCGACCAGAATTGCCGCCAGGCGGAAGCGCCTTCCAGCCGCGCCGCCTCATACATCTCCCGATTGACCGCTTGCAGCGCGCCAAGGCTCACCACCATCATGAACGGGAAGGACAGCCAAGCATTGGCGGCGAGCGAGGTCAGAAACGCCGTGCCGAACTGGTCAAACCAAGAAACAGGCTCAAGGCCGCCCGCCTGCAGGAGCTGATTGATCGCGCCAAATTGCGGGTTGAACAGGCCCTTCCAGGCCAAAGCGGTGATATAATTGGGGATCGCCCACGGCAGCAGCAAAATGGTCCGGTAGGCGCCGGCAAAGGCCAGTCCTTGCGTATTCAGCGCCAAAGCGAGCCCGAGCCCCAGCGACACCCCGATCGTCACATTGGTCAATGTCCAGGCCAAGGTCACGCCCAAGGTCCAATAGAAATTGCCGTAATTGATCAGCGTGCGGCCCTCACTGGCGGTCGTCACCTGGAAATCGCCAAGAATCCGCCCATAATTGGCAAGGCCGTTAAATCGATCGAGCAAAGGCTGCGATAGATTAAACAAGGTGGTGTCGGTCAGCGACAGCACAAAGCCGTAAAACATCGGAAAGAAAGACAGTAGGGTCAGCGCCAGCAACGCTGGACTAACCGCCGCATAGGCGAAATTATGCTTGAGCAGCGTCTTTCCCGCCTGCTCCACCCCGCCCGACGCGATGGCGAGCGCCAGCGCATAGCCGCCAATCGCGGCGGTCAGCACGCCGACCCAGGCCCCGCTGATCGAACCTAAAATAGCTGCGGCCAGCGCAAACATCCGCGCCAGCGCCACGGCCTTGGCGCCCTGCCCCGCCGGCCAGAACCGCCCCAACAGAACAAATCCGACCAACGCCGCGCTAAACGCCAGGAGACTGCGTGATAGGGGCAAAGACGGGGGCGCTGGGCGCCCCTCGACGACGACGACGCCCGGCCCGCCCTCGGCGCGTGGAAAGGGCGCGGCGGCCCGGATCTGCTCCCGGCCGGCCAAGACATTGATTTCAGGGCGAACGCGCGCGCCCTCTTCGACATTGATCGCCAAAGCGGTCGCCAGGCCAAAGGCCAGATCGTAATAAAGCTTTTCATCGCGCGTCAGCCGGCGCGGCGGCGCGAGGTCCCCGCCCGCATTGATTTCCGCCAGAACCGTTCGCGCCCCGGCGCTGATCGCGAGCGCCCGGAACCCCGGCGGCAATTCTCCTTGGCTTTGCGTCAACGCGGTGACCGGCGCTTGGCCTTCGGCGATCGCGCTGGCGAGCTCCAGCGCGATTTTCGTCGCGTTTTCAGCGCTTTGCGCGATTGCCTGCTGGCGCGCCGCGCCCATCTGTTGCGCCGCCAGCCCCACAAAGGCCAGCAGCAACCCGATCACAGCCCCGATCCAGAACCGCGTCATGGCTGGGGCCTGCGCAGATCGGCGATGGAGCGCTCAAGCGCTGCTTGCGCATCGGCGAGCGCCGCCGCCGGCCCCGCCTCTTTGCGCAAAATCCGGCGTGAGGCCTGCTCGCCCGGCGCCCAAACGAGGGCCATCTCCGCCGCATTCGGGATCAGCACCGCACTGTCCAATTGCTGGCGAAACCCGGCCAGCACTGGGTCGTCGGCGATTTCGCGGCGTTGATAGACCTCCGCATTGGCCGGCAATTGGCGCCCCTGCGCCGCCATGACCGCGGCGGCGTCGGGACCGGTCAAAAAGTCTGCAAAAGCAAAGGCTTCATCAACATTTTTCGAGCCTTGCGCGATGAAAACGCCTTCAACGAACACCCAGGGGCGGATCGGCGCGCCCCCCGCTTCGTCCAAGGTCGGCAAAGGCGACACCGCCGCCGCGATTTCTGGCGCAACCTCGCCAAAAAACCACGGCCCCGAGATCACAAAGGCGGCGCGCTGGCTGTTGAAGAGACTGGTGATCAGGGCGCCGGACGGTTCGGGCGGCAATTTCGGATCTTCGTCTTTCCAGCGCAGCAACAACTCGAAAGCGCGGGCGTTTTCGGCGCGATCAAGGATCGCTCGATTGCGCTCATCCAGCGCGCCGCCGCCAAAGCCGTTCAGTAAGGCCGCCTGAAAGTCGAAATTCTGATATTGAAACGCCAATCCATAAATGCCTCGCGCCGCTTGCGTATTGGCGCGGGCGATCGCGGCGAGTTCTTGCGACGTTGTGGGCGCCTCGGGCGCCAAAGCGGTGTTGCGGATCAGCGCCAAAGATTTGAAATTAAACGGCAATCCATAAACTTGACCGCGATAGGTCATCGCCTCCAGCATATTCGGTAAAAACCGGCTCCGATGGCGCTCTTCCAGCAAAAACCCAATCGGTTCAACGGCTTGACCGGCTTCCGCCCAGCCGCCCAGCCGATCCTGCGCAAACAAAAACAAATCGGGGCCGCGTCCGCGCGGCACGGCGGCGGAAATCTTGTCGGCATAGGCGTCAAACGGCACCGGCAAGGTGCGCACTTGCACCCCGCGCGCCGCATTGGCGCTGTTATAGATCTCAACGACGGCTTGGAGCGCGTCTGCTTCCGCGCCGCGATAAGCGTGCCAAAGGGTGATTTCGGTCGAGCCGCGTTCTTTGGCGTTGCACGCCGCCAAAAACATCAGCAAAATCAGGCTGAAAGCGCGCGCAATCGCCATCACAGCCGCTCCGCAAGCCGGGCTTCGGTCTCCGGATCGAACAAGTGAAAACGCCGATCATCGAGCGTCAGGGTTGCGTTCTCGCCAACCTTCAGGCCAGTCGCGCCGGCCGGCAATTTGGCGACGATCGGCCCGATTGGCGTCGAAAGATAAGCAATCGTCTCGTGGCCGAGCGTTTCCAAGATATCGACCAGCCCTGACACGACAAACCCGCCTGGCCGACCGTCAAAGGCGCCCAAAGTACAATGCTCGGGCCTGATGCCGACCAGTACGCTTTTCCCCGGCGCCAGCGCTGACCCGCCAACATAAGTCGTTGGAATATCGAGACTTAAGCCAGCGCAAGCCAGCGTCCGATCGCCATTTGAAACCGCGCTGAAAAAATTCATTCGCGGCGCGCCGAGAAATTTCGCCACAAACACATTGGCCGGGCGGTCATAGAGCGCCAGAGGCGCCCCGACTTGCATCAAATTGCGCCCCTTGCCGCGGTCGAGCGGGGCGAGCACGGCGATCCGATCGCCCATCGTCATCGCCTCCACCTGATCATGGGTGACATAGACCGTCGTCGTCGCGAGGCGCCGCTGCAATTTCGCAATCTCGGCCCGCATCACCCCGCGCAATTCGGCGTCCAGATTAGACAAAGGCTCGTCAAACAAAAATACGGACGGACGCCGTACCAAGGCGCGGCCCAAAGCAACGCGCTGGCGTTGACCGCCCGATAATTGTCGCGGCGTCCGGTCAAGATATTTCTGTAAGCCCAACAATTCTGCGGCTTCTTTGACTCGCGCGGCGATCTCGTCCGCCGGCATTTTACGGACTTTCAAGCCGAAGGCGATATTTTCCGCCACGCTCATATGCGGGTAAAGCGCATAAGACTGAAACACCATGGCGACGTCGCGGTCTTTGGGCTCGACTTGGGTGACATTGCGCGCGCCGATGTGAATATCGCCGCTGGTCGGCCGCTCCAGCCCGGCAATCAGCCGCAAGGCGGTCGATTTGCCGCAGCCTGACGGACCCACAAAAACCATGAATTCCCGGTCCTGAACCTCAAGGTCCAAGCCCTCGACGACGCGCACGCCGTCATAAGCCATTGACACGGATTTGAAGGAAATTCCGGTCACGCGCGCGCTCTTTGCGCGCCGGTTGCGGCCCCCGTCATGCTGCTTCCTCCCCTGAAAACGGTCAATTTGACGCGCTTTCCTTGTTGTTGATCTCTTTTGATGGCTGAGGTTAGCTAAACTACAAAGGGATGGCAATCGATCCGCTATTCCAAAAATCAAGGTTTTGAGGCGGAATCGCGTGATTTTCGATCAGGTAGAGAGCCAAATGGCGCGGATGCGGCCGTCGGAACGACGGGTCGGCGCCTTTGTGCTCGGCGCGCCGGCCTTGGCCGCCAGCCTGTCGATCGCCGATTTGGCGCAAGCGGCAGGCGTTAGTGAACCAACCGTCATTCGGTTCTGTCGGGCGGTCGGCTGCCTTGGCGTGCAGGATTTGAAGCGTCAAATCGCCCGCGATTTGGGTCGAATGACCCCAAAAGCGATGCCCGATCCCGTCCAAAACCCGTCGGTTTCGGCGGTCAGCGAAGCGTTTTTGGCGGTGTTTTCGCTGCTTTTCGACCTCAGAATGTCGTGGAAAACGGCGCAAATCGAGGCGTTTTCGGCGGCTTTAGCGGGCGCAGAACGCGTTCTTATCGTCGATCCGGGGGCGGATTTGGCGGTGCAAACCGCGCTGCAAGAGGCCGCCAAAGCGGCCAATAAGCAGCTTTTTTGGCGCAACAAGCCTGCCGATGAGGGCGTTTTCGACCTCGAAATTCACGCTTTTTCGGATGAAAATGAGGGGTTTTCGCGCGCAAAACACGCGTTTTTTGTCGCCTTTATGGGCAATTTAGACGCCAATCATGCGCATTTTGAGGCGCCGCAAGGCGCAGATAAGCTGCAAATACGGCTCGTTTTGACGGTTTTTTACGCCGCTTTAGCGCAATTACTGCGCGATTTGGCGCCAAATGACTGACAGATCGGCGAACAATACGCCCAATTCGCTGTTTTCCGCGCCGGATCGCGCATTATTGGCGGCCGGTCAACATGGCGATCCTTTTGCGGTTTTGGGCTGTCACGCTTTTTCCGAGGGATTTGCGCTCCGCGTGTTTGCGCCGCCGGCGCGATCGGTCGTCGTCGTGTCGGAAGCGTTGGAGAAAATTCCGCTGTCGCCGTTAGGAAACGGGGCCTTTTGCGCCTTCCTGGAGGCCCATCCGGGCCGATATTCGCTGTTGGTTGACCA
>DHHV01000005.1 GCA_002403455.1 Hyphomonadaceae bacterium UBA4763 | reverse complement strand
CCCTGTCGGGGCCTCCTGTGGGCGCCTTCACCAATAGCTGTTCGCGCCCGCCCCGCCAGCGCGGCGCTGTTTGCAGCGCGCGCGCCATCCGCGTAATCAATGGCCGACTGATCGCTTAAGCCTTGGCCTGGGCGGCGATCCAGGCGTCAACGACGCTTTCGAGCGTTGAGAGCGGCATCGCGCCGGCCCCCAGCACCGCGTCGTGGAAAGCGCGTTGGTCGTATGAATCGCCGAGTGCGGTCTTGGCCTTGTCGCGCAAGCGCACGATCTCCAGGCGCCCGACCATGTAGGAACAGGCCTGGCCCGGCCAAACGGCGTAACGCTCGATCTCGGTCGTCACCGAGCTCAAATCATCGCCGGTGGCGCTGGCCATGTATTCGATGGCCTGTTCGCGCGTCCATTTCTTGTGGTGCAGGCCAGTGTCGACGACGAGGCGCGCGGCGCGGAAGGCAAGGCTTTGCAAATAGCCGAGCCGATCGACCGGCTTGCCGTCATAAACGCCCATTTCATCGGCCAATTGCTCGGAATAAAGCGCCCAGCCCTCGCCATAGGCCGGGAACCACATGAAGCGGCGGATGAAGGGCAGGTCCTCGTTTTCGAGCGCGATCACCGATTGGTGGTGATGGCCGGGCGAGGCCTCGTGATAGGTCAGCGTCGGCAGGGTGTATTTCGGCCATTCGGCGGTGTCGCGCAGATTGATGTAATAGGCGCCGGGGCGCGAGCCGTCTAAAGTGGGGCTCTGATAATAGCCGCCCGGCGCGCCGTCTTGGCTGAATTCCGGCACGCGGCGGATTTCGACGCCGGCTTTGGGCAGGCGGCCAAATTGCTCGGGCAACCGGGCTTGGATCGCCGTCATCTGCGTATTGAGGTCGGCCAGCAATGTGGCGCGGCCCTCGTCCGTGTTGGGATAGAGATATTGCGGATCGGTGCGCAATTTGGCCATGCGCTCGGCAACGGTCCCTGTCGTGTGGCCAAGGCTTTGCAGGATCGCGTCCATCTCGCCTTGCAAGCGGTTGACTTCGGCAACGCCAAGATCGTGAATCTGGTCGGCGCTGAGATTGGTGGTGGTGTGCAGGCGCAAGGCCGCCGCGTAATAATCTGCGCCGTTTGCGAGCTTCCACACGCCCGCATCGCTGGTCGCCTTGGCGAGCAGGCCGTCAAAGGCCGCCGCAAAACGCTCATAGGCCGGGTAGATTTGCGTGGCGACGACGTCGGCGGCGGTCGCCGACAAGCTTTTCAGCTCGTCAGCGGCGGCCGGATCGGCGATCTCGGCGATGCGGCGGGTGAAGGAGGTGTGATAGATCGACTGGGCGGCGGGCGCGGCGATAAAGCCGCGGGCTTGGCTGATCAATTTGCGGATGACGAAATCGGGCGCGATCACGCCAGCATCAGCGTCCGCCAAGGCGCGCAGGCGCTCTTTGTCGATCGCGTCAGCGACTTGCCCCAGCCGGGTGACGTAATCGCGCGCGTCCTGCAGCGTCTTGATCGCGTGCTGGGCGTCGAGAAAATCGGGCAGGCCAAGATAGGCCCCGTCCAATTGCGAGACGACATAAGGCGAGAACCAGCCGATCGGGGCGAGCGCGCCAAAACCGAAGCGGGCGCCGGCCTCGGAATTGTCGATCTGGGTGCGGACGACTTCCAGCGAGATTTTTTGCGCAGGGCTCAATTGGTCGGCCAATACGGTCGCCAATTCCTCGCGCTTTTGCAGCAAGAAGATGCGGCGCGCTTCAAAGGCCGCCTGGCCGCGATCATCGATCCGGTCATTATAGCGGCCGCCGAATTTGGTCTCGTCAAAGCCGAGCGAGGTCGCCGTCTCCGGGCTTTGGCGAATGATGTCATTGGCGAGGGTGTCGAGCATTTGCGCAAATTCCGCATTCTCGCCGCTGACGATGGGTGGCGCGCTCGCCGGCGCGCTGCACGCGGCAACAAGGGACGCGCCGGCCAGCAAGACCCAACGCCGTGAAACCGATCCTAAACGCATACCAACCTCCCCGGCCCGCGATCGCGGCGTAGTGACAATAAATGGGGCTTAGCAAGGCTTTGGCGCGCGCGCAAATTGCTCCGCGCGCGAAAATGCTTCCAAAAAACGCTTTGCCCAAGCTCCGTCTGCTGATATTAAACCTGAGTTTCGCGTGCGGACGGTCTTTGCGAAGGCGACCCGCGCGCGGCCTCGGCTGACCCCGGCTGCTGGCGCAGCCGGGTTTTTTATTGTCTGGGAACCCGCAAGGAGTTGCGATGTCCGTTTTAATGCCCAAAGCGACCGCCGTGTGGCTGGTCGAGCATAGTTCGCTGTCCTTCAAGCAAATCGCGGATTTTTGCAGTCTGCATCCGTTGGAAGTCAAAGGCATCGCCGATGGCGAAGTCGCCAAGGACATTCGCGGCGTTGATCCGATCGCTGGCGGCACGGTCTCGCGCGAGGAGATCGCCAAGGGCGAGGCCAATCCCGACCATAAATTGAAGGCGATCGAGCCCGATCCGCTGCCCTTTCAATTGAAAAAACCGAAGCATTCGGTGCGCTATACGCCGGTGGCGCGCCGCAATGACCGGCCCGACGCGATTGCCTGGATCTTGCGGTTCCACCCCGAAATCCCCGATCCGCAAATCGCCAAATTGCTCGGCACGACCAAATCGACGATCGAAGCGGTGCGCGGCAAAACCCATTGGAATTCGGGCGCGATCCGCCCGGTCGATCCGGTGACCTTGGGGCTGTGCACCCAGATCGATCTCGACGCGACGGTGGCGCGCGCCGCCGATCAAAAAGCGCGCCTGCAAGCCAAGCTCGCCAAATTGCAAGAAGGGCCGGGCTTAAAGCCGCTCGGCGCCTCGGAGCATCGCGAAGAGGGTTGAGCCAAAGCGCGGCGCCGCGCATAGGGGAGGATCAACCGCGTTGATCGGTTCGGATCGACGCACGTCCCACATGAAAGGCGCGCGATGTCTCGTCTGGTCTCTTCCCTCGATGTCCATAGCGATGCGTTTCGCGCCAACGCCGCCCATCATCGCGCGCTCGCGGCCGAATTACGCCGGAATTTGGCGCAGGCCGCGATCGGCGGCCCGGCGGCCGCGCGCGAGCGGCATGTGGCGCGCGGCAAATTGTTGCCGCGGGCGCGGGTGGAGCGCCTGCTCGACCCCGGCTCGCCGTTCCTGGAGATTGGCGCGCTCGCCGCCTTTGGGATGTATGAGGGCGACGTGCATGCGGCGGGCGTCATCGCCGGGATCGGCCGCATTGCCGGGCGGCTCGCCATGGTGGTGTGCAATGACCCGACCATTAAAGGCGGGGCCTATTATCCGCTGACCGTCAAAAAGCATTTGCGCGCACAGGAAATCGCCCGCGAAAATCGCCTGCCTTGCGTTTATCTGGTCGATAGCGGCGGCGCCAATCTGCCGCACCAGGCCGACGTCTTCCCGGACAAAGAGCATTTTGGCCGGATTTTCTTCAACCAAGCGCAATTGTCGGCAGCCGGCTTGCCGCAAATCGCCGTCGTCATGGGCTCGTGCACGGCAGGCGGCGCCTATGTGCCGGCGATGTCGGACGAGACGGTGATCGTGCGCAAGCAAGGGACGATCTTTCTTGGCGGGCCGCCTTTGGTGAAAGCCGCCACTGGCGAGGTGATCTCGGCCGAGGATCTGGGCGGCGCCGATGTGCATGCGCGCCGCTCCGGCGTTGCCGATCATTACGCGGCCAATGACGACCATGCCTTGGCGATCGCACGCCGCATCGCCCGCCATTGGGGCAGCGCCCCGCGGGCCGACATCGAGCGGATCGAGCCGCGCGCCCCGCTTTATGACCCGGATGAGCTCTATGGAATTGTGCCGCGCGATGTCCGCACGCCCTATGACGTGCGCGAGGTGATCGCCCGCTTGGTCGATGGCTCCGAGCTCGATGAGTTCAAGAAACTCTATGGCGAGACCTTGGTGACGGGTTTTGCGCATATCGAGGGGATGCCGGTGGCGATCCTGGCCAATAACGGCATTTTATTCTCCGAAAGCGCGCAAAAGGCCGCCCATTTCATCCAATTGGCGACGCAACGGCGTATCCCGTTATTGTTCTTGCAAAACATCACCGGCTTTATGGTCGGCTCGAAATATGAGGCGGGCGGGATCGCCAAAGACGGCGCCAAAATGGTGACGGCGGTCGCCACCGCCGCCGTGCCGAAGCTGACTTTGCTGATCGGCGGCTCGTTCGGGGCGGGCAATTACGGCATGTGCGGGCGCGCTTATGGGCCGCGCTTTTTGTTCTCCTGGCCGAATGCGCGGATTTCGGTGATGGGCGGCGAACAGGCGGCGAGCGTGCTGGCGACCATCCGCCGCGATAATCTCGAGGCCAAGGGTAGCGCCTGGAGCGCCGAGGACGAACAGGCCTTCAAAGCGCCGATCGCCGCGAAATATGAGGAAGAAGGCAATCCCTATTACGCGACGGCGCGGCTCTGGGATGACGGCGTGCTCGATCCAGGCGAAACGCGACGCGCGCTGGGACTGGCGTTGGCGACGACGTTGAACGCGCCGATCGAGGCGACCAAGGCCGGGGTGTTTCGGATGTAGGCGCGCGCCCATCCCAAACAAATTGCGATGTAACCAAACCGCGATGGTGAGCCCGCTGGGACTCGAACCCAGGACCACCTAATTAAAAGTCAGGTGCTCTACCGACTGAGCTACGGGCTCACACGGGCGAACAGCGCCGTGAGGGACGCGCGTATAGCAGGTTTGCCCGTGAACACAACCCGTTTTGACGACGCCAGACACAACTTGCGTGCGGTTAGAAACGGTCGCAAATGCCATCGAGCTCATGCAATAAATTAATAAGAGTAGACCGATCGCAGGGCATAGGGCTTTGGGCAATCGGAGGTTTAGCTCGTGCAAGATACAGATGTCGTGGTTTCTCCGTACGCGCAGGCTCCCTTGCGCGTTGTTTTTCGCGCCGGCGAAAGCGGTGAGTGGCAAATCGAGGAAATCCGCGCCGTCATTGGCGATGGTATCAATCGAGCGACGCGACTCGCGGTTGAAAAAATTAAGTTGGATTCCAGCCCGCCATCGGCAAATATTGCTTGGGAATTAAGAGGGTTCACCTCCAATTTGCGCTATACAACACGCACAGAAATCCAAAAGATGGCTCCGTTGACTTCTGGTCTGGGACGCCCGCAGGCCCGGCGCGCAGTGTTGATCCCGATCCGGAAATCGCCGGGCTGGTGGGCGTTGCCGCAAGACGAGCGCCGTGCGATCTATGAAGAACGATCACGCCATACCTCAATCGGCATGGAATACATGCCAAAGATTGCGCGACGCCTGCACCATAGTCGCGATCTTGGCGAACCATTTGATTTTTTAACTTGGTTCGAATTTGCGCCAGATCATCAACGCGACTTTGACGAATTGTTAGAGCGACTTCGCGCCACTGAAGAATGGACTTATGTGGATCGCGAGGTTGAAATTCGACTTTGTTCTTGACCTGTAAGCATATTGAAATTCATCCGCTGCGACATGTTTGCTTAACAGGCTGTTGAAAAAGGCTCGTCAGCGGTTATTCTTGGTCGGCAACAATCCGACGCGCCGTCCAATAATATTATCTACAAGCCGCTGCGGCAAAAAACGCGGCAAGATCCATTGCTCGAACGGCTCGCGTAATAGGGCGTAGCGCGTTTTGGGCTGAGCGATGGTCAACACACGCCAAATCAAATCGCCGACGGCGCTGGCCGGCAGCGCTCTGTCCGCCATGTTTTGCATGAACGCGCGCACGCGTTTGACCTGCGGCGCATAAGGCGTGTCGGCGTAAGGACCATCGCCCTCTTCATCTGCTTTTCGCCAAATCTCGGTTTGGATGGCGCCGGGACCGATGATGATCACATCAATGCCGTGGATCAATAATTCGCGCCGCAAACTGGCCGAATAGCCCTCCAGCGCATGTTTGGAAGCAACATAAGGTGACATGAACGGCGTGCCGATTTTGCCGGCGAGAGAGGTGATGTTCACAATCCGCCCGGGTTTGCCCGTCAGGCTCGGCTCGGCGCCCAAGAGCGGCCCAAACATCCGCGTCACCGAATGCACGCCGAACAAATTCGCTTCGAATTGCCGGCGCATTTCGTCGGTCGGCAAATACAAAATCGGCCCCGACACCGCGATGCCAGCATTGTTGACTAGGCCCATCAGCGTCCTGCCCTGCAAGGCGGCGCGCACCTCGTCCGCTGCGCGCGTGATGGAGGCTTCGTCCGTCACGTCCATGACCAGGGGACGAAAATTCGGCCCCAAAGCGGCCGAAAGCTTGTCTGCGTCCGCGCTTTTGCGCACCGAGCCAAAGGCGATCGCGCCGCCGCGAATTGCGCTCTCGCAAGCGGCATAGCCGATGCCGGACGAGGCGCCGGTGACGACGATCATATTTGTCATGCGATGGACTTTCAGTGCAGGAACCCCTGCCCCGATTGGCACGCCGCGCCGGAATTATCCAGCCTGCCGAATGCGCCTTCCGGGCATGGAGCTAAAAGTCTCGCACTGCGCCGCCAGTGTTATTTTGCCGTCGCTGCGCCGTCGGCCAAGACCGACCAGGCATAATCGGCCCGGGACTTGTTTTCCTCGTGGCGGCGCTGCCAGCGATTGCGCATGCCTTCCAGCTTATGCAAAACAAGCCGGTTGTCCTCAATGGTGTAGATGCGACCGTCAGACGGAACCGCATTGCCGCGCGCCAAGGACAGCGCGCAATTCCCGCCATAGGCCGGCAAGTACCGATCGGGCTCTTTGAGAAAACGGTCGAGATTGTCTTGTGACGCAAACAGCCACACCGCGCCCGCATAGCGCGTTTGATATTTCGGATTGCCGCGCACGGCTTGGCCCACGACGAAAGGGGCGACGGCGTCATAGCCGCCCAGGGCGTAGGCGCTGTTCTTGGGCAGCGCAATCGCGATGGGCGTCGGTTCGGTTTTCGCAAAGGCTGACGGAACCGCCGTCGCGGCAAAGATCGTCAAAACCAGAACACGCACCGCAGACTCCTGAAACCATGCGCCGTAATGCAGCGCGTCACCGCGCCAACACCGCATCATCTGCGATCTCGGTAAACATCGGGAAAACGACAGCGCCCGCCTTCGATCACGAAGACGGGCGCCAACATCACGCGTATTTTACTTGGTCGTAGGGCGACTTACGACCCGCCGCCGCCAAAGCCGCCCGAGGCCGGGGCGGAGGTTTGGCGCGCCGGGGTCGCGCCCAACACGCGGGGCCAATTGGAATCGCCCTTGGCGACATAGCCCGGAATGTCTTTTTTCCACTTCGTCGAGATCGATTGGTTGAGGTTCAAATAGAGCTTGCCATTGTGCAAGGTATAAGCCAGCGGATCGCCTGCGGCGGTCTGGCCATTTGCCACCGCATAGGCGCAATAGCCGCCATATTGCGGGGCGTATTTCGCCGGCGAGGCCTTAAACGCGTCGAGATTGGCTTGCGACGAGAACAAGAAGGTCGCGCCTTGATATTGCGTCGAGAATTGAGTCGACCCTTTTACCGGCGCGGCCCCGGCAAAATATGACACCGTGTCATAACCGCCAACGGCGGCCGTTTCGCCTTTTTTCAGGTAGATTGGAGCCTTTTGCGCAAAGGCCGGTTCGATTGCGACAAAGCCGGCGCTCGCCAAGATTGCAGACGCCGCAAAAGCTTTAAACAAATTGGTCATCGCCGATACTCCGTGTTCTGACGATCTATGCCTTAAAAGGGCGTGGCCCCAAAAACGGGCCCGCCGGAACGCCAGCGAGGGGGGGAGGGAGGGGGATGCTGACGTCCCGGCGGTTTTAGCGGCGCCGGATCGGCGTCGCTGGCCACGATCGTTATATGGCGCCTGGCCGCGCTTGGGCGAATAACAATCCATTGAAGCTTGGGTGATCAGGTTACGGCGAAGTAATCGAGGCCGAAGTCTATGAGGCTTTGGTTGAAACTGCGGCCGCCTTGGCGCCTTAGCCGCGTAATTCGCCGACGCGATAGGGATCAGCCGGATAGACACCCAATATATTGAATTCGCTGGAGAAAAACCGCAATTCGTCCAAAGCGAGCGCGACATTGCGCGCTTCCGGGCGTCCATCGATATCAACAAAAAACCGCGCGACGCGAAATCCATGTGATTGATGGCTCTCGATGCGCAAAATATTGACGCCATTTGTCGCAAGCCCGCCCAACGCCTTGTAGAGCGCGGCCGGCACATTGCGCACCGTGAAGACAATGCTCGTCAACGCCGGTTGCATGAAATCAGGGCTCGCCAGGGACTTTTCCAACCGCAAAAACCGCGTCGTATTGTGCGCGGCGTCCGCGATATCAGCTTTTACCACCGCGAGCCCGTAGATTTGCCCCGCCAAAGCCGAGGCGAGCGCGCCTTCGGTTGGGTCATTGAGCTCGGCGATCTCGCGCGCCGCGCCGGCCGTGTCGGACGCCGAGACCATCTGCAACCCCAAGCGACGCATTTCGAGCCGGCATTGGCCCAGCGCCATCGGGTGGCTGCGCACGCGTTTCAACGTCCCAAGGCTTGATCCGCGCGGGGCCAGCAATTGATGGCGGATCGGCATGAAATATTCAGCCGTGATCGCGAGCCCCGCATCCGGCAGCAAATGATGCACGTCCGCCACGCGCCCCGCCAGCGAGTTTTCGACCGGCAAAACGGCGCAGGCCGCTTCGCCGCTTTGCGCGAGCGCAAAAACGTCTTCGAACGTCGCGCATGGCTGCGGCGCGAGATCGGGCGCGAGCTTTGCGCAAGCCGCTTGACTATAAGCGCCCAGTTCGCCTTGGAACGCGACCTTGCCCTGCGATGTCGAACTCATACTTCACCCTTGATCATGAATAAAAGCGGCGCGCCTGCGGCGCCTGCTTGTTGCGGAGTTGCGTGATGACCGCCAGTCCCGAAATCGACAAAACCGCTCAACAATCCGCCAATCCCAGCGCCAAAGAGACCTTGGGCCAAGGCGCGCGGATGATCATCGATCTTGGCCCGATCGCGGTTTTCGCCATCGCCTATAATGTCGCCAACCGGCTGGCGCCTGACACGGCCATTTACTGGGCGACGGGTTTGTTCATGGCCTCGACCTTTGCCGCCATCGCCGCCAATTGGCTGCGCGAAAAGCGCGTGCCGCCGATGTTGTTGTTTACCGGCGTTCTCGTCCTGATTTTTGGCAGCCTCACCTTCGTCTTGAAGGATTCATCGCTGATCAAAATGAAGCCGACCGCTTATTATGCGCTGATGTCGCTGGCGGTGATCGGCTCGATCCTCCTCAAACGCAATTTGTGGAAAATGCTGTTTGGCAGTTTGTTCACCTTCCCCGATCGGATCTGGGACGTGTTGGCGCTGCGCTGGGTCGGGTTTTTTGTATTCATGGCGGTTGTGAATGAGGTTGTCTGGCGCACACAGAGCGAAGCATTTTGGGTGAACTTCCGCCTGGTCGCCGGGATTGGCTTTTTCTTGGTGTTTGCGCTGGCCAATACGCCGTTGACCTTGAGATGGAACGGCAAGACCAATGCCGATTATCCCGGCGCGCCCGCGAAGGCGTAGCCCTATCTGACCAACGCAATCGCCGCCGCGACCACCGCCGCCGCTGTGAGGCCAAAGCGTTGATAAAGCTCTTCGAACGGGGCCGAGGCGCCAAAATCGCGCAAGCCCACGAAACCGCCGCGCGGACCCGTCCAGCGCTCCCAGCCAAAAGGCGAAGCCGCCTCGATCGCCAGTCGCGGCGCATCGCCCAACACGGCTTGTTGATAGGCTGCATCCTGGCGCTCGAACAACAACCAGCAGGGCATCGAGACAATCCGCGCAGCAATGCCTTGATCGGCCAAGAGGCGGCGCGCCTCGATCGCCAGCCCCATTTCCGAGCCCGTCGCGATCAGCGTCACCTGCGCCGCCGCCCCGCTGTCCAGCGGCCCGCATAATTCATAGCCCCCCCGCGCGCTGCGATTAACCTCGGCGCCGACCCCAATCGCGCCGCGCGCCGGCGTGGTTTTCTGACGGGTCAGCGCGATGACGCTCGGCCCATCGCGCCGCGCCAGCGCCGCCGCCCAGCATTCGGCGGTTTCGACCGCATCGCAGGGGCGAAACACCGCCACATTCGGGATCGCCCGCAAGCTCGCCAAATGCTCGATCGGCTGATGGGTGGGACCGTCTTCGCCGAGCCCGATCGAATCATGCGTCATGACATGCACGACGCGCTGCTTCATCAGCGCCGCCAGCCGGATCGCCGGCCGGCAATAATCGGCGAACACCAAGAACGTGCCCGCGTAAGGAACAATCCCGCCATGCAGCGCCATGCCGTTCATGGCGGCGGCCATGGCATGCTCGCGAATGCCCCAATGCATATAGCGGCCGGTATAATCGGGCGCCGCGATCGGCCCCATGCCCTTGGCCAGGGTATTGTTCGAGCCGGTTAAATCCGCCGAGCCGCCGATCAACTCGGGCGCCAAAGGGGCGATCGCATCGAGCGTCGCGCCCGACCATTTGCGGGTGGCGTCCGATTTCGGCGCGCTTGCCCAGTCGCGCGCCAGCGCCGTCAGTTTTTCGGTCACGACGCGCGATGCATCGCCGGCCAACATCTCCGCAAAGGCGCGCCCCAGGGGATGGGTCGCGGCGCGGCGCTCCCAATCTTGCCGCTGGGTTTTGCCGCGCGCGCCGATCGCCGCCCAGTCGGCGCGCAGATCTTCGGGAATCTCAAACGGCGCATGGGTCCAGCCCAAAGCGGCGCGCGCGCCGGCGATCTCCGTCGCGCCCAACGGCGCGCCATGCGCCTCGGCGGAGCCGGCTTTGGTCGGCGCGCCATAGCCGATCGTCGTGCGGCAAGCGATCAGGCTCGGCCGGTCGGAGCCGGCGGCGCGCGTCAACGCCGCATCGATTGCCGCCGGGTCATGGCCATCGATCCGCTCGGCCCGCCAGCCGCACGCCGCAAAGCGCGCCAATTGGTCGGTTGAGTCGGACAGCGCCGTCGCGCCATCGATCGAGATCGCATTATCGTCCCACAACACGATCAAGCGGTTCAGCTGCAAATGCCCCGCCAAGGAAATCGCTTCTTGCGCAATCCCCTCCATCAGATCGCCGTCGGAGGCGAGCACAAAGGTGCGGTGATCAACCAGGTCGGCCCCAAACCGCGCCGCCAGCAGGCGCTCGGCGAGCGCCATGCCGACCGCCGTTGCGAGCCCTTGGCCCAAGGGTCCCGTCGTCGTTTCGATGCCTGGCGCGTGGCCATATTCCGGGTGCCCGGCGGCCGGCGAGCCCCATTGCCGGAACGCCTTCAAATCCTCCAGCGTCATCCCCTCATAGCCGGTCAGATGCAAAAGCCCATAAAGCAGCATCGAGCCATGCCCGGCCGACAGCACAAAGCGATCGCGGTCCGGCCAATCGGGCGCTGCCGGATCAAACCGCAAATGCTGGGAAAACAAGACCGTCGCCACATCCGCCATGCCCATCGGCATGCCGGGGTGACCGGATTTGGCGCGCTCGACCGCGTCGATCGCCAAAAACCGCAAGGAATTGGCCAAATCGCGATGGCGCGGATGAATAGGCATGAACGGGCAAACTCCGACGGCGTTTCAAACAGGGGACAGGAAAATCAAGCACGCCGCATGCGCGCTCCGCGCCGCAAAATCAACAACCACGCGCCTGTTCGGTCAACGCTCCGTTCTGTCGCATGGCGCATGGCGAGCCGTCATCGGGAACGCTATCGCGTCAACCGTTTTTGACCTACAGCTTGCGTCAATGGAGGGGTGAATGTGGGTTCTGGCGGTTTTGGTGGCGATCGGCGTTTGGGCGACGCCGCTGGGTCTGGCGATTTATGCCCTCGTCCGCCAGCAAGCCTTGACGCACGAAATCGCCATGCTGCGCCTCGCCATCGAAGCCGGACGATCGCCTAAGCCTGCGCCCCTCGTCGCGCCTGCCCCAGCGCCGAGCGCCCCGCCGCCGCGGCATGCCCTTGACCCCGCGCCGCTTGCTGCGGTGACCGCGCCAGCGAGCGATGAGGAGCGCCGCGCGGCGCCATCCGCCGCGTTCTCGCCGGTCAACGCCAAACCGCCGATCGATTGGGAAAACCTCATCGCCCGCAATTGGCTGGTCTGGGTCGGCGCCGTTGCGCTCGCTTTGTTTGGCCTGCTGTTCGCCGCTTATGCAGCCGAGCGCGGCCTGCTGGGCCCCAGCGTGCGGCTTGGCCTTGCCGTCATCGCCGGGGTCGCCTTGCTCGGCCTCGGCGAATGGCGTTTGCGCAAAGAGGCGCGCGATCCGTCCCCGGACGCCACCCGGCATTTGCCCGGGATTTTCGCCGGCGCCGGCGCCATCACGCTTTATGGGGCCGCTTTGGCGGGGTTTTGGCTGTGGAAAGTCCTCCCCGCCCCGCTTGTTTTGATCAGCGCGATCGGCGTCAGCCTCGGCGCGCTGGCGCTCAGCCTGCGATTTGGCCCGCTCATGGCGGCGATCGGCCAGATCGGCGGCTTCATCGCGCCGCTGGTCGTGCCCGCCGAGCAGCCGAGCCTTGCCGGCCTTTTTGCCTTTCTGGCGGTTCTGATGGCGATCGGCGGCGCCTTGACCGCCTGGAAAGCTTGGCGCTTTGGCCTGTGGATCAATGCGTTGGGCTCGGCCTTCTGGCTGTTTGCGGGCGCGGCGAACGCCCACACCGCGTTGAGCAATTGGTTGCCGATCGCGTTTTTCGCCATCGCAGCGGCGGCTTGGACCGGTTTTCTCGCCGGCCCCGATGCGCGCCAACCCCTTAACATCGCTTTGCCGCTTCGCCCGCGGCATTGGGCGCGCGCGCCAACCTTGGCGGCGCTGGCGCAGACCGTCATCGGCTATGGCGCGTTGTTATTGGCGGTCGAAGGCTCGGGCGCGGCCTGGCCAATCGCCATCCTCGCCTTGATCGCGGTGGCGCTCGGGCTCGGCGCCAGTTTCTGGCGGGTCGGTCTTGCCTTTTGCGCCTATGGCGCGATCGCCTTCGCCGCTGCTGGCGCCTATGTCGCTTGGCCTGACGCTACGATCGGCAGTCTGGGCGCCGAAGCCGAATGGCTGCGCAAAATTGGCGCGCCCGACGCCCCCCCTTTGTCGAGTTTTTTTGGCTTTTGCGCCTCGGGCGTCGCGGTGTTTCTGGCCGCCTACGCTGTCTGGCCCCGCGCCGCGAGCCCCACCGCTCTCGCCGCCGCCGCCGGTTTTGGCCCGCTGGCCGTGCTGGCGAGCTTTTACGCCCGCGTCACCGGGCTGGAGGCCGAAAGCCTGTCGCTCGCTTTGATGGCGTTGCTGCTCGGCGCCCTGGCCGTGTTGGCGCTTGGCCGGATCGCCCAGCGCGTCGGCCTTGACGCCGCCAAGGGTCCATCCGCCGCCTTTGCGCTCGCCGCCGTCGCCGCTTTGGGCCTTGCCGCGTTGGTCATCGCCGATCGGCTATGGCTTTCCAGTCTGTTGGCGATTGAGGCGATCGCGATCGTTTGGCTGTGGCGGCGGTTTCAGATCCCGGCTTTGTTGGTCGCCTTGAGCCTTGTCGCCGCCATCATCGCCTTGCGCCTGACCCTTTTTTCCGATGCGTTCGAGCGCGCCCCGCAAGGCGGCCGGTTGTTCAACGATTTATGGCTGCGCTATGGCCTGCCCGCCGCCGGCCTGTGGACCGCCGCGCAATTGGTCGCCCGGCCGCCCTCGCCGCCGCTTTCAGCGCCCCGCGCCCGCCTCGCCAAAGCGCTCGAGATCGCCGCCATGGCGATCCTCACCACCGGGATCGCGCTGCTGATCCGCCAGGCGACCGGCGGCGTCGCCCATTTCGCCCCGTTCGGCGCGCAGATCGCCAGCGTCGTCGGCTTTGCCAGCCTGCTCGCCGTGCGGTTCAACGCGCCGGAGGCCAGCCTCACCATCTGGATCGAGCGCTTGGCGTTTTTCGGCGCCGCCTTTGCGTTCCACCTCATTACCCT
The DNA here is from genome assembly GCA_002403455.1 of Hyphomonadaceae bacterium UBA4763. Taxonomy (GTDB): domain Bacteria; phylum Pseudomonadota; class Alphaproteobacteria; order Caulobacterales; family Aquidulcibacteraceae; genus UBA4763. Next base: position 1,590 of record DHHV01000005.1, on the reverse strand, counting down.
GTTCGGCGGCAATCCGTGGGCGAGCGGCGCGCCCGTCGCCGGCCCACCGGTCTTCAACACGCTTTTGGTCGGCTATGCGATCCCCGGGCTGGCGATGGCGAGCTATGCGCTGCTGGCGCGCGCGCAAGGCCGGCGCCGGCTTGCCCATGCGGCGGGCGCGAGCGCCGTGCTGGCTTTCGGTTGGTGGGCGCTGCTTAGCATCCGCCATGTCTTTCACCGGCCGTTCCTCGATGTCGGCGCGATCGAAGCGGCGGAAATGTGGGCCTATTCAGCCGGCGGCGGCGTCTTTGCGCTGGTTCTGGTCGGACTGGGCGCCTTTCGCGCGCGCCCGAGCCTGCGCTGGGCGGGCTTTGGCCTTCTCGCTGCGGTGATCGTCAAAGGCTTTGCGCTCGACGTCTGGACGATCGGCGGCATTTGGCGCCCGCTGTCGATGCTGGCGATCGCCATTGTCGCGCTGGCGATCGCGTTGGCCTGGCGGCGGCTGCCGGCGCCGGCCCGCGCCCCCGCCTAATCCCGCTTACTCGATGGACCACCACGCGCCGCGCAAGCGCAAATCCCGCGCTTCGGGTCGCGCGCCGGTCGCGATCACCCGGCCGATATCTTCCAGCACGCTGCGCTCATCGGCGAAGAAATCGTGGTTAAAGCCGAACAAATCGGTCGTTACCGCCGATGCGTCGATCGTCACAATGCCGCTCGTCACCACCGGTTCCGGCGCGGCGTCGCCGGCGCGCGGAAAGCCGTTAAAGCTCTTCGACGCCTGCAAAGCCTTGTCATTCTTCGACGCATAAAGCGTGATCTGGCGAGCGACCGGCGCGATGCGCGCCGCCAAATCCGCAAACACTTCGCGGTCGATATCGGGCGCGCACAACATGATCTGATGGAACGCCTGGTCCTCCAACCCATTGCGCTCCAACCGGTCGAGCGCCTGCACCAGGGCCCGGTTGCCCATCGAATGCGCGATCAAGTGGATTTTTTGCGCGCCGGTCCCTTCGCGCAAGGTTTGCAAGAATTGCGCGAGCTTCGGCGCCGTGCGATCGGCCGCCGTCGCATCGCGCGCATAGGCCAACGGATTGAGCTCGCCTAAACTTGGCCAGGAGTAAAACACCGGCGCGCCGTCAAATTCCAAATCATGGTGCAATTGCGCCGTGCGCCGCGCCGCATCGGCAAAAGGCGTGTTAAAGCCATGCACAAAGACAAAGGCTTGCTTGCCGGGGCTGTCCTCGACGCGCGCCCGCACGCCGGCCAGAAAATCTTGCTGGGAGAGCGGCGCAAAGCTTTTCACGACGATATGGCGCTGCGGATTTTCCGGCAGCTCCACCGACCAGATGCGCAAAGGCCGCTCCAGATTGCCGCGTTTGTGGACGGGCGGGATGGTGACGTCGACCGAGCCATAGGACAATTGCGCGGCCGGCTCGGCGCCATAGGCGAGCCCACCGCCGGCGTCGCTCTCTAACACCCGGTCCGCGCCGTAAAACACCTGCACGCGCAAGATTTCCCGCCGGGGCGCGTCGCGATCGGCGGTCTCGCGCGCCGGGCCGGCGCCGGCGGAGGGTTCTTCATCGGGCGCCATCGCCTCGGGCGCTTCGGTCG
>DHHV01000037.1:10565-19120 GCA_002403455.1 Hyphomonadaceae bacterium UBA4763 | reverse complement strand
CCGGAAATTTCTTTATTGGCGCGCGGGATAATGATCCCGCCGATCTGGTCGCGCACCGTGACCACCGTCGCATTGCCGGGAAACCGAACGTCGACCTCAAAAAACTCCTTAGCTATTACCGCGACATCGCGTCGCGTCACCGCGACGAAATAGCGATAAGTGCGCCGCTCTTCTTGCGCCGCTGGACCGCGTCCAAGGCTAAAATCAATGTTCAGCGTCATGTCGATCGGATTGTCATCTACATAACGGCAAAAACTGTCGATCTTGGCGATTTCGCCGGTAAAGCCGACATTTTCAAAGCTCTCATCGCCCTTGATTTCGACGATGCGCGAGGCCGCGTAGAGCGCGCCAACCGGCGGGCAAGGACCGACATTTCGCTCCGTCGAAAAAGCTTGACAGCCGCTTGCCATCAATCCCGCGAGTGCGAGCGCGCTAAAACTCTTCATACGCTTGTGCACCATCATCAAAGCACCATCTTTCGCGGCGTGTGCAAGCGTGGTAGCGCCCACGGCGATGCGGCGCAACCGTCCCTTCTGCGCCGAAATGAAAGGGCTCGCGTCATGGGCTATGAAAAACCCTCGTTGATCATCAAACTGGCGGCGCCGCGCGGCTTTTGCGCCGGGGTCGAACGCGCCATTTTGATCGTTCAACGCGCGATCGAGAAATTCGGCGCGCCTGTTTATGTGCGTCACGAGATCGTCCATAACAAACGGGTCGTTGAGAAATTGGTGACGATCGGCGCGGTTTTTGTCGAAGAGCTCGACGAATGTCCCGATGACCGCCCGGTCGTGTTTTCGGCCCATGGCGTGCCGAAAGCTGTGCCGGCCGAGGCCGAAAGCCGCAGCATGATCTATGTCGACGCCACCTGCCCTTTGGTGTCGAAAGTCCATGTCGAAGCCGAACGTCATTTCGAAAATGATCGAGAGATCATCCTGATCGGTCATGCCGGCCATCCAGAAGTGGTTGGCACGCTTGGCCAATTGCCCGATGGCGCGATTACCTTGATCGAAACGGTTGAGGACGCCGAGCGCTATCAGCCCCGCGATCCGGAGAAACTCGCTTACATCACGCAGACCACCTTGTCGGTCGATGACACCGCTGAGATGATCGGTGTCTTGCAGCGGCGCTTTCCGTCACTCAGCGCGCCGCACAAGGAAGACATTTGCTATGCGACCACCAATCGCCAAGAAGCGGTCAAGGCGCTTGCGAAAGATTGCGACCTGATCATCGTATTGGGGTCATCGAATTCATCCAATTCTGTCCGCCTCGTCGAAGTGGCGTTGCGCGCCGGCGCCCGCAATGCGGTCTTGCTAGACAAAGCGGCCGATCTCGACTGGTCGTTGATGGAAGGCGTGCGCGTGCTCGGCATCACTGCCGGCGCCTCCGCCCCGGAAGAATTGGTGGAAGAATTGATGGACGCGCTGAACGAGCGCTTCATTCTGCGCGAAGAAGAAGTTGTCGTCACCCGCGAGGATGTCGTTTTCAAATTGCCACGCGTCTTGCAAGAAGCGTAAGCCTCTTTGGCCGAGATTGCTGCTCCGACCGGCTTGGTGGTCGCCTATACCGACGGCGCCTGCCGCGGAAATCCTGGCCCTGGCGGCTGGGGCGTTTTGTTGCGCGCCGGCGATGCGGAGAAGACCCTTTCGGGTGGCGAGCCGGCGACGACCAATAACCGGATGGAGCTGACAGCGGCGATCATGGCGCTCGAAGCGCTGAAACGCCGCAGCCGCGTGCGAATTTATACCGATTCGACCTATGTCCGTGACGGCGTCACCCGCTGGGTGCATGGCTGGAAGCGCAATGGCTGGCGCACCGCCGCGAGAGAACCGGTGAAAAATGAGGATCTGTGGCGCCGCCTCGATGCGCTCGCCGCCGCTCATGATGTCGAATGGCTCTGGGTGCGCGGCCATGCTGGCGATCCCGGCAATGAGCAAGCCGACCAATTGGCGCGCGCGGCGATCCCCGCCTAACGCCCCTTGCTAGCAGCGTCCCCTCGCGCGACAACCGCATGATGCGGATCATTTTCACCGACCTCCACGACCGGCATGATTGCGCCGGGGAAATGAAAGACGGCCAGCTTGCGCCGTGTTTTGAGAACCCGCGCCGCCTGATCGCGATCGCCGAAGCGTTGCGCGCGGCAGGTCGCCATGAATTCGAAACGCCGCCCGATATGGGCGTCGCGCGCGGCCCCCCCCGGGCAAAGCGTCATTCCGGCCAAGACCCAAAAGATCACCGGGCATGTGATCGACTAAGAAGGCTTCACGGAAGACCAAATCATCCCGGCCGAATACCGCACGATCGACGTGCAAAAATTGGCAAACCTGGAACAGCAAGACACCGTGATCATTCCGTCGACCTATAACACGCTGGAGCGCCGGGTCGTCCAATGGCAAGGCGGTTTGGGATAGCGCGAAGTGCTGTGCGAGACCAACACGACCCCGGCGAAAATCTCGGAAGTGCAGCGCGCCTTGTCGGCGGCCGGATATTCGACCGATACGGACGACGTGTTCGGCGCCTCGACCTTGCGCGCGATGGAAGCCTTCCAACGCGCCCGCGGTCTGGCGGTCGGCAATTTGACGATCGAAACGGTGCGCGAATTGGGCGTGACCCTGTAAGACTCGCATTCGACCGACCCAATGGTCGAAGCAATAGCTCTCCATCGCCGTTCGGCGGTGGAGGGTTTTTTGTGCGTTGAAACGGGGGGCTGCGATATCTGCTTGAATTTCTGGCGGTTCATGGGCCGATTTGCCGCCTGCCCGGTTGACGGCTTGGCGCTTTCGGTCTCAATCAACGCAACGAAAATCGAACGCGCCGCGATAACGGCGTCGAAGGGGAGCAGTATATGGCCGGCGGGGTGGAATTCAAACACGAGCATTGGGGATCGACCTTTGGCTTTCTGATGGCCTCCATCGGGTCGGCAGTAGGGCTCGGCAATTTTTGGCGCTTTCCGACTTATGCCGGCGAAAATGGCGGCGGCGCTTTCGTGCTGGTTTATGTTATTTGCGTCGCGTTGGTCGCCTTTCCGGTTCTGGTTGCCGAATACGGATTGGGGCGCCGCGGCGGCTATTCCTCGATCGAAAGCGTGGCGCGATTGGCTGAAGAAGCCGGCAAGAGCCAATCCTGGGCGGGGCTATCCTGGATCGGCGGGCTCGGCGCGTTCTTTATCCTGGTGTTTTATTGCGTGATTGCGGGTTGGGTGATGGCCTATGTGCCGCTGAGCTTTTCCGGCGATTTTAATGAGATGGACAGCGCCGGGATTTCGGCGCGGTTCGGCGTGCTGGTCGCCGACGTCAACGCCGTCTTGATTTGGCAGGCAGCCTTCATCGTCGTCACTTGCGTCATCGTGGCGCGCGGCGTGCGCGGCGGCCTGGAAGCCGCCAATTCCATTCTGATGCCGCTGTTTTTCGTGATGTTGGCCGGTCTGCTGGTATTCGGGCTGGTCACCGGCAATCCCGCCAAGACCTTTGCGTTTCTGTTCCAGCCTGATTTCTCGGAAGTGACGATCAACACCTGGTTGGCGGCGCTCAGCCAAGCCTTGTTCTCGGTTGGCGTTGGGTCGAGCTTGATGATCACCTATGGCGCTTATCTTGATAAAAAGACCAATATTCCGCGGTCAGCGGCCTTGGTGGCGTTGTCAGATACGCTGGTGGCGTTGGTGGCGGGAACGGCGATCTTCCTGATCGTGTTTTCGCATGACATTGACCCAGCTGGCGGACCCGGCCTCATTTTCCAAACCTTGCCGATTGCATTTTCGCAAATCCCCGGCGGGCAATATTTGGGCGCGGCGTTCTTTGTGCTGGCGTTTTTTGCGGCCTTGACCTCGTCGATCTCGTTGATGGAGGTCGGGATTGCGTGGCTGGAAGAGCGCCACGGCGTGACGCGGCTTGGCGCAACGATCGGCGTTGGCTTTGTGTTGTGGGTCTTTGGCGCCGGCACGGTTTATTCGAGCCAATATCTCGATTTCGTCGATTTTATCTCCGGGTCGGTGCTGTTGCCGGTCGCAGCGTTCTTGATCTGCATCTTCGCCGGCTATGTCGCGGTGAAAAAGAACGTCAATGACGAAATCGACCCGAGCGGGAAATTTATTCGCTGGTGGCGGCCACTGATCATGGTTGTTGCGCCGATCGCGGTCGCGGCGATCTTTATCGGCGGTATTATCGCGAAATTCTTCTAATTCCGAGCCAAATAAAGGGACTGCTAACGCGGTCCCGCGACTTCCTTTTAATCGTTAAAGATGATTGACGGGCCAAAATGGCCTACGAAAACGGCCTCAGACGGACGGAGTCGCCTCGGTCGGCGCGATATCATTTGTTATCGTCGCAGCCGGCGGTACATTGGCCTGAGGTGCGGCAGCCTGCTGCGGTAAGGTCAACTGGGGCACAGATGACGATACTAGTGGGTCTTGCGCATATTTAACATGGCCTTCAAAAACCGCGCCAATATCGATCGAAAGCGCGGCATGCATAATGTCGCCTTCTACTTTCGCTGTCGCGTTCAAGACGACTTTGCGACCGCGGATGCTGCCGACAATGCGCCCTTTGACTGTAATCAACTCGCCCGCCACGTCGCCATTCACAACGCCTGTTTCACCGATTGTCAGATTACCGCACCGCACGTCGCCTTCGATTGCGCCGTCAACCTGGATCTCACCCTCCGACACAATCGAACCACGCAGCGTGACGTCGGCCGCGATGATAGATGGGGCTGCTCGCCCAGGGGTACGGCGCACCGGCTCTCCTGCTGACGGAAAGCTGGGTGTTGTTGCGGCGACCGGATCGGACTTAGTTTTGGGAAACATGTTTGCCTGCCCTCAAAAACGGAACGGGATCGTAGGTTTTGCCTTTGAACCAGATTTCATAATGCAAATGCGGGCCGGTGCTGCGACCGGTAGAGCCCATCGAACCAATACGTTGGCCGATCGCAACATCGTCACCGAGACTAGCTTTTACCTCAGAAAGATGACCGTAGCGTGTCTTATAGCCAAAGCCATGGTCAATTTCGACCATAAGGCCGTAACCAGGTCGCGAACCCGCAAAGGTGACGCGGCCAGGCCCAGCAGCAGCGATTGGAGCGCGACGATAGGCCGCCATGTCCAACCCATGGTGGAAAGCCGGGCGGCGGGTGAAAGGATCAACGCGCAGGCCGTAGCCGCTCGTCTCGCGATGTTCGATCGGCACCGGCGCTTCAAACGGCGAAGCTGCCAAGAGACGCTCGGCGCGTTGGGCCTGGTCGATGCGCAGCGCGGTTTTGGCAACGCGTTGGAGAAACACGTCATCTCCGAGCGTGCCAAATCGCTCGGTCAATTCCACCAAAGGACCGCCAACGTCATTCAGCGACGGATCGGCGATTTCGGCGTCTACGCCAGACAATTTTAAGACCGATTGGGCAAACTCAAGCCGCTCGACTGCGTCCCTTTCCAATTCGTGGAGCAGGCGATCTTGATCGGAACTCAACTCATTCACCCTGGCCCGAAGCCCGGCCTGGCCTGCCGCATTGGTAGTGACGAGAACCGGTTGGCGGTCGCTGCGCAGATCGGCTTCTTCAATGCTGGCGCGCACCAACACGGCGTCGCCGTCGCCAGCGGCGGTCTGGCGGATCTGCGGGCCGCTATCGGCAACCATGTTGAGGAGGGTCTTGAAGGTCTCGTGACGTTCTTCGAGTTCGCGCAAGCGAGACTCATATTCACGTTCGCGCGCCTCGAGCGTTGCCGAGGCGAAAGAGAGTTTCGCTTGCGTTTCTTCGTGCCAGCGGCGCAGGCGTTCATTGTCGCGCCGCAAAGTCGGGTTGTCGACGCCGTCGCCTCGGCCAAAGGCGACAACGGCGCTGGCGTATATACACCAGCATGTCAGCGCGCCTAATCCGCCAGCAGCCAACGCTTGTTTCCATGGCGCGATCGAGACGTATTGAACGACGCCACCGCTGCGGTGGAAGATTTGCCGCTCCGGAAACGCTTTGTCGAACGCTTCCCGGATTTGCATGCTCAAACGCATTACCATGGCGCAAGCCCCGAACCGAACGCATTAGAAATTTTTAGATAGATTTCGTCCACCACTAGCTGACTGACGTTGTTTTGCAACAGGCCGAAGAAATTTTACGACGAATTTTTCATGACCATGGGTTTAGGCGGTTGATAAAGTCTTAATCTGAACGGCGAAATTGCGGCATTTTGGTTCAATTTCGTGATCAAAAAAGGCGATTGCCTCGACCGTTCGGCACGCCCAAACAAATACGGCGTTAAGGTTGTGTTAATCTTTGGTTGGGGCGAGTCGCGCGCGCAAAACCTCAAGCACCGCATCGGCATGGCCAGGCGCCTCGACCTTGCGCCAGATCGCGGCGACCTGGCCTTGAGGGTCAATCAAGAAGGTCGATCGCTCCATGGTCATGTAGGACTTGCCGTACATGCTTTTTTGGACCCAAACGCCATAAAGCGCGGCGATAGCGCCGCCTTCATCGCTCAACAGCGGGATGCCGAGCGCGTGTTTCTTGCGCACTTTGGCGTGCGATTTGACCGGATCGCGCGAGACGCCGAGAATCGCGCAGTTGTGCGCTGCGAAATCGGCAAGCCGTGCTGAAAAATCCACCGCTTGCAGCGTGCACATCGGCGTGTCGTCTTTTGGGTAGAAATAGAGGGCCACGAATTGGCCGCGATATTGGTCTAAAGATATTTGCGTGGATTGGTCGCTCGGCAACGCAAAAAGCGGGGCCGGGTCACCAATCGATAAATGGACTTTTGGCGGCGTGGGCGGGCTTGAGTTTGACGTCGGCGTCAAAGCAGCAGATGGTTGTTCGGACAATAAGGGCTCTCCATTAATGGCGATCGCCGGTGAGACTAGACCGAGTGCTGGCGCCGACCAGTCTGCGGCAACGCCGACGCTACAAGAATTTCTCGCGGTGCCAGCGCTGCGCCGCCGCCGCGGGGTCTATCGCCGGCTGGCGATTTGGGGGTTGGAGGCGGCCGGTGTTGCGCTGCTGCTGGTGATTTTGGCCGGGTTTGGCTTGGCAATTGCGCTTTGGAACGGCCCGCTCGACATCGGATTTGCAAAACCGTTTTTACAGCGCGCCGTGGCGCTGCGTGTGGGAGAGGGGTCCAGCGCCGCAATCGGTCGCGTTGTCTTGGTCTGGGAGCGGCAAGACCAAGCCTTGCGGGCGCGGATCGATAATCTCGCTATCCGCCAGGACAACCAGGTTCTTGCCGCGGTTGAGCGTAGCGAAGTCGATTTGCGGCTCGGCAATTGGCTGTTGGGCCGGCCCGCTTTGTCGCGCCTATGGGTGGTTGGCGGCCGGCTTGAGGCGCAGCAGGACGCCAGCGGGGCCTGGCGCGTGGCGTTCTTTGATCTTTCCGCCCGCGAGGAGCCCGAAAGCGCGAAAAATCCGCTGGAGCTGGCGCAATCCTTGTTTGGGGCCGGCGGCCCCTTGCGCAGTTTACGGGAAATCGGCTGGCGCGACGCGCTTCTCGAGGTCACCTTCGCGAATGGCGCGAAAGCCACCGCCGCTTTGCCAGAGGCGACAGCCAATCTAAGCGAAGCGGGTTTGGATATCGGCTTGGCGATCGACGCTTCCGCCGGTCCAGCAGACGCGCCAGCCGGAGAGATCGAGGCGGCAAAAATCACTGCGACGCTACATATCCTGCCCGATTTTCGCAGCGCGGCCGTCGATCTGCACGTCGTCGACGCCTCGCCTTACGCCTTGGTGGGCGCGCAAGACGAAAACCGCCCGCTGGTTCCGCCGTGGTTCGCCTCGATCGACAGCGTTATAGAGGGCGTCGTGTCGTTTGGCTATTCATTGGACGCTGGCTTGCTCAGCGCCAATGCGACGATAACGGCGGCGCCCGGCGCCTGGCGCGGCAAGCGACGCGCCACCAAACTCGGCGCTAATTCGGTCAGCGCGCAATGGAATCGCGACGCCAATCGGATGGATATTGCGCTCGCCGATCTGGCGATCGACCAGATCCGGTTGCTCGCTCCGCAAGGCGCGGCGCTCAGCTTTCCGGGGCTGACAACCAACGCTGCAGCCCAAGACCAAACCCTTTTTGATTTTCGCGCGCCAGCCTTGCGCCTTGCGGTGGACGAAGGTGGTGAGTTGCAGCAGATCGCCAACGTCTTCGCGCGCGGGGTGCTGGATTTGGCCGAAAGCGCGCTTGCTCTAGAGCAAATCGAATTTGGTCTCGGCGCCGCCCGGCTGACCGGCAAGGCAGAGGTCGATTGGAGCGCCCGCGCCGACGGCGCGGCGCAATCGCCGCGCTTGAAAGCCAATTTTGACGTCGAGGGCGCGCTCGAAACCGCGCAGGTGATCGCCCTGTGGCCGCCCAATGCTGGGTCTGGCGCCTATGATTGGGTGTCGGAGAATCTGCAGAGCGGCATGCTGACCAAGGTAAACGGGCGCATCGACCTGCCCGCCGGGGCCATCGTCCGAGGACCTTTGCCGGATGAAGCCATTACGATCGGGTTCGATTTTTCAGACGCGGTCGTGCGCATTGCCGATGGATTTCCGCTGTTGCGCGGCGTGCATGGCTCGGCGGTCTTGCGCGGCAATCGCTTTGATTTGCGCGCCAATGG
>DHHV01000037.1:0-10236 GCA_002403455.1 Hyphomonadaceae bacterium UBA4763 | reverse complement strand
GGCGCGCAAGCCGATGGGTTAACCCTCACCACTGGCAGCGTCGCCCTGCCCAAACTGGTCCCGAAAGGCGCGTTGGCCGAGTTCCGCGGCCGCGCGACCGGCGAAGCCAAACCGTTCTTGAGCTTGCTCGCCGCACTGGACTCCGATGGCAGCGACACCAAGCGTTTGCTCGACGCCAGCATTTCCGGGACCGGCGCGCTCGATTTTCAAGTGACGCGGCCCATGCTTACCCAGGTGCCGCGCGAGGATTACGGCTTTGACGTGCGCGGCGCTTTCAGCAACGTGCTGGCGCGCGATTTGATTGGCGATCAACCGCTCGAAAAAGGCGAGGTGGACGTCGCGATCAAGAATGGCGGATTCCTGGTCGAGGCGGATTTCGAGATCGGTGCGGCGCCCGCGCATTTGCGCTGGGAACAGCGTGACGGCGCCATCCAAACCGAGCGGACCGCGCTCGCCTTTTCGGCGCAAGTGTCCGCCGAGACGCTTGATGAATTTGGCTTTGGCGTACGCGAATTCGTCCAAGGCAATGTCGCGTTTGACTTTGTTGGGTTTGGCGATGGGTTGGCGTTGAGCCGGGGCGAGGCCAATATCGACTTGACGCCGGCCCGCGCGGTCTTGCCCTTGGTCAATTGGGAAAAGGAGCCGCAGATCCCGGGCTCGGCGATCTTGAGCTTTTCGCAAACGCCGGAAGGCGCGCTCACGGTCAATTCCCTCACTGTCAACGCGCCGAATTTGCGGCTCAATGGCGGTTTCGAATTGGCGGCGGACGGCAAATTGCTGTCGGCGGCGTTTGACGAGGTCAAAATCGGCGACAATGTCGATGTGGACGTGCGCGTGGCGCGCAATCCTGATTTTACGATCGACTTGCGCGGCGCTCGGCTCGATGGGCGCGGATTTCTGGCAGGCGTATTTGGCGGCGGCGGCGGTGATGTCGGATTAGCGGCCCCTGTCGCCTTGAATGTTGACCTCGCCAGATTGCAAATTGGCGATAGCGACCAATTGGAAAACGTCCAAGGAGCGCTGCGGCTCGACCAAAAAGGCTTGCAAACGGCTGACCTCACCGCCCGGCATGCCGGCCAAGACGCCACCTTCTCGGCGCAGCGCGAGGCAGATGGGGCCGGCGGCAAATTTGCGTTTATCGCGCCTGATTCCGGCTTGGTGGCGCGCATTGCGCTTGGCCTCGCCAATGCCGATGGCGGGCGGATGCGTTTGGACGGCGCCTGGTCGCGCGATGAAACGGACGCGTTGCGGATCGCCTATCAGGCCGAAGCCAAAGATGTGCGCATTCGCAAGGCGCCGGGCTTGGCGAAGATCCTGGCCTTGGGCTCGCTGCGCGCGCTGTCGGACCTCGCCAATGGCGACGGCATTTTGTTTGAGCGGCTGGAGGCCGAGGGCGCGTTGCAGGACGGGCGGCTGATGGTTGACGAGGCGCGCGCGGTTGGCCCTGGCATGGGGTTGACCGTGCATGGCTTGGTCGACCTCGATGACGAAGCCTTGGCGCTGTCAGGCGCGATTATCCCGTCTTATGGTTTGAATGCGGCATTGGGCGCGCTGCCGGTCCTCGGCGATATCTTCGTGTCGCGCCCCGGCGAGGGCGTGTTCGCGATCGTCTATAAAGTCGATGGCACGTTCGAAGAGACCAAAATCACCGTCAATCCGCTGTCAGCCGCGGCGCCGGGGGTGTTTCGGCGGATTTTCGAGCCGATCCGCCGCACGCAAGCCAATGCGGCCGCCGCGGCGCGTAAACAGCCAGACCAGGAATGAAACAGCGGCTTTCAGTCGTCGCGTTAGGCTTGCAAGATGAAGGCGTGAAGGCCATGTAGCGCCAGCCAAGATACCAATTGTAGTGGAGCGCCCATGTTCGGCCCAAAATCTACCCCGCCTGCCGCTGATGACGTCGTCAAAAACGGCTCTGACGCCAATTTCAAAGTCGATGTCATCGACGCCTCGATGACCGGGCCGGTCATCGTGGATTTCTGGGCGCCTTGGTGCGGCCCCTGCAAGCAATTGATGCCGATGCTGGAAAAACTCGTGCGCGGCATGAAGGGCAAGGTCAAACTCGTCAAAATCAACACCGACGAAAACCCGGTGATCGCCTCGCAAATGCGGGTGCAGTCGATCCCGATGGTGGTGGCGTTCGACAAAGGCCGGCCTCTGAATTATTTCCAGGGCGCGCTGCCGGAAAGCCAGGTCCGCGCCTTTATCGAGAAGGTCATCAAGGATGCCGGCAGCTCGGCGACCGGTGGGATTGAGGACGCGCTGAAAGCAGCGGCGGCAGCGCTGCAAGCTGGCGATGCGGCGGGCGCGGCTGATATTTATGCGCAAGTGCTGGGCGCCGAAGAGGACAATGTCAAAGCGATCGCCGGCCTTGCCCGCTGCTTTCTGACAATGGGCGATTTGGCGAAGGTCGAGGACGTGTTGTCCATGGCGCCGCCGGCCAAAGCGCATGACAGCGACCTCGCCGGCGTCCGCGCCGCGATGGAATTGGCGGGCGATCCGGAGGCGCGCGGCGACGTCAATGCGCTGACCCGGCAAATAGAGGCCGATCCGCAAGCCTTCGAGGCGCGCTTTCGCCTCGCCAAGACCTTGGCAACGCAAGGTCAATTCGGACCTGCGGTCGATCAATTGCTGGAAATCATCCAGCGCGATCGCGCCTGGAATGAAGAAGCGGCGCGCAAATATCTGCTGAAATTGTTCGACGCGGCCGGAGCCGGCTCTGACATCGCCAAAAATGGCCGCAAGCGGCTCTCCGCGATCCTGTTCAGCTAAGCGTCCGCGCGCGACGCGGCTTGAGCGGCTGGCGGATTTGGCGCAAGAACGCGCCTCATAAATGAGTAGGCGGGTTGAAACACGGCAATGGCCGGCCATAGCAAATTCAAAAACATCATGCACAAAAAAGGCGCGGCGGACAAAAAGCGCGCCCAATTGTTCACGCGGCTGGCGCGCGAGGTGCAAATCGCCGCCAAAGCCGGTGGGGCCGACCCGCATGCCAATCCGCGCTTGCGGCTGGCCATCCAAAACGCCCGCGCCGAAAACATGCCCAAGGACAATGTCCAGCGCGCCATCGATAAGGCGATCGGCGGCGGCGGCGAAAATCTCGAAGAAGTGCGCTATGAAGGCTTTGGCCCTGGCGGGGTGGGCGTCCTCGTTGAGGCGTTGACCGATAATCGCAACCGCACCGCCGCAGCGGTCCGCACCGCGTTCGGCAAGAATGGCGGCGCGCTCGGCGAAAGCAATTCGGTCGCCTTTGGGTTCGACCGCGTCGGCGAGATCCGCTATCCGCGCGCCAAAGCCGGCGAAGAAGCGATGATGGAGGCGGCGATCGAGGCGGGCGCGGCCGACGCATTGGTGGAAGAGGACAGCCATGTCGTGCTCTGCGCGGTCAGCGATTTGGCCGCCGTCGCCGCGGCGCTGGAGAACCGCTTTGGCGAAGCCAGCGCCAGCAAGATCATCTGGCGCCCGCAAACGATGATCGACATCGCCGGCGAGGAGGCTGACGCGCTGCTCGGGCTGCTCGATGCGCTCGATGACCTGGATGACGTGCAGACGGTGACCGCCAATTATACGCTGTCGGCGGCGGAAGCCGAGCGCTTGGGTCTTGCCACCGGGTAATCTTGGCGGATTTAGCGGCGAGCCGGCCGTTCCATGCCTTGACCTGACGCCGAAAACCGACACTTTCCCACCACATCGAAGAAAAAGGGACGGACATGGCCTTTGAGGGCGTCGAACGCGACAGCATGGACTATGACGTCGTCATTGTCGGAGCGGGACCGGCCGGATTGTCGGCGGCGATCCGGTTGAAACAACAAGCCGCGGCGGCCGGCGTTGAGATCAGCGTCGCCGTGCTGGAAAAAGGCTCGGAAGTCGGCGCTCATATCCTGTCCGGCGCCGTGGTCGATCCAATTGGCCTCGACGCCTTGCTGCCGGATTGGCGCAACGAGGGCTGTCCGCTGACCCAGGAAGTCACCGAAGACAAATTCCTGTTTCTGGGACCGGCCGGCTCGGTGACCATCCCGAATTTCCTGATGCCGCCCTTCATGCATAATCACGGCATGTATATCGGCTCGATGGGAGCCGTATGCGCCTGGCTTGGCCAACAAGCCGAAGGCTTGGGCGTCGAGATTTATCCGGGTTTTGCCGCCGCCAATCTGATTTTCAACGCGGACGGCACCGTCAAAGGCGTGCAAGTTGGCGATCTCGGCATCGGCCGCGACGGCGCGCCGAAAGACAGCTTCACGCCCGGTATTGAGATCCACGCCAAATATACGCTGCTGGCCGAAGGCGTGCGTGGGCATTTGTCGAAACAGGCGATCGCCCGTTATGGTCTTGCCCAAGACAAGGATGCGCCGAAATTCGGCATTGGGTTGAAAGAAATCTGGCGAGTCGAACCGTCGAAGCACAAGCCAGGGCTGGTTCAGCATAGTTTCGGCTGGCCGCTGCGCGACAAAGACGGTCAAGGCGGCTCATGGACTTATCATTACGGGGATAATCTGGTGTCCGTCGGGTTTGTGGTTCACTTGAACTACAAGAACCCGTTCGTGTCGCCTTTTGACGAATTCCAACGCTTCAAGCATCATGACGTCGTGCGCCCGATGCTGGAGGGCGGCAAGCGGCTTGCTTATGGCGCGCGGGCGATCACCGAAGGCGGCTGGCAGAGCGTGCCGAAATTGGCCTTCCCCGGGGGGGCTCTGGTCGGTTGCGCGGCCGGCTTTGTCAATGTGCCGCGCATCAAGGGCAATCACAACGCCATGCGCACCGGGATTATGGCGGCGGAGGCTGCTTTCGCCGCGATCGTGGCGGGGCGCGCCCAGGACGAACTCACCGCCTATGACGCTGTCTATGCGACCAGCGCGGTCGCCCGCGAGCTGAAAATCGTCCGCAACGCCAAACCGCTCTGGAGCCGGTTCGGCTCGGTGATGGGGATCGGGCTCGGCGGGCTCGACATGTGGGTTGGGCATTTGACCGGCGGGGCGTTGTCGCTGGTTGGCACACTCAAGCATGGCAAAACAGACGCCGAGGCGACCGAACCGGCCAACAAGCACAAACCGATCGTCTATCCGAAACCGGACGGGGTGATCTCCTTCGACAAATTGTCTTCGGTGTTCTTGTCCAACACCAATCACGAAGAAGACCAGCCGGTGCATTTGCGGTTGACCGATCCGTCCATTCCGATCGCCGTCAATCTGCCGACCTATGCCGAGCCGGCGCAGCGTTATTGCCCGGCCGGGGTCTATGAGGTGCTGCGCGACGCCGACGGGAATAATCCGCGCTTTCAAATCAATGCGCAAAATTGCGTGCATTGCAAAACCTGCGACATCAAAGACCCGGCGCAGAATATCAATTGGGTGACGCCGGAGGGTGGTGGCGGGCCAAATTATCCGGGCATGTAGCGGCGGGCGCCCTGTTTTTCGCCGGGCGGTTGAGCTATCCACGCTGCGCTGACTGGGGGGAGCAATATGCCGCGCAACGTGATCGTGTTGTTTGTTCATGGCATCAACACGGATGATCCGAGTTATTCGCTGAAGTTTCAGGACCTGATCCGCAAAAAATTGCCCAAAAAACTGCACCAATATCTGCAGTTTTCGGAGGTTTATTGGGCCGATATTCTGCGCCCGCGCCAGCACCAATATTTAAGCAAAGCCAAAGCGCTTTCCGGGATGCGCGATGACGACCTGCGAAAATTTGTGGTCAAAGGATTGGGCGACGCCGCCGCTTATCAAAAAACCCGCAAGCGCGAAAACTCTGCCTATTACGCAATCCAGAACCGGGTGCTCGACAAATTGCGCGACGCCAATACGCACCATAATGCAGACACCCCGCTGGTTTTCGTTGGCCATTCGCTGGGATGTCATATTCTGTCGAGCTTTGCCTGGGACATCAAATTCTTGGCGAATGTCAGCGATTCCGAAATCAATAGCTGGGCGCAAGACGAGCGCGAGGCCGTGCCCTTGATCACCGAATTAAGGGCCGCAACGCCATTTTTCCGATTGGAAACTTTTGCGGGCTTTGTGACGCTTGGGACGAATATGCCGCTATTCACCTTTACCTACGGCCCCGAACGGGTGTTCCCGATCACCAAGCCGCGGTCTGAGCAATTGGGTATTGGCCCGCCATTCCCCGGCGCGAAACTGCCCGAGGCGCTGGCCGCCAAAGCCCGCTGGGTCAATATTTACAGCCCAAAGGATTTGCTGGGCTATCCGCTGAAGCCGCTCAATCCCGCCTACAACCAAGAAAAGCGCCTTGACGACGTTGCTATCCGGGTCGAAGGCGGGCCGTTAGATTACATTGGGGCCCATACGCGGTATTGGACCAATAACCGCTGCGCTGTGGAAACCGCCAAGCTTTTGCGCGATGTGATCGAAACGTAATCCTTCCGGCCCGCTTTAAGTGTTTCTTATCGCCCGATTAATCCGCGTTCCTTGGCGACCTTTTTCATCTCTTTTTGCAATTTCTCGAACGCCCGCACTTCGATTTGGCGAATGCGCTCGCGCGAGACATTATATTGCTCGGACAATTCTTCGAGCGTTGCGGGTTCGTCTTTCAGGCGGCGTTCCTGGATAATGTGACGCTCGCGTTCGTTCAGCGTCGTCATCGCCTCTTGCAACAAGGTCATGCGCTGGCTGAATTCCTGCGCCTCGGCGATTTTGGTTTCCTGGCCGGGATTGTCCTCGTCGGCGAGCCAATCTTGCCATTCGCTATCGCCATCGACCGACATCGGCGCGTTCAGCGAAGAATCAGGCGCGCTGAGACGGCGGTTCATTGAGACGACTTCGTCTTCCGAGACCGCGAGTTTGGTGGCGATTTGGGTGACGTGCTCGGGGCGCAAATCGCCGTCTTCGAGCGCCTGCATCTCGCCTTTCATGCGCCGCAGATTGAAGAACAATTTCTTCTGGGCGGCGGTCGTACCCATTTTCACCAAGCTCCACGACCGCAGGATATATTCCTGGATCGAGGCGCGAATCCACCACATCGCATAGGTGGCGAGGCGAAAGCCCTTTTCCGGATCGAATTTCTTGACGGCTTGCATCAGGCCGACATTGCCTTCGGAGATCACTTCGCCCATCGGCAGGCCATAGCCGCGATAGCCCATGGCGATCTTCGCAACCAGGCGCAAATGCGAGGTGACGAGGCGATGCGCAGCTTGCGGGTCCTCATGCGTCTGCCAACGCTTGGCGAGCATGAATTCCTCGTCCTTCTCGAGCATCGGGAATTTGCGAATTTCCGATAAATACCGGGCGAGCCCGGTTTCCGGGGTCAGCGCTACCGTGAGCGCGCGCGTGTTTGACATGTCTATCACCCAAGTTGGCGTGAAACGACCCTTGCAACCCAGATTTGGCGCCGCTGGTCGACGCGGAAACCCTTTTCCGCGCTTTGAACGCGAACGCCCCGCCAGGCAGCAGCGTTCATCGCGCAGGATATAGGCGCCGATTGTCGAAGGCGAGCTTTTCTTCACGGATTGCGAAGATTTCATGGACTGGATTGAGCTAGTGGAGCGGCCCAATCATTCGCATCCCGGCTCGGGCCAGGCGTCAAAGCGAATGATTTGGCCAAAAGCTTCACTAAAATCAAAGATTTATAGTGGTTCTCCTGTTCCTGGCGTTTGCACTACGGGGATGCCGAAACGCGATGCAAATGTCAGGAACCAACCACTCGCCTATCGGCCATCGGCGGGCCCTGGGGGCGATCCATGCAATTATTGCGGCGAGCCGGTCCGCACCAATTTGCTGAATCGGTCGACCTGCTCGCGCAGCACCGCATCGACGGCCGGCGCGATCTCCGCCCAATCGTTCGGCCCGGCGCCGCCGATCGCATAGGTCCAGGTCAAGCGCGTTCCTTGCCCTTGCGGCGTCATTTCCCAGCTCATTACGCCGGTGACCGGCATGGCTTGCAACGGCCCAAGCGCGCCGGTCATCCGCAGCAATTTCGACGGATCGGCAAAGACGACGCGCATATGCTCGACCGAGCCATGTCGCGGCAGCGCTTCGCAGAAACAAGCGCCCGACTTGCCTTTGAGCGAGAGATTGGCCGGCTCGCCCGACCAGGTATGAGCCGGGGCCCACCAGGCTGCGGGCCGCAGCAAGGCGGCGTATACGGCGGCAGGCTCCACGGGCAAATCCGTTTCAACGCGGACGGTAAAGCCGCCGCTCGATCGCGCGATGATGTCGGCGTGGGCGGCCGGCGCGGCGGCGCTGGCTGCAGCGGCAAGGGCGCAAAGCAAAACAGTGAGTAGGCGCATCAGGCCGGCTTTCTGTGACAATTGGGTCTGCATCGAACGCCCCGGCTACCGCGCCGTCAAGCCGCGACCGCTTTGTCGTTGCGCAAAGCGCGCTGCAAGACGCCGGCATAACCGGCATTAATGCACGGCCGACCGTCATAGAACCCGCGCGCGCGGAGCAATTTGTGCAATCTCGCCAGGCGGTAAGATGGTACCGCGGCGAAAAGATGGTGCTCCAAATGGTAATTGACGTTGTTGGGGGCGAGCACCAGCTGCTCCCACCAAGCAACGCGGGTCGTCGCGGTATTGTCGCGCGCGTCCAAGCTGTCACGATTGGGGGCAGTCCCATGCTCGGAAATCTGCCGCAAGCGGTGAATGGCCGGATAAACAAATAAACGCGCCGCCCACCACAAGCCATACGCCCATGGCGCGCCGAGCGCCCACAACACCGCCAACAGCCCGACATGAAAGGCGACGAACGGCGCGCTGTGCGGCCACGCAAAACGTTTTGCCTCTGCCGTGAGGTCGCGCAAGGCGGTTTGACCGGTCAAATCGCGGCCGATCTTGCGCCAAAAGCGGGCGCGCGCGATCGGATAATCCTTTACCATCCAGCGGTCGGGGTCTTGCGCCGTCCCGGCATGGCGATGATGCTGCAAATGATAGGCGCGATAAGCGTCCAACGGCAGATGGATCGGCGCGCCAGCAATCCATTGGCCGACGACTTGATTGAGGTATGGGGTGCGAAACAACGCGCCATGCGCGCAATCATGGGCGATGACGCCGCTCGCTTGCATGCGTCCGGCGAGCAGGATGATGGAGATCGCCATTGTCACCGGATGCGGCGCCCAGATCGGCAACGCAAAGGCCGCGACGAACAGCGCCAGGTGCCAGGCGAGGTCGACCAATGCTCGCGCGTTCGAGAGCGCGCTTAAACGGCGCAATTCGTCTTTAGAGATGACGTCGGATAAACGCATGGGGCCTGGTCATTACGCGGCGTGGCGGCGGGCGCTACACAGCCTATCAGGCCGGCGGTAACGTGAAAAGGCGGCGGCGTCGACCGCCCCGCGCCACGATCATGACGTCGCCGCGATTTTCGTCCATTAACAACAAGTCTTTCAGGCTCGGGCGAGCCGCCTGGTTTAGCCGACGCCAAGCATCCGCCGGCACGAGCACGGCAGCTTCGACGCCCCGCCGGGTAATGATCTGCGGACCTTTTTTCAGGCAGCTATCCAACATTTCGCTGAAGCGCGCTTTCGTATCATGAACCGGCCAGGATTTCAGCAGAGTCTCCAAACTAGTCAAATAACTCGTCTATTGCGGTCAAAATTGCAAACCGCCGGAGCCCGTTTCGCATCGTCCGCCCCCGCTTGCGGGGCGCGGCGAAATCGGCGACATCTGCGCCGCAAAACTGACTGGAGCGCCTGTCCATGGCCCGTTCGTCCTCGTTCCGCTTTTTCCTCGCGGTGAGCTGCCTGCTCGGCGCGCCGATCGCCGCCTGCTCACCCGGCGGGCATGCCGGCCATGCGGCGGTCCCGGCTGAAGACAGCGCAAGCGCAGCGGCTGACACGTCTGCTCGCGGGCCGGCTCTGGGTCTTGAGCTCGCCGGAACGCCAGCCGTCGGCGCGCCGGTTTCCTTCGCGCTGCAGCTGACGGATTTGACCGGCGCGCCGATCGGCCCCGATGCTCTCGCCGTGACGCATGAGCACAAAGTGCACGTGATGATCGTCGACGAAGCCTTGGAGGACTACACCCACACCCATCCGCAAGCCGGGCCGGATGGGCGCTTTCACGTCACCTTCACGCCGAAATTTGCCCGCCCCTATCGCGTCTGGGCGGATTATCGCTTGGCCGGCGGCGAGGCGATCGCCGCAACGGCGCACGCGGAAGATCACGGCGACCACGGCGCGCCTGGCGGCGGCAGTGGCGCTGGCGGGCATGACCACGGCGGCGGCAGCGGGGCGGGCGGGGGCGCAAACCGCGGCTCGCCGGCCTTGCCGGTCGGGGGGGGCCGCATGCCCCCT
>DHHV01000104.1 GCA_002403455.1 Hyphomonadaceae bacterium UBA4763 | reverse complement strand
CGAGGCCGCCCGCGCCGCCGAGGCCGAAAGCTTTATCCTCGCCCGCGCCGGCGGCTATCAGGCGCGCCTCGGCGATCGGGCGAAGGCGTTGTCGGGCGGGGAGCGCCAGCGGCTGGCCTTGGCGCGGGCCTTGGTGCGCGATGCGCCGATCTTGTTGCTGGACGAAGCGACCAGCGCGCTCGACGCCGAGAACGAACGGCTGGTGCAAAAGGCGCTGGACGCGGCGCGCCAGGGGCGAACGACCTTGGTGATCGCGCATCGGCTGGCGACCGTGCTAAAGGCTGACCGGATTTTGGTGTTCGACCAGGGCAAATTGGTCGAGCAGGGCGCGCATGCCGAGCTCGCGGCGCGCGGCGGGCTTTACGCCAAATTGGCGAAGCTGCAATTTGGGGTATGAGGCGGGGGCCGGCCTAATCGGCGAGCGCCGCCGCGATCTGCGCAACGATCTGGTCGGCGACCTCGGCTTTTGGACCTTCCGGCAGGGCGATCGCGCCGGCGGCCGAAAGGATGGTCACTTCATTGCGCGCACCGCCCATCACTGCGCCGGAAACGTCATTGGCGATGATCCAATCGCATTTTTTTTTGGCGAGCTTGGCTTGCGCATGCGCCATGACTTGATCGGTCTCGGCGGCAAAGCCGATGACAAGGCGCGGCCGGGCGTTTGGATGGGCGGCGATAGTCGCCAAAATGTCGGGGTTTTCGGTCAAATGCAAAGGCGGCGGGCCGTCGTTGCCCTTTTTGATCTTGCGCTCGGCGCAATCGGCCGGGCGCCAATCGGCAACGGCGGCGACCGCGACGAAAATCTCCGCCGGCAAAGCCGCTTCGACTTCGGCGAGCATCTCGCGGGCGGTTTCTACGCGCCGGGTTGTCAGCCCCGTCGGATCGGCGAGCGCGGTCGGGCCGCTGACCAAGGTCACGTCCGCGCCGGCTTCGGCCAAAGCGGCGGCGATCGCATAGCCTTGCTGGCCGGAGGAGCGGTTTGACAAAAACCGCACCGGGTCGATCGGCTCGATTGTCGGGCCGGCGGTGACGATGGCGCGGCGGCCCGCCAAGGGGCTGGGGCGCTCGCGGAGGGCGAAAAAGGCGAGCACCGCGTCGCGGATGGCTTCCGGCTCGGCCATGCGGCCGGGGCCGAACTCGCCGCAGGCCATGGCGCCGTCATCGGGGCCGACGATCCGGACGCCATCGGCGCGCAATTGGGCGAGGTTGCGCTGGGTCGGGGCGGCCAGCCACATGCGCACATTCATGGCGGGGGCCATCAGGATCGGTTTGTCGGTCGCCAGCAAGGCGGTCGAAGCAAGATCATTGGCGTGGCCATGCGCGGCCTTGGCCATTAGATCGGCGGTCGCCGGCGCGACGACCAAGAGATCGGCTTGCCGCGACAATTCGATATGGCCCATTTCGGCTTCGTCGGTCAGCGAAAACAGGTCCTGATAGACCTTGTCCTCGGTCAAGGAGCCGACCGACAGGGGCGTCACGAATTCCGCGCCGGCTTTGGTAAGGATCGCCCGCGTCTTTATGCCCTGCTGGGCGAGCAGGCGGATCAACAACAACGATTTGTAGGCGGCGATGCCGCCGCCAATGATCAGCAAAACCCGGCGCGGCGGCGCGGAAAAAGATGAAAGCGTCATGGGCCGCTTCGTTAGCCGAGGAACGCGCCGCTGTGGAGAGGAATCTAGTCTGGCGCGCGCAACGCGGGCGCCAGCAAGCGGCCCCAGGCGCTGTTATAGCCATGCACGCGCCGGGCCTCGCCTGCCGCAGTTTCCAACGCGCCGCCGGCATTAGCCCAGTGAAAAAGGCCGCCATCGAGATTGCGCAAACGGGCGGCTTCGTTCGGCGGCAGGGCGCTTTGCGCGCGTTCAATGAGGGCAGCCGAGCGCACGCCAACCGAACAATAAACCACGGCGGGGCGCCCGCCGGTGAGATCGCGCAATTCGGCGGCGAGGGCCTCGCCCTCCAAATGCGGGTCGATCCAATAGGCGCCGGGAAGGCGGCTGACCGCATATTCGTCGAATTCGCGGGAATCGAGCAACACGATGTCGGAGTCGTTCAGCGTCTCGGCGGCGCAATCGCCATCGAGATGATCCACGCCCCGGAAGCGCTCTTGGACCAGGCGACGCACGGCGGGCAGATCCTCGCGCCACGCCGCCACTTGCAAGCGAAAGGGGAATAGCCAATCCGGGAGCATGGCGTCGACGGCGTTGAAGCTGTTCGGAGGCGCGCAATGTGCGGCGGCGAGCGACATTTGTCCAGATTTGGAAAAATTCTGCCGCAGCGATTCGCCGGCAAGCAGAAGCGCTGAGAACGCCATAGCCAAAAAAATCAAGCGCCTGCGGCGGGCCGCAGGCGCTGACGCATACGCAACTAAAATGCTACCGACTGACTTGGACATGCATCAACAGCCATCCACGACGATGAAATGGGGCGGGCGGCTGAATAAACCATTGCTATAAATTATTCGTGAAGAGACGTGATATGGCCCGGCATCGGTGCGCAAATTTGAGGCGCGTTGGGTTCGCGGGCTTTACGAAAGAATGATCGTGCTGTTGATCTATCCGAAGTCAGAGAAGGACGATCTGTCCGACCGAGAAACCGCCTTGTTTGACGAACTGCTGCAAAGCCTCGCCGAAGCCAAAGCCATCGCGCGGGGCGAAGCGCCCGCATCGCGTCGGATCAGGGTGACAACGCCGGACGCCAAGGCCGTGCGCGAACAAATCGGGCTGTCACAAAGCGCGTTTGCACAATTGCTGCAGGTCAGCGTCAAGACGTTGCAGAATTGGGAGCAGCATCGCCGCAATCCGACGGGACCTGCCGCCGCTTTGCTGAAGATCGTCGCCGCAGCGCCCGACGTCGCGCTCAAGACGCTGCGGGGTTGACCAACGACGTCATCGCGCGCCGCGATCGAGCCGCGCAAAATGGGCCAAATGATGGTCGACATTGCCGAACAGGCTGTCGATCATCGTTACCCGCTTGAAATAATGGCCCAATTTCAGCTCGTTGGTCATGCCGATGCCGCCATGGATCTGCACGGCGTTTTGGCCGACAAAGCGGCCTTGCTGGCCGATCTGTACTTTGGCGGCGCTGGCGGCGCGCTGGCGTTCGGCATCGCTCGCGTCGAGCTTCAAGGTGGCGAGATAACAGGCCGAAAGGGCTTGCTCATAGGCCATGAACATGTCGACCAAGCGATGCTGAATGACTTGGAAGCTCGCGATGGCGACGCCGAATTGCTTGCGGGTTTTGGCGTAATCGAGCGTTTGCTCATAGAGCATTTTCATGCCGCCGACCGCTTCGGCGCTCAAGGCGGCGATGGCGTGGCTTTCCAGCAAATCAAGCTTGGCGGCGGCGGCGCCCGGCTCGCCCAGCACATCGCCGGCGGCAAGATGGACGCCGTCAAAGCGGATCTCGCTGGCGCGGCCGCCATCGACGGTGCGGTAATCGCGGGTGGTGACGCCGGGCGCGGATTTGGGCACAAGCACGAGGCTGAGCCCGGTGCGATCGGCGATATCGCCGCTGTCACGCGCGCTGACGATCAAATAATCGGCGAAGGGCGCGCCATGCACGACGGCCTTGGCGCCGTCGAGCCGCCAGCCGCCATTTTGACGGGCAAGGCGCGTTTCGACCCGGCAAAGGTCAAAGCGGCTTTTGGCTTCGAGGCCGGCAAAGGCGAAAATGCGCTCGCCCGCCATTAGAGGCGCCAAATGCGCCTCTTTCTGGGATTGATCGCCATGCCGGGCCAGCAAGCCGCCGCATAAGACAACGCTCGGGAAAAATGGCTCAACGACCAGCGCTTTGCCGATCTCTTCCATGGTCACCATGATGTCGACCGGACCGCCGCCAAGGCCGCCATCCTCTTCCGCGAAGGGCGCCGCGAGCAGGCCAAGCTCGGCAAAGGTCGACCAGACCTCGCGCCGCCAGCCCTCGGCCGAATGGACGACTCGCTGGCGCGTATCGAAGTCATAGGACCGCGCCAGATATTTGGCGATCGACTCGCGCAATTGCGCTTGGATGTCGCTGAAGTGGAAGTCCATGATCGCCTCTATTCGTCAATGCGGATGGCTTTTGGATAACGCGCCGAGCGCCGAGGTCAACTCGCTGGCGGCGGCGCCGCAGCGGCAGTTTGGGCAAGCGCGCTCGCCCAGGCGCCGAGCGCCATGGCGGCATTGCGGGCGGCGGCGC
Source organism: Hyphomonadaceae bacterium UBA4763 (assembly GCA_002403455.1). Taxonomy (GTDB): domain Bacteria; phylum Pseudomonadota; class Alphaproteobacteria; order Caulobacterales; family Aquidulcibacteraceae; genus UBA4763. The sequence continues at coordinate 1 of DHHV01000104.1, read as the reverse complement.
T
>DHHV01000090.1:1124-12090 GCA_002403455.1 Hyphomonadaceae bacterium UBA4763 | reverse complement strand
CATCTTTTTCATCGCTTCCATGGCCCGGCCAGCCGCCGCCCGGTCGGGCGCGGCGAACATCTCCGGCAGCCGCTTTGGCACGATCTGCCAGGAGACGCCGAAGCGATCCGTCACCCAGCCGCACATGACTTCCTTGCCGCCATTTGCGCTAAGCGCCGCCCACAGCCGGTCGGTCTCGGCCTGATCCTGCGTCAGCACGCTGAAGGACGCCGCATGGTTTGCGGGCGGGGCGCCGGGCGCGTTGAGGACCATCATCGGGGCGCCCGCCAGCGTGAATTCGATCACAAGACGCGGGGCCCCTTCCGGGCCATGCCCGCCCTCGACATGGCTGTCAGGCAGAAGAGAGGTGTAGAACGCGACCGCCTCCTCGCCATTTCCGGGAAACCACCAGCAAGTACGGACTTTCTGTGAAAGCCAAGTCACAGCGATTTCCCTTTCTCCGCCGTTGAAAACATTAATTGCACGTAGCGCTTCAGATGCGCGATGCTGTCTTGCGCCAGGACCGGGTCGGCGCCGGCCTTGGCGAGAATGAACGCGCCCGGCAAAACGGCTTGGAAATGCCGCGCAAGACTTTGCGCCGTCCAGTCCGCTTTGAGCCCGCGCATCTGCATGGCTGCTTGAATATCGGGATTGAGCGTCGCGGCATGGCTGAATTTGTCCAAAATTTCAACGCAACCGACACAGCCTTCCCTCATCCAAACCAAGCGCCAGCCTCCCCTCCCCCAGCGCCCCATCCTTTCCCCCGGCGGATGCGCGCGCGACCAACGCTTGCCCGATCGGTTTTTCGCCCCTAAGACTTTGGGTTGAGGGGTATTTGCGGCCTCGCGGCGTCGGGATGATCGCTGCGGCGGCGACAAAACGCCAATCTGAATCAGAAACAAGCGCCCGCGCCTGGCGTCGCGTTCAAAGGATTTGTTGGGATGGAACAATTTTCCAATGCAATTTTTGCGGCCTCTGACTGGCTATGGTCGGGGCCGATGCCATTGATTTTGCTGGGCACGGGTCTGCTGTTCACAGTTTTGCTGGGCTTTCGCCCGATTTGGGAGCTGCCCAAAGCCTTCGCGACGTTGATTTCCAGCGGCAAGGGCCAAGGCGCGGGCTCGATCTCGCCGTTGGCGGCATTGGCGACCGCCTTGTCGGGGCAGATCGGCACCGGCAATATTGCTGGCGTCGCCACCGCCATTGCGCTGGGCGGACCGGGTGCGATCTTTTGGATGTGGATGACCGCTTTGGTCGGCATGGGCACCTCCTTTGCGGAAGCGACGCTCGCTGTGCGCTATCGCCGCGTTGCGGCGGATGGATCGACCTATGGCGGCCCAATGTATTACATCGAAGACGGCCTTGGCAAAGCCTGGAAGCCGTTGGCGGTTTTGTTCGCGCTCGGCGCGGTTTATGCCGCGTTTTCGACCGGCAACATGACGCAAGCCAATTCGGTCGCCAATGCCTTGCAAGGCGCGATCGGTTTGCCGGTTTTGTGGGGCGGGATCATCCTCGGGGCCTTCACGTTCGTCATCATCATTGGGGGCATCAAGTCGATCGGGGCGGTCGCCGAAAAAGTCGTGCCGATCATGGCCGGTCTTTATATCCTGGCTTGCTTGACGATCCTCGGCCTCAACATCCAAGACATTCCGGGCGCGCTCGCCTTCATTGTGCAAGACGCTTTTGGTCCGGCGCAAGCGGCCGGCGGCTTTATCGGCGCGGCGATGATCACCGGCTTTCGCGCCGGGGTTGCGCGCGGGATCTTCTCGAACGAAGCCGGACAAGGCTCAACGCCGATCGCCCACGCCGCCGCCAAGACGGATAACCCCGTCCGTCAGGCGCGGATCGCCACGGTCGGCGTTTTCGTTGATACGCTGGTTGTTTGCACGATGACAGCCTTGGTCATTTTGACGATCCATGGCGATTTTAAATTCAACCCGGCCCGGGCGGAATTACGCATTTGCGAAGCGCGCCACGGCATTGACGTGCCGGCCGCTATTTTGGATGGGGCCCCATCGGCTTATGCGCAAGACCGCGCGTCGGTGATCGCCACCAAAGGCCAAGACGTGCTCGCCCAATTGGAGGCCTGCGCCGCCGCTGGCGCGCCGGTGACCAATGACGGCCGCCGCGCCGCGATTGAAGACTTCACCATGCCCGCAGACGTCGCCTGGCAAAGCGATCTCGCCGGCGTCGAAGTCACCAATGAAGCATTCAAGCAGGGACTGCACGCCTCGGCCGGCATCGACGCTTTGGGATCGTGGGTCGTGACGATCACTTTGTTGCTGTTCGCGTTTACGACGATCATCGGCTGGTCCTATTATGGCGAAAGCGCTGTCCGGTATTTGTGTGGCGAGCGGCTGGGGCCCAAAATGGTGATGCCATTCCGGCTGGCCTGGGTGGCGCTTGTCGTCGTTGGCGCGGTGCTGGAGGTGCAATTCATCTGGCGCTTTGCCGATGTGGCGACCGCCGCAATGACCTTCCCGAACCTCATCGCCTTGCTGTTGCTGACGCCGGTCGTGTTACGGTTGGTGAAGGAAAACAAAGACAAAAAGAGCTGAGCGGGGGCGGCACTTGGCGTGTTGACCATAATTGCCAAGGCAGCTTGTCGCACGACATTGTTTCGCCATGGTCCAATTCGTTCTCTCATGGCAAGTCAATGCTCATGAAGAAATTCGGTCGACATCCAACCCCGCATACAGACCAGCAATTAGCTGGTATCGCTTATGCCTGCTATCATCCACGCCTTGCCGACTGGAGCGCGCCGCCATTGACGCCTGGCAAGTGGCGCGAGCTTGACCCTGACCTTGCGGCGACGACTCTTGCTTCGGCCAGCGTGGCGCAACCTGTCGATCTCATACTTCGCGAGTCATTCGCGCAAAAGATTAGCGCCGATCGCGTCCGAATGACGGTTTTGCCCTGCTGGCCTGAAGCGGCGCTGATCGAGGTTCAAGGTCATGATCAGCATAACGGACCAGGGATTGCCGGCATGCTCGTCAGCGCAGCCGATATTTGGCTACTCGACGGCACGTCTGCCCCTATTCACAACGCAAGTCGGTCCATGCGGTTGTTACTCGACACGTCCGAACAACGCTTGAGCTATCTGCATTTGTTCATGAATTGGGTGCGCGGGGAAAGCGGCCGCTTTCGGCCACTTGAGGATGTTTCGTCGTTGGCGGCGCGCTTGACCGACGCGAGCGCCGCTGAAAAATGGGCGTCGTTATTGACGCCGCTCGCAGAGGTCGCGGTCGATCCACCTTTGTCAGGCGCGTTTCAGTTTGAGGGCGCTATCCTGTATGCGGATGTTTTGTTTGCGGTGACCCTGCGCCTCTACGCCAATGGCGCGGTTAAAATGATCAAAGACCAGCCGATTGCATCCGATCTACCGGTGAAGCGCGAGCGGACCGTCGGCATGCTCTTGGTAGAGTTAAACGCCAAGCCCGGGGAGCTGACCGACAATGAATTTTGAGATGACGCCGTTGACGACGCGGCTTGAAATGCCGGGCAGCCTCGCCGGAGAGGGCCTTTTGGTCGGCTGGTCGCTCGAACTCGAACATCGCCGCCAGCCTTTTGGCTTTTCGTTCGGCGACCCGGCATTGACCCCGGCGACGGGCTATATCGATCCGATCCTGATGGAGCATGAGGGGCATTTGCTGACCATCGCGCCAACCGGGGCGGGCAAAGGTATTGGCTGCATCGTGCCGGCCTTGCTGCGTTTTGCCGGACCGGTGATCGTCATCGACCCGAAGGGCGAGAACGCCGTCATCACCGCCCGTCGCCGCCGCGAAATGGGCCAGCAGGTCGCCATCATCGACCCGATCGGGATAACGGGCTTGCCCGCCACGTCGCTTAACCCGCTCGACGCGCTCGACCCCAGCAGCCCCAATGTCGTCGATGACGCGATGGCGTTGATCGCCAATCTCAGCGACCCGCATCGCGGCCGCAGCACGACCGATGGCGAATATTGGCAAGAGCGTGGCGCAACCATGGTGCTCGGCGTATTGTTGCACGTTATTACCGATTTGCCCCCTGAGCAACGCCATCTTGGCACGGTGCGCGCGCTGATCTCCCAAGCCGTCGGCGAAGTCGCCCAAATCGCGCAAGCCATGGAGCGGCCCGGCGGCGCTGATCGCAGCGCGCCGTCTGGCACCGTGCTAGCGGCGCTCGAGCGTTCTCGGCATCCAGAAGCGGCGCGGATCGGCCAGATGTTGCGCATCGGCGCAATCACCACTCTGGGCGGCATTTTGTCGTTTTCGCAATCCATGGTCGAGATCGCCCGCGGCGATGCGATCACGGCGAGCCTCGCCTCGACCGGCTTTGACCTCGACGCGGTGACGCGCGGCGATCCGTTGTCGATCTATCTCGTGTTGCCGCCGCATATGCTGGACAGCCATGGCCGGCTGTTGCGGCTGTGGGTGCATACGCTGATGACGCTGATCACGCGGCGCAATGCCCGGCCGCCGCGCTCGACGCTGTTTTTGTTGGACGAAGCCGCCCAATTGGGAACCTTTGCCCCCTTGCGGCGCGCCGTCACGCTGATGCGGGGTTATGGTCTGCAGACCTGGAGCTTTTGGCAAGACCCCAGCCAATTGCACAATCTCTATCCCAATGATTGGCAGACCATGGTCAATAATTGTCGGACCGTGCAATGTTTTGGCGCCAACACCATGCTGGCGGCGACCAGCATGGCCGGCATTGTCGGCTTTCACCCGGCCGAAAAGCTGCTCGACCTCGATCCGAGCGAAATGTTGCTGCAAGTGGCGGGCGATGCGCCGGTGCTGGCGCGGCTGCCTGATTATCGCACCGACCCAGCCTTTCAGAGCCAGTTTGACCCCAATCCGTTCCACGATCCGACGCGGCCCGTGCTGCGCCCGCCGCCGCCGCGCATGCTGGTGCGCCGCCCGCGCAAAGGCGCCGCCGAGCCCGCGCCGCCCCCGCCGCGCGTTCTGTCGCCCGACGAGCTGATCAAGAAATTGATGGAGGGCCAGGATGGGTGAGGAATTGGGGCGGACGTCCGCGCCGCGCGCGCCACCGCGCGGCGCAAGACCCGATCCTATAACCGCGCTCGCACCCCGCCAAAGGCCGAGATCGGCGCGGTGCCGAACCCAAGATTGTCCTGGAATTCAGCGTCGGTAGCGTTGTCGATGCGCGCAAATAGCTCAAACCGCTCGGTGAGCTGATAAGCAGCGCGCAAGGTCAGCAAGGTAAAGGCGTCGAGCGTCGTTCCGCCGGCAAATTCGCGCCCATTATAGGTGATCCCGACCGACAACGACAACCGTTTGCTCGGTCGCGCCGCCAGTTCCACATTCAAGCGATGATCGGGCTGATTGCCGGCCGCGAGCGTCGTCGACACATTCACGGCATCGACAAAGGCATAGGCCCCGCGGAACGAAAAGCGCTCGCCAAAATCAACATCCAGCGCGACCTCCACGCCTTGGGCGGAGAATTCCTGGACATTGACGAAGGTAAAGGCGGCCAGATCAAACGCGATCAGATCATCGATGTCCTGGTTGAAATAGGTCACCGACAAGGTCGCCGCGTCTGCAAAAAATCCGCGCTCATAGCCAATATCAAAGCCATTGCTGAATTCCGGGAAAAGGTCAGAGTTAAAGCTCAATTCGCCGGCCGAGGGGGCGCGAAAGCCTTCCGAGAACGCGCCGCGAATGCGCCCGCCGATCACCGGCGGTTCGATCACGGCGGAGACGCTGAACGTCGTCTCGTCGGTAAAATCCGAGCTTGCGTCATGGCGCACCCCTGCGTTCAAAATCACGCCCGGCAACGGCCGCGCCTGGATCAGGCCAAAACCGCTAATGGTGTCGATCTGCTGATTGCCGCCAAAGCCGATCGCAACGGTCGAGTTTTGCCGGTCATATTCGGCCCCGAGGACGATATCGAGCTGGTCGATCGGCTGGATCCGCGCCTGGTTTTCAATGGCGATCCGTGTCCCGAGCGCGTCGAACGAGGCGGCGGCGTCGGTCAGATTGAGCTGATCATTGCGCAGATATTGCACGCTAAAGCGGTTTGAGAACGCCTCGCCAAACGCCGTCAGCAAAGCATTGCCGGCCAGCGCCAATTCCTGGTTTTGCGCGATCTCATCGCCATCGACCGGGCCTTCGGGGAAGGAAAAGCCGTCAAATTCGGCTTCGCTGTCCTGGTAGCGGCCGATGAATTCAAAATCGAGGTTCTGATTGGCTTTCAGGCGCGCTTTCGAGGACAAGGTGATGTTCTCAAAGCCGTCATCTTCGACATTGCCATTGGACCCTTCGGCGGTGGAAAAGCCGCGCGTGCGCACCCCGCTCACCGTCAGCCGGCCCGAGACTTGCTCTGTGCCGCCAAGCAGGCTGACCGCACCGCGAAACAGACCAAACGAGCCGCCTTCGACGAAGGCGTCGATTTCGGCGCCCTCGCGCCCGTCCTTGGTCAAGATGTTAATGACGCCGCCAATCGCGTCCGACCCATAAAGCGTCGATTGAGCGCCGCGCAAAACTTCGATTTGCGCCACATCGCTCGTGTCGAAATTGGCGAAGTTGAAGCTGTTGGCGAAGGTTGAGGGGTTGTTCAGCACGATCCCGTCTTGCACGACAAGGGTCTGTGCGCTCGGCAGGCCCCGGATCGACACGCTCGCCAGCGCGCCAAAGCTGCCCGACCGGATGACTTGCACGCCGGGAACCGCCGACAAGGCGTCAAACACAAAACGCTGTTGGCGCTCCTCGATCTCGGCGGCGGTGATCACGCTGACGGCGCGGCCGACCTGGTCAAGTGGGGTGTCAAACCGATCGCCGCGCACGATGACGACCTCTTGGAGAAGATCAGGCTCGCGCGCTTCTTGCGCATAAGCCGGCCATAAAGGCGCCGCGAGCACTGCCGCCAACGCCAAAAGAGAGGGTTTTTGCTGTTGATACATCGACTTTCGCTCCATTGTTGAGCGCTTTCGCGCCGCAAATTGCGCCAGCCGACAGAAGCGCGCGCGCATCATGCGCGGCGCCGCCAACGGCAAGCGGTCTGGAGTCGTCTCGAAGGAAATGGTGGGGACGCGCCCCATCGCTTTCCCGCTTGCAAAGGGCTGGACCCGGCCCCCAAGCGAACGACGCGATGGCAGGTCTCCTGACTCACCGATCTTTGCTGGCGGCCGCCTTCCCGAAGTCGCCTTCAGTGGCTATGTGGCCGCCGGCTCCCGGCTTACAGTTGCGGGCACAGCCCCGGTTTCGCACCGGGTTCCCTTTTCACCCAAAGATTTGGGACCATCTGCGCGCCTTGTGCGCGAGCGCGAGCCGGTTCGTCAACCGCGATCATCGATCATGGCTAATGGGTTTTCGCCTCGTTCAGCGCGCTAGTTTATTCGGTTTTGTTCATATTCGGAATCTTGGGCGACATGAACAGGCGTTGCTCGCAACCATGCCTCCGCACCGACTTGGCAGAGTACCAGCAAATGGCGTTGAACCGTGACGATCAGATGAAATCGTAACAAGGCGGCGCTTCTGGGCAGTCGCCCGCATACTTGACATCCCGTGCGATTTTCCGCCCCAAAGATAGCGGCTTGGGGCAAATAGGTTCCAAGCGCCATAAGCGGGGCGATCCGAGATGCGGGTGCAAGCGCCAAGCGACATGTCGCTGCAGGAAGTGCTGCAAGCGGCGCTGGCGCGGGCGCAAAATGCCCTCGACGGCTTTGTCTCGCAGTTTTCGTCGCCGAACGGATTGGTGCAGGCAAGCGCGCTGTTGGCCGTCATCGTGATCGCATTGGTCATTGCCGGACCAATAACGCGCGGGCTGCGGCGGCTGGCGGCCGGGCGAAATGCCGATCACATCGTCACGCGGGGCTTGCGCTTGCTGCGCGAGCAAGTGCGCCCGATCCTGATTGGGCTCGGCCTTGCCATCGCCGCGAGCCTGATGGAGGCCGCCGGCCAGCGCGACGACATTTTGCGGATCAGCGCCATTCTGGTCGCCGTTTGGCTGGGCGTCCGGCTCGTTAGCGCGATCGTCGATAATCCGATCCTGGCGCGCTTTTTCGCCTTTTCAGCTTTTATCATCGCGGCCTTGCATATTGTCGAGCTGTGGACCCCGACCGTCGAGCTGTTGAACGGCGTCGCCTTGTTTCGGCTCGGCGAAACGCAAGTAACGCTGCTGGGCCTGTTGCGAGCGATTTTTATCACTGCGGCGTTTATTTGGGGCGCAACAGCGCTGTCGCGGTTGTTGGAGGCGCGCATTCGCGCCTCGACCGCGCTGACCCCGTCGGTGCAGACCATTCTGGCGCAATTGTTGCGGGGGGTGATCGTCGCGATCGCCGGGCTGTGGGCGCTGAATGTGCTTGGCGTTGGCGTGACGACGCTGACTTTGTTCACCGGGGCGCTGGGCGTCGCTCTGGGCTTTGGCATGGCGCCGGCCTTCACCAATTTCGTGGCGGGATTTGTGCTGCTGCTGGAGCGCACGGTGCGGGTCGGCGATTTCATCGAGCTCGAAAGCCCGACGACTGGCGGGCGCATTGCCGGCGAGGTGCGTGAATTGTCGCTGCGGGCGACCTTGATCACCACCAACGACAACCTCGATATCCTGATCCCCAATGCGCAATTGGTGGCGACGCGGGTGATCAATTGGACCTTTCGCGACGAAACGATCCGCAAGCATATTCCGTTTCGCATCAACCATGGCGAGGACGTCGATCGCGTGCGCGGCTTCATCATTGAAGCGGCCAAAAAGGTCGCGCATACGCTGCCCGATAACGAAGATCGGCGCACCGATATGTGGGTGGTGGGCTTAAGCGAGATCGGCGTCGAATGCGAATTGGTCGTTTGGTTGTCGCCGGCGGCGGTGCGCCGTCCGCAGGTCGTGCATGCGGTCTATACCGGCGCGATCGAGGCGGCCTTGCGCGCCAATGGCGTCACGATACCGACGCCGCATCGGGATTTGCGTCTTACCGCGCTGGGATCATCATGAAGCGATTTTTTTGGGGCGCGCTGCGCCTGATCGTGGCGAGCGTATTTGTGGGCTTGGCAATGGCGTGCGGCCCGGCGGGTTCGCCGCGCGTTGACGCCATATCACAAGAGCAAGAGACGATGCGGGCTGAAATCACGCCGGAGGGGGCTGTGCGGGTGTGGCTGGAGGGGGCGGCCGCGCCAAGCCTTGCCGATTTTGCCCTGGAACGCGCCGATGGCGCAGTCATGACGCTGGCGTCGATAGCGCCGGCGCCGGTCGATCCGCTTTTGCCCGATCCGGGCGATATGCTGCTGACGCCGCCAGCGCCGCTGCGGTTTGACGAGGCCTATTGGCTTGAATTTCGCCCCAGCGGCGCGCGGCCCCGCGTGCGGCTCGACGGCTGGTTTCGGACGCTGGCGAGCGACAAACCGCTCGGCGCCGAAATCGCAGCGGATGGGGCCTCAACCCGCTTTGCCGTTTTCAGCCCGCGCGCAACGAAAATCGAGCTGTTCCTCTTTGACGGGCCCGACGACGCGGCGGACGCGGCGCGCGCGCGGATTGCGATGACCCGCGATTCAGACGGGGTTTGGGAGGCGCAAGTCCCCGGCGATCTGCACGGGGTCTATTACGATTTTCGCGTATTTGGGCCGAAGGCTCCTGGAAGCCGCTTTTTCGAGACCCACCCGACCCAAATCTCGGACCCATATGCGCGCGTGCAGAACGAGGCGCAGGGCAAGAGCCGGGTTTGGCGGAAGGGGCGGCCGGCAATGCCGTTGCCCAAAGGGCGGCCGGCCATGGCCGATGTCGTCGCCTATGAGGTGCACGTCCAGGACTTTGCCGATCTGTTGCCCGTCGCGGCCGACCTTCAGGGAACCTTGGCCGGCATGGCGCAAGGCGGCTTGCGCAATACGCGCGGGGAGAAAGTTGGGCTCGATGCGATCGCCGACCTCGGGGTCAATGTGCTGCATTTGATGCCGGTGCAAGAATTCCTGCATTACCCGGACGCGGACTGGCGCGCCGCCTTCGCCGACGATCCCGACATGCAAGCCATGGGCGTTGCCGCGGAAAACTACCAATGGGGCTATCGGACGACGCACGCTTTTGCGGTTGAAAACCGCTATCGCCGCAAAGGCAGCGCGCTTGGCCAAGAGCGCGCCGATTTCCGCGCTTTGGTGGAGGCCTGCCATCAGCGCGGCATGGCCGTGATCATCGATCTTGTTCCCAACCATACCGGCGAGAACATGGACGGGCGCGATGATGTGTTCAATTTCAACGCGCTTGACCGCGAATATTACTACCGCACCGATGAGAATGGCGACCATATCGGCCCGTTCGGCAATGAAGTGAAAACCGAAGATCGGCCGATGACGCGGCGCTGGCTGATCGACCAGGCCAAGCATTGGATCGAGGAATTCGGCATTGACGGCTTTCGCATCGATCTGGCCGGGCAGATCGATCGGGAAAGCTTGCTGGCGTTGCGCGCCGCCGTCGGGCCGGACATTATCATCTATGGCGAGCCGTGGATCGCGCCGTCCGATCCGCGAATCGCCGCCGATCCGCGCTGGTCCTGGTACAAACACAATGCGCCGATCAGCTTTTTCCAAGATGAGACGCGCGATGCGCTGGTCGGCTCGCCCTTTCGGCTAGAGGACCCGGCGACCGATCGCGGCTTTGCCGGCGGCAATGCCAGCCTACGCGCCAAGGCGATGGCGGCGATCGCCAATGATTTCGACGATGAGCGCGGCGACACGACCTTAGGGGTCAATTATCTCGACATCCATGACAATTGGACCTTGGCCGACCGCTTTGCGATCGCCGATTGGAATGGGCTCAATGGCGTTGACGAGGCGGCTTATCGGATCGCGGCGGGCATGCTGCTGACCAGCTTGGGGCCGATTGTGTTGCATGGCGGCTCGGAAATGCTGCGGAGCAAAGGGCTCGCCCCGGTCGGGGAACAGGAAAAAGCGGTCGCCGGCGGCAAGATTTATCTGAAAGGCCGCCACGACACCTATAATTTGCGCGCGCCCAATCGGTTTGTCTGGGAGGAGCTGGGGGCGCGCCCGGCCGATGGCCCGGCCTT
>DHHV01000090.1:475-813 GCA_002403455.1 Hyphomonadaceae bacterium UBA4763 | reverse complement strand
CCCGGCCGATGGCCCGGCCTTTCACCAGCGCGATATCGCGGCGATGCGCGCCTGGTGGAAGGGGTTGATCGACTTGCGAGCGAGCGCGGCCGGCGCAGTGTTGCGGGTCGCCCAGCCTGCGCCGGGCCATGTGCGCTTTGCAACGCCGGACAATCCGGCGCTGCTCGGCTATGTGATCGGCGCGGGTTTGGCGGTTGCGGTCAATGTCGGGGCCAAGCCCGGCGAGATCGATCTGCCGTTTGAGCAGGGAAACTGGCGGCGCATTGCCGATGGGACGCGAATTGACCGCGACGGCGTCGATGCGGGGCCGGTGTTAGCGGTGGCGGGCGGCTTGCGGG
>DHHV01000090.1:0-138 GCA_002403455.1 Hyphomonadaceae bacterium UBA4763 | reverse complement strand
CGCCGCGCCTGCAAAGACCTTGCAAATCTGGGTGCGGGAGGAATAGACCCCTCCCCGCCCCCGTTTTTCTTGGTGTTCAATTGCCGACGCGCACGCTCGCGCCAGGCGTTTTCTGAATTTGCGGCGGGGGGGGGGCGC
>DHHV01000025.1 GCA_002403455.1 Hyphomonadaceae bacterium UBA4763 | reverse complement strand
CCAACAACGCCCCGTCCCCCCCACCCCCCCGCCGCCGCCATCGAGCCCCGCAAACAATCCCGCCCCCGCCGCCGCGAGCCTCGCCAGCCTGCGCCCCAAGGCCGGCTCGGCGGCGAGCAGCGCTCGCGCCCGCGCCCGCGTAAACACCCGGTTTAAATTGCTGGGGTCGTCGCGCCAGCTAACCCTGCGCGCAATCAGGGCGGCTTGCAATTGGGCTTTGTCTAGATCCAAAAGCGGACGGGCGACCCGCAGGCCGGCCCCTTCGGGCCAGACCGGGACCGGTCCGGCCCAGGGGATCGGCGCAAGCCCGATCCAGCCCGGCTCAGCGCTTTTTTCGCCGCGCGCCAAGGCCATTAGCAGCGTTTCGGCCTGATCCTGCGCGTGATGCGCGGTGAAGATCGTCGTCGCGCCGCAGCGCAGCGCCTCTTCCGCCAGCAAGCGATAGCGCGCAGCGCGGGCGGCGGCCATCAGGCCGCTGGTCGGCTTTTCGCTTTCCCAGAGAAGGAGCCTTGCCGGCGCGCCAAGTCGCGCGGCCACGTCCAGCGCGTGCAGCGCTTCGGCGCGCGCCTCAGGCCGCAGCCCATGATCAACGCTGGCGACGAACAGCCGTCGGCCCGTCCGGTCCGCCCATTCCTTCGCCAGAAGGAGCAGCGCCACAGAATCCGGCCCGCCCGACACGGCGACCAATACCGCTTCGTCTTTGCCGCAAAGCGCCTCAAAGGCAGCAGAGCGCGCGATTTCCGCGCTCACGCCGCCGCGGCAAAGCGGGCGACTTCCCGCACCCGCGCAAAAATCCCATCGCGCGGCTTTAAGGTAATGGTCTGTTGCGGCTCGACTCGCGCCGGATCGATGATTTCGAAGCGCCGCGCTTGAATTAGGCTCGCCAAGATCAACACGGCCTCCAGCATCGCAAACCCCATGCCGATGCAAATGCGCGGGCCCGCCCCAAACGGCAAATAGGCGTAACGCGTGCGGCTTGCCGCGAGTTCGGGGTCAAAATTGGCCGGGTTGAACGCCCATGGGTCATGCCACAATTTGGCGTGGCGATGGATGGCGTAGACCGGAATGACGACAAAATCGCCAGTGCGGATGTGCGCTTCGCCGATGGTGACGTCTTGGGCGGCGATGCGCGGAATGTTCGGCACGGGCGGGTAGAGCCGCATGGCTTCTTCGATCACCTGTCGCGCAAAGACAAGCCGATCGGCCTGATCGGGGCGCGGCGGCGCATCTCCGCAGACCTCGGCGATCTCGGCGCGCAGCCGCGCTTCGGTTGAGGGGTGCTGATGGATCAGATATAGCGCCCAGGTCAGCGCCAACGCCGTCGTCTCATGGCCGGCGCCGATAAACACCCCGATCGTGTTGACCAATTCCTGGTCGGTCAGCGCATGCCCGCTTTCGGGGTCGCGCGCGTCCAACATCAGATTTAATAGATCGGGCCGCTCGACCGGACGGGCGCGACGGTTCTGGACGATCCGCAGCGTCTCGGCGCGGATGTAATTGCCGGCGATCGTGCCGCGCCGCTTGCCCGGCCGCGGCGCCCAGGCCGGCAGATTGAGAACATCGGCCGGCTGCACCCGCCCGATCGTGTCAATATAGGTCGCGATCGCTTCGCCGAGCCGCTGCGTGTCGACCTCATCGCGCCCCGAGAGCATTGTCTCGATGATCACGTCGAGCGTCGTGAACATCATCTCTTTCGCAAGATCGATCGGCGCATCGCCTTGGCGCGCTTGCCACGCCTGCAAGCGCCGTTGCGCCGCGTCGACAAAGACCGGGCCCATCGCGGCGATTTTCTTCGCCTGAAACCCCGGCGCGGCGGTGCGGCGCAGCATCCGCCAATACTCGCCCTCGGCCGTTAGGATGTTGGGGCCGTTCTCAAATTCGATCATTCGGCGCATGATCGGCGCTTTGGGGAACGCTTCGACATGGTCGAGCAGCACGCCTTTGACCAAGGCCGGATCCAGCAGGAAATGGGCGCTTAGGCGCCCGGCTTGGCGCAGCACATAAGGCTCTTCAAACACCGCGCGCGGCCAGGTCAGAATAGGGTTGCGATAGACTTGCCACAGCCATTGCCAGAGCGGCAATTCACGGTCGGGCGGGGTCGGCGCAGGCGGCTGAAAGCGCGGCGGTGACATGAAGGCGGCTCCAAATCGATTCAATTGTATTGATCGATTTCAGGCTTCGTATACAGTAAGTTTCATAATGCACAAAGCTTGCCGCGTTGATTGGAAAGTCGCCGTCCCGTGTCGCACACCATGATCGAGTATGACCGTTTGGTTCAAGACGCGCTGCGGAATGTCGTGCGCGAGGCGCTGGCGCACGCCGGCGGCCCAAAAGGCCTGCCCGGGCGGCATCATTTTTACATCACGTTCCGCACGCATGCGCCCGGGGTAATTGCCCCTGATTTTGTGCTGCAAAAATACCCTGACGAGATGACCATCGTCATCGAGCACCAATTCTGGGAATTGAAGGTGGAGGCGCAAGCCTTCCAGGTCGTCCTGAAATTCGGCGGCGTGCCGCATTTGCTGCGGGTGCCTTATGCCGCCATCACCCGCTTTAATGATCCGAGCGTGCGCTTCATGTTGCAATTTGAACCGCATGCGGATGACGCGATCGCGCATCGGCCGGGGACGCGGCCCACCATTGTCCATCCGGACAGCCTGCCTGACGCTGAACCAACCGAAGCGCCCGCTCCGGAGAGTGGGGCTTCAGTGATTTCGCTTGACCGGTTCCGCCGCAAGCCGACGGAATAAGCAATAAGTCCGTTAGGACGCTTTCGCCTGTAATTGGTCGTTGATCCAGCTTTCCAGTTTCGACTTGTCTGACGCGCCGACGCGGGTTGCCTGGACTTTGCCGTTTTCAAACAGCATCAAGGTCGGAATGCCCTTGACGCCATAGCGCGACGGGGTCATCGGGGCTTCATCGACATTGACTTTAACGATCGCGATCTTGTCGGCGAGATTTTCCGAGATTTCTTCGAGCGCCGGACCGATCATTTTGCACGGGCCGCACCATTCCGCCCAAAAATCGACCAGGACCGGGCCTTGGGCTTTTAGCACGGCGGTTTCAAAGGTGTCGTCATTGGCTTTTTGGGTCGCCATGGTCTTCACTCCGTATGCGCCGCCGCACCTGCGGCGGACGATCGACTCAACGATCCAAGACGTATGGAGACAAGCGGTCCCCTTCAAGCCGCCCCGGCCGCCATCACAGCGCTTTTCAAGTAATCGTGCGGAACCGGCATCAATTGAGCGGAATCGGTCCAAATCAACGCGCTCTCGATCGCCCGATCGGGATAAATTGACTGCAAAGCATTGCAGTAATCCGCCAATTGCAGCAGCACCGCCGCCTCGACCTCTTCGAGCCGGGCTGGCGGCGGGCGATTGGTCTTGAAATCGACGAGATAAACCCGCGCGGGCGTCACCGCCAGCCGATCCAGCCGCATCAGTCGGGCTGGCCCGCCTTGAGCCCCAATACCAAACAGCGTGACTTCGGCGCGCGAGCCCGGCGCAAAGGCGGGCGCAAATTGCGGATCGTTTAAAATGCGCCGCGCTTCGTCTACAAGCGCGGCGCGCAGTTCCGGGCCGAGATCGGCGCCCAAAGCCTGCGCGAGGCGCGCGCCAGCGACAGGGCGCTCGACCGCCTCGACCTCCGGCAAATGCTGCAACAGCGCATGCACGATCGCGCCGCGCCGAAAGCGCAAAGGCGCCCCCGCCGCCAGCGGCGACAGCCCCGCCTCAGACGGCGCGCGATTTGGACCCCGCCACGCGTTTGTGGCGCGCGCCCAATTGGGCAATTGCCCGAAGCTTTGCCCGATCGACGCCAGGGGAGGGCCCAAGAATTCCGGCGCCGCTCCATACAAACGATCCGGCGCAGCGGCGCTGAGGTCGGCGGCGCCTGCTTTAACCCAATGATCGCGCAACGCTTCATCGACGCGTCTATGCCAGGCGGCGGCGTCGATTTTGCCCTCTTTGCCCGCCCGCCCGGCGATGACCAGCCGATCGCGCGCCCGCGTCATCCCGACATAAAGCAGGCGCCCATATTCTTCCGCTTCCGCCATCTCCAGCTGCGCGCGCAGGGCTTGCGAAGCGGGGTCGCTGGCTTTTGCGAGCGGCGAGAGGATCGGCGCGCCGTCCTCGGTCAATATAAAGCTTCGCTTGTTGCGCGCGCCCCGCTCCGTGGCGTCCGCCAAAATGACGATCGGCGCCTCTAATCCTTTTGCGCCATGCACGGTCATCAGCCGAACGCTGTCGCTATTGCTCGACAATTCGCGTTTTAATTCCTGCTCGGAGGCGCCGATCTCGCGGATAAACCCAAGCAAACCGGGGCGCGCGCCCTGGTCAAAAGCCAACGCTTGCGACAGCAATTCTTCCAGCGGCTCGCGCGCTTCAGCCGAAAGCCGGGCGATCATCCGCGCCCAGCCGGTTTGCCCATCCGGATCAGCCTGTTCGAGCGCCCAAGCGCAGAAATGATGCGCCCCCCCATGTTGCGCGATCGCGTAAGCGCGCTGCAGCATGCCGGCCGCGAAGGCAAATTGCGGGTCCGTGGCGGCCGCCGCGATCAGCCGCGCGCTGAGCGGCGCATCGCCGCGATCATGCGCCAGCGTGAAAATCGCCTCGAGCGACAGCCCCAAAAGCGGGGAATGCAGCGCTTCGGCCAGCGCCAGATCGTCAAACGGGTCGAGCGCCGCTTTGGCGAGCGACAAGACGTCCTGCACGGCGATCTCGTCGGCAAGTGAAAATCGATCGCGCCCCGCCACCGGAATGCCGGCCCGTTTCAGCGCCCGCAGCACGGCGGTGGCGACCTTGCCGCGCTTGCGCACCAGGATCAGCACATCGCCCGGCCGCGCGCCTCGCTTTTTGCCGTTCTCCTCGATCGCCAGCCCCTTGGCGAACCAATCCTGCAAGCGCGCGGCGATCCGCCGCCCGAGCCGCGCCTCGGCGCTATCGGCCCGTTCGGCGTCGACCGGCAAATCCCACGGATCGTCTTGTTCTTGAACGGGCGGCGGCTCCGGCGCCCATAATTCGACCCCGCCGCGATCGTTTTGGCGAAAAGCGATATGGGTAGTGAGCTCGGCCCCGGCCGGGGGGGCGCTGATCGGGGCGAAATTGACGACATGATCGACCGCCGCCAAGATCTCCGGGCAGGAGCGAAACGACACATCCAGCGGCAGCGCCTTGGCGACCATGCCTGCCGCTGTGGCGCGGGTGATGAGGTCTTGGCCCTCGCGCAGGAACCCGGCCGGATCGGCGCCCTGAAAGCCGTAAATGCTTTGTTTTTCATCGCCGACCGCGAACAAGGTGCGCGGACCGAGGCACGCCGTGTCGCCGACGAAAAACTCGGCCGTGAGGGCGCGGATCAGCCGCCATTGGCTCGGCGAGGTGTCTTGCGCCTCATCGACCAAGACATGGGCGATCCCGGCATCGAGCTTGAATTGCACCCAAGCGCGCAAATCGGCGCGGTCGAGCAGATCGGCGGCGCGATCAATCAGATCGTCGAAATCGACCGCTTGCATCGCCATCTTGGCGGCCTCGACCTCGCCGATCATGACGATGGCGAGCAGAAACAGGCTGGCATTCATGTGGGCCGCTTCGCGCGCTTCCAAAGCGGATTTTAGCGCGCAGACCTCCGCGATAAAGGCGCCAGCTTGGCTTAACAGCGCCTCCACGCGCGGGAACTTGCGCATGTCGGCGGTGAAAACCGGCTTGGCGCGGGGCTCGCCCTCCGTGGTGAAAGCCAGCGACAACAGGGCCGCAAAAGCGGTTTCCGCGTCGCCAGCGAGGGCTTTTTGCAGGATTTCGGCGGTTTTCTGGTCGGTGATCTTGCCGCTTGCGAGCCATCCAGCCGCCGCAGCGAGTTCAGCGCGCGGCAAATTGGCAAACCATGGCGCCAGCAAATCGGCGCGCGATCGAGGGCCGGCAAAGCCAAAATGGCGCCACAGCGCGGTTTGCGCTTCATCCAGGCCGCCTTGTTTTTGCCAGAAGTCGACAATGGCGCGGCGGTGACGCAACGCATTGGCCAGCAAATCGGCAAGGTCATCGGTCCCGAAAACCAGCGCTACATGCGCGAACGCGTCCGCGATTCCCGCCTCGCCTTCGGCGGCGAGCGCGCCGATCTTGGCCCAAGCCGTTGCCCGCAATTGCGCCTGCGCAGCGTCTTCCAGCACCACAAAGCCAGGCGTCAGCCCTGCCTCCAATGGAAAGCGCCGCAAAATCCGCTCGCATAGAGCATGGATCGTCTGGATTTTCAGCCCGCCCGGCGTTTCCAGCGCCCGCGCAAATAACCGCCGCGCCGAAGATAAATCGCGCGGACCGATCGCTGCCGCATCGCGCGCCAGCAGCGCCGCCAGCTTTTCCGACAAATCGGCGTCGCTCAACACCGACCACGATCCCAACCGATCAAACAGCCGCGTTTGCATTTCGGCGGCGGCGGCTTTGGTAAAGGTGATGCAAATGATGGCGTCGGGCGCTGCGCCCTCCAGCAAAAGCCGCGCCACCCGGTCGACCAGGACCTTGGTTTTGCCAGAGCCGGCATTGGCGCGCACAAACACGCTGGCGCTTGGATCGGCGGCGTACGCCTGATTGGCCAAGGCCTGCAAAATGTCGGGCGATATCGCGCTCATTCCTGGCCCTCATCGAGCGCCCATTCGGCCCGCCGCGCCAAATGATCGTAATCGCCGAACAAACTTGCCAGCATCACACGCGGCTTGGAGAAAAACGCTGAATGCGGCGCCAGATAATGCGCCAGCAGCCGCGCCAGGGATTGGCGGGTTTCGTCGAGGATCAAATGCAGTGATTTTGCCTTCAACCCGCTGATCTGCTCTGGTCCGAAATCGCGGGCGCGCAGGCGATAGATCGTCAACTCGGCAATCGCGTGAAAAGCCGGCAGGCCGGCAAACGCCCCCTCCAGCGCCATCAACGCCTCGATCGGCAATTGCGGCGACAGCCCGCTGGCGATCTGTTTCACGGTCGGGCTTGTCCCCGTCTTGAAATCGACGATGTCGAGGCCGCCATCGGCCAAGAGCCGGATCAGATCGGCGCGTCCATCGATCGTCAGGTCAAGCCCAAAAGGACGCCATTGCCCACGCATTTCGGGGAACAGCTGCGCCCCCGGCCCGCAATGATGCGTCGCGAACGCGGCCAAAGCCGCCGACAGGCGCAAGGCATGCTGATGCGCCGCGCCCGGGTCATGCCCGTAATCGCGAAACGCCGCCGCAATCGCGGCGTCATCGATCGATGTGTCGCCCTGCGCCAGCCGCTCGGCGAGGCGATGGGCGGCCATGCCGTAATCGCGCGCATCGGGCGGGCGCGGCCCCTCGCGCACCGGCAGGCCCAAGATCAACCGCGCATAGATCGCAAACGGATCGCGGATCAGCGTCTCGATATCTGTGACGCGCAAGCGGCGCGGCCGCGCTTTCGCCGGCGGGCGCGGGGCGGGCGGAGCGATGCGCAACCGCGTTGGCGGCGCATGCGCGCGGGCGGCAATGTCGATGATCTCGGCCAGTTCCGCCGACGGCGTCAAATCCGCGCCCGCCCCTCGCGCCAGCGCCTCCAGCCGCCACAGCCAGCGCGATTTCACCGCCGGCTCCCCGCCTTGACGCTCGGCCCGCAGCACCACAATTGCCGGCGCGGACGCCAATTGCGCAAAGTCATGCGCCGCAAGGCCGAGCCGCTCCTCCGGCGCCGGCAGGCCCAGATGCGCGCGCATCGCCCGGTTCAAAAACGCGTCCTGGCGGGCGGGCTTGGGCCACATGCCTTCATTCAAGCCGCCGAGGATGACGAGATCGCGCGCTTGCAGCCGCGCCTCCAAGGGCCCGAGAATAGCGCAATCGGGATCGCCATCGGTGATGGGAAGGCTCGTGGCCGCAAAGGCCTGCGCCAAAAAATCGGCGAACGCCTCAGAATCGAGCAATGCTTCGATCCCCGGCGCATCGACCAGCGGGCGCAACAGATCCGCCGCCGCGAGACCGGCTGGGCCGGACCAGGCTTGTGGCTCCAGAAAGGCCTCCATTGCGCCGACCAGGCCGCGCAAATGCGCCGCGAATGCGCTGTGGGGCGGCGCCAGCAGCGCGACTTTATCCGCCAACGCGGCGGCGAAATCGGCCGCCGCCTCTTTTTGAACCAAGGGCGCATGCGGGGCTTGCCGGCAATAAGCGATCAACCCGGGCCAATCTGGCGCTTTGCGCACGCCCGCCAGCGCGACGGCGCGGAAGGCGGCCAGCCCCTCGCCGTCATCTTCGTCCGAAACCGCCGCGGCGATCGCCGGCGCCCCCAGCGCGCGGTCGAGCAGAACCGGATCGCTCGGGTCCGCTCCCAACCGCGCCAGCGCGATCAGCGCCTCACCGATCGGCGTCTCCGCCAGCGTCGTCCCGGCCGACGCCATCGGCCGCAGGCCCAGCCGCGCCAATTTGGCAATGACCCGCCGCGTCAGCCCGGAATCGGGCGTCGCCAGCACCACGCTTTTGCCGTCGGCCCGGGCTTTGGCCATCAGCAAAGCGGAAAGCTCGGCCTCCGCATCCTCGCGCGGCAGGGAGACTATCTCCAGCCCCGCCAAAGCTGTCCGCACAAAATCCGCCCCGCCCAGATCGGTCAGCCGCCGCAGCCAATCATCGGTCAATTCGGCCGGCCGTAGCGCCTCGTTCAACAGCCGCCGGCGCGCCCGCGCCAGCGCGTCATCGCGCCCGCCCGGCAACGGCCGCACGGCGCTGCGCTCAATCCCCAGCGCCGCCAATGTTGCGCGTAATGCGGCTTGCGGGTGCTCCGGACCAATCGCGGCCCAGGCTTTTTCATCGAGATCAAGGTCAAGGCCTGGCAAGATCACCGCGCCTTGTGGGGCAAACGCCGCCGCCCGCATCAACGCCCGCGTCGCTGGCTGCGACCCGGTCGAGCCGGCGATGATCAGCGGAAAATCGGGCGGCCGCGTTTCCCAGGCTTGCGCCAAAGCGCGCGCCCGCGCCGCATGGGCGGCCTGCGGCTCGACCCAGCCATGCGCGGCCAAAGTCGCCGGCCAGGCCTCGTTCAGCAGCGACAACGCCGCCCCGGCGGTGCGCCAATGCTCGGCAAAATCGCGCTCGGCGAGGAAGGGCGTCAGCGCCGCCCAGTCAACGGGGCCATATTGATGGGCAAGATCGATGACGCTCGCCAAATCGCCCGCGAGCGACAGCCCGCGCCGAAAATCATCGACCGCCCCTTCGCGCTGCAAACAGGCCGCCAATGCGAGGCGCCGCGCCAGCGGCGCGATCTCGCGTCCCATCGGCGCCGCCCCACCATACAGCGCAATTGTCTCGAGGCTTTCGTCTTCTAGATCGCCCAGCGCCGCCAAACGCGGCAAGATCGCCGTTGCACCGCCACCATTGCCAGGGCGCGCCGCCAACAGCGCCGCCGCAAAATCCTTTGCCGCCCGCCGCGTCGGCAGCAGGATCAGCGCATCTGCCCAGGCCAGCGGCTCAATCGGCTGCGGCAAACTGGCGGCCAGCGCCCCGGCCAGCCGCGCCGCAAAGGGCTCGGACGGTGAAATCGTGAATACGCGCGGCGCCGGCGCTGCCCAAAGCGAATGCGCCGCTGCCGTCAAGATGCGGCCAATTCCAGCGTGCAGGACTCGCCCAAGGAGGGTCGGCGCACCGTTACGCGCGCAAGACCCGGAAAGCGGCGTTGCAGCCGCGCCGCCGTCCATTGGCACAGCCGCTCAAGCGTCGGGCGCTCCAAGCCCTCAACCTCGTTCAGCAATCGATGGTCCAGCAGGCCGCGCAGCTCCGCCAGCGCCTGGGTGATCGCGTCGAAATCCTCGACCCATTCCGCGCCCGGCTGGGCTTTGCCGCGAATGGTCACATCCAGCGCGAAAGAATGGCCATGCAAGCGGCCATAGGGGTGCGCCGGGTCCTCCTGCGGCAGATAATGCGCGGCGTCGAAGGTAATGGTCTTGCACAGGCTGAACAAAGCGTCGGTCACGGAATGCCCATAATCTTGTGCGTTTGCAGCGACAAGCGCCATTTCGGATGGGCAAGGCAATAGGCGATCGCCGCCGCAATGTTCGAAGCGCGGGCCGGGCCGTCCATCGGCTGCAAGAAGAAATGCGCAAAATCAAGGCCGGCAAAAGCCTCCGGCGGCGCGTTGTCTTGCGGGAACACCAGTTTCAACTCTTGGCCCGATGTCTGGACGAGCGGGGCGCCGCCCTTTGGGCTGACGCACAGCCAATCCACGCCTGCAGGGGCGGCGATTGTGCCATTGGTCTCGACGGCGATTTCAAAACCTTCCGCTTTCAGCGCCGCGATCAAATCCGCATCCAATTGCAAGAGCGGTTCTCCGCCCGTGCAGACCACGTAAGCCCGCCCGCGATCGGCCCCGCCCAAATGCTCGCGCCATGTTTGCGCAATCCGCCCGGCCAGCGCGTCAGCGCTGGCAAAGCGCCCACCGCCGGGACCATCTGTCCCGACGAAATCGGTGTCGCAAAACCGGCAGATCGCCGTTTTGCGGTCCTCTTCGCGCCCGCTCCATAGATTGCAGCCGGCAAAGCGCAAAAACACCGCCGCGCGGCCGCTTTGGCCGCCTTCGCCCTGCAAGGTTGGAAAAATCTCTTTGACGGAATAGGCCATCGCCTCGTGGAGCTACAAAAACGCGACCTTGCGCGCAATCGCGGCGGCGCACCTACACGCGAAATAGACTTGCGCAAACCGCCGAAGAAGCGGCATGGCATGGCGCAATGAACGCCGAATGGAGGAATCTCATGCGCATTGGCGCCCCCAAGGAAATCAAAGTGCGCGAATATCGGGTCGGCCTGACGACCGATTCGGCCGCCGAATTGGTGCGGGCCGGCCATGAGGTGTTTATCGAAACGGGCGCTGGCCTTGGGGTCGGCCTCAGCGATGACGATTATGTGGCGATCGGCGCGAAAATTCTGCCCGACGCTGATTCGGTGTTTGCGAGCGCCGACATGATCGTCAAGGTCAAAGAACCGCAAGCCGTCGAAATTGCGCGGCTGCGCCCCCATCATCTGTTGTTCACTTATCTGCATTTGGCGCCGGACCCCGACCAAGCCGAGGCCTTGCGCCGCTCCGGCTGCACGGCGATCGCCTATGAAACGGTCACCGATTCGCGCGGGCGGTTGCCGCTCTTGCGGCCGATGTCGGAGGTTGCCGGGCGCATGTCGGTGCAAGTCGGCGCGCATTATCTGGAAAAAACCCAGGGCGGCCGCGGGCTTTTGCTTGGCGGCGTGCCGGGCGTTGCGCCGGCCAATGTCGTGATCCTCGGCGGCGGCGTTGCGGGCACGCATGCCGCGCAGATGGCGCTCGGCGCCCATGCCGACGTCACCGTGTTTGACCGTTCGGCCGAACGCTTGGGCGAGCTCGACCAAATCTTCAACGGCATGATCAAAACAGCCTTCTCGACCGGCGCGGCTGTCGAAAAGGCCGTTGCTGAGGCCGACCTCGTGATCGGCGCCGTATTGGTGCCCGGCGCGGCGGCGCCAAAACTGATCACCCGCGCCATGTTGAAAACCATGCGTCCCGGCGCGGTGTTGGTCGATATCGCCATTGACCAAGGCGGCTGTTTTGAAACCTCGCGGCCGACAACGCATGACGATCCGGTTTTCGTCGTTGACGACGTCATTCATTATTGCGTCGCCAACATGCCAGGCGCGGTCGCGCGCACCTCGGCCTTTGCGTTGAACAATGCGACCTTGCCCTATGCGCTCGAACTCGCCGGCAAAGGCGCGGCGCGCGCCTTGAGCGACAATCCGCATTTGGCCAACGGCCTGAACGTCGCCGACGGTGAAATCGCCCATGCCGCTGTCGCGCGCGATCTCAATCTGCCCTATCAGCGTCCGGCTTGGCTGGTTGAATAAGCGGACAGGCTCCTAGTGTGGCGATTCTGAAATTCGCCCCATTATTGTGGCATGCTCTGAGCGAATTTCAGAATCAAAGCCACACTAGAAATCAATGAGTTATAGTGTCCATTTTGAACCAGAAGTTCGCTAAACGCTTGACCCAATTATCCGACGAACTTCTGGTTCAGGACACGAGAACCATACAAATCCGCTACGGATGGGGAGGATGTCCTCGTCGGCTGGCGAGGGCGTCTTCGCCTATAACGCAATTATTGGCGCTGTCGCGTCGTTTTGTCAGGTTGTGGATCGCCCCCGGCATGAGGACTGGCTGCGGCCTCCAGCACCTGCGCCGTTTCGATTGATCGCCCCCGCCGGGCGTTGCGGCGCTCCACCACGCTACGGATCGCGCTTAGTTCTGCGCGCAATTGCCGCATCTCCTCCATCATCATTTTCATCTGCGCGGCTTGGGTTTCTTGCGCGACCTCAATGCTTTCAATCTCTTCGTCGAGATGCTCGATCTCGGCTTCTTGCAGGCGTTTTTGGGCGGCTTGCAAGGAATCGACAATCACGGCGATGAACAGATTGAGGATCGCAAAGCTCGTCACCACGGTGAACGCCATGAAAAACACCCAGGCGCTCGGGTGATGCTGCATGACTTCACGCACCGCGTCGCCCCAGCCGTCCAGCGTCATGATCTGGAACAAAGTCAGAAATGATCCGGACAAGGTGCCAAACAAGGCCGGCGAGCTGTCGCCAAACAACGTCGTTGAAATCACCGCGCCAACATAAAAGAACACCAATAAGACCGCGACAATCGCGCCCATGCCTGGGATCGACTTGACCAAAGCTTCGACGACATGGCGCAGGATCGGAATCACACTGAGCAGGCGCAAGGTGCGCAAAACCCGCAGCGCCCGCAAAATGGACAGCGCCCCGCCATTGGGCGCAAGCGAGGCCGCCACCACCAAAAAATCAAAGCAATTCCAGGCCCGCCGAAAAAATTGCGGGCCATGCACCACCAGCTTGAGCGACAATTCCACCACAAAAATCGCCAAGAACAACCGATCGAGCACGCCGAACCAGCGATGCGCGGGCTCGGGCCAGCCGCGAATGGCGTCCAGGCCCAACAGCAACGCGTTCAGCACCACCAGCGCGGTGATCGTCATGCTGAACCAATCGCTGTCGACGATAGCCGCAAGCCGCGCGCGGCCACTTGTCAGGCTCGATAAATCGCGCATGCGTCCCTCCTCGCTCGCGGCGTCGGAGATGGTTGTACCGCAGCGCGACCCTGCGGTCGACCCAATTATCCCGGTTTTGGCTTGGCCCGCGTCGTCGGCGCCGCCGCCAGCGGGTCCTCCGGCCAGACATGTTTGGGATAGTAGGCCCGCATTTCGGCGCGCACGGCCCGGTAGGAGCCGCGCCAAAAACCGGGCAAATCCTTGGTCAGCTGAATCGGCCGACGCGCCGGCGACAATAACGCCAAAGTCAGCGCGACTTTGCCGTCCAGCACCGTCGGGTGACGGTCAAGGCCGTAAAGCTCGCCCATCCGCACCTCGACCAGGGGCCCGCCTTCGGCGCCGTAATCAATGGGATGGGTCGGGCCCGCCGGCGTGGTCAAATGGCTCGGCGCCAGTCGATCGAGCAGACGCTGCGCGGCGGGCTCCAGCCGTGAGCGCAAGGCTTGCGTTAATGCGCCGTCCGCCAAAGGCGAAAAATCCCGCGCGCCCGCCAAGAAAGGCCCAAGCCACGTCTCCAACTCAGCCGCCAAGGCCGCCGCCGACCAATCCGGCCAATCTGCGGGCGCCGCGGCCGCCACAAACCGCGCCCGCGCCAAGAACGCCGTCGCTCCCTCGCTCCACGCCAGCAATTCCAGCCCATTCGCGCGCACCGCTTCCAATAATGCGGCCTGCGCCGCCGGCCCGCTCGGCGCGGCGAGCGGGGTCTCGGCGAGCACGATCGCGCCCAGCCGGCGCACGCGGCGGCCGCGCAAAATCTTGGCGGCGACGTCAAATTGCGCCTCGTCCGCCTCGACCATCGCCGTGCGAAACTGCGCGTTGAATTGCGCCTCGCTCAGCGGCAAAGCCGCCGCAATGCGCTGGCGCTCGACTGCGCCGGTCAGGCCCGCGATGATCGCAAACGGCGCGCGCGCCAGCGGATCGGTCTCCTCGACAAAAGCGCCCCGGCCATTCGCCATCAAAAACTCGCCCGGCTTGCCGGGCCGCGCTTTGGCGATCCGATCGGGGAATGCGCGCGCGAGCAGCATCAGCATCGCCGCTTCATCGGCTATTCTCGCCTGTGCGCCAAAGCCGAGCTTCCGAGCCTGCTCAACATGGTTTTGCGCCAATAACCGCGCCTCGCGCGCCTTTGCGCCCTGGTCGCGGCGGAACGCCTGCAGACGCGCCGCAAGGTCAACGCCTTGGCCGCCCAAACCGCGCTCGCTCAGCAGCACGGCGAGGTCCGCCGCCAGCGTCAGCGCCCCGATCTCGCCGCCCTGCAGCACCATGGCCGCCAAGGTCGGCGCGGCCGGAAACGCGCGCAGGCGCCGCCCAAAATCAGTCAAGCGCCGATCCGCGTCCAACGCCCCCATCGTCTGCAGCCCGCTTTGCGCCGCCGCAAAGCCCCCCGCCGGCGGCGGATCAAGCCAGCGCAACGCGGCCGGCGTTGCGCCCCACTCGGCCAAATCGAGCGCCAGGCTCGCCAGATCGCAGGACAAGATCTCCGGCTGCTCAAAGGCCGGCAGCGCCCGCGTCTGCGCCTCGTCCCACAAGCGATAGCAAACGCCGGGTCCCAATCGCCCGGCGCGGCCGCGGCGTTGATCGGCGCTGGCGCGCGACACCCGCATTGTTTCAAGCCGCAGCGCGCCGGTCCCGGCGTCAAAGCGCGGCGCGCGCGCCAGCCCGCCATCGATCACCGTCGAGACGCCCTCGATGGTCAGCGCGCTCTCGGCGATCGCGGTCGCCAACACGATCTTGCGTTTGCCCGCCGCCGCTGGCGCGATCGCACGGTCCTGCGCGGCGTTATCAAGCGCGCCGTAAAGCGGGGCGATCTCGATTGCCGGATCGAGGTCCATCTCGCCCAAAAAATCGGCGCAGCGTAAAATCTCCGCCTGCCCCGGCAAGAACGCCAGCACAGAGCCCGTTTGCTCGGCCATGGCGCGGCGGCAGGCCCGCGCCATCGCCTTGGCGACGTCTTCGCCAAGATCGCGGCCGAGATAAATCGTCTCGACCGGAAAAGCCCGCCCCTCCGATTGCACCAGAGCCGCTGCGCCGAGCAGGCTGCGGACCCGCGCCCCGTCCAGCGTCGCCGACATCACCAATAACCGCAGATCCTCGCGCAGACCGCTTTGCGCATCCAGCGCCAAGGCCAGTCCCAAATCCGCATCGAGGCTGCGTTCGTGAAATTCGTCAAACAAGACGCCGGCAACGCCGTCGAGCGTCGGGTCGGCAAGGATCATCCGGGTGAACACCCCTTCGGTAACGACTTCGAGCCGCGTCGCCGCGCTGACCCGCGTTTGCATCCGCACGCGAAAGCCGATGGTCTGGCCGATCTGTTCGCCAAGGCTCTTGGCCATGCGGGCGGCGGCGGCGCGCGCGGCGATCCGGCGCGGCTCCAGCAGCAAGATTTTGCCGGTTTGCGCCCAGGGCTCCTCCAACAAACGCAGCGGCGCGCGCGTTGACTTCCCCGCCCCCGGCGGGGCGACCAGCACGGCATTGGGGCGGTCCCGCAACGCCGCGCAAAGCTCCTCCAGCACCGCCTCGATGGGAAGCGCCATGATCGCGGCGTCGTCAGCCATTGGCGGCGTCGGATCCTTCGGGCGCGAGCGGCCCGCTCGGTCCCCGCCGGCGCGGGTCCTCCAACAGCCAATATAGCACATTGTCGGCGAAAGCCGGGTCCTTGGTCAGCCCGAAATGGTCGCTGAACAGCATCAAGGTGCGGTCCCAATCGACGGGCGAGGCAAGCGTTGGCCGCCAGGCGCCGGCGGGCCGTTCATCGGCGAGCGCGCTGCTGCGCAGCACCGTGCCATCGCCCGGCGCAGTTGAAAAAACGCTCAATTTGCCGGTTTTAGCCTCAACGCTCAGCGTTTGCGGGGTCGATTGCGCATCGCCCACGACGATGAAGAGGTCGAGCCCCGCCGGCGCCGGCGCTGGTCGATCGAGAGCGGCCGCAAAATCGCGTGCGCGCGCCAAGGCTTTTTCCTGAAAACCTAAAGCCAGCCGGCGACGCTCCGCCGCGTCCTCAACCTCCGGCAGCAAATCGGCGAGGACTTTTTCTTGCGCCGCGTCCGCCAGCCCCCAGCCCGCCGCGCGCCAGACCTTTGGATCATAAAGATCCTCGATCGGTCGCCCCAGATCGCCGTCCCACACGGCGGGCAAATGCCGCCCGCGCGGCAGCAATTGATAGACCGACGGGAACGTGCCGAGCAAAGCCGGCGGGTAAAACGGCAAAATCGGCTTGCCGACATCGGCGCCGTCGACCAATTGCTGCAAGGCGACACTCGAGCCATGATTGGGCGCGCCAACCAGGATCGCCCGCTCGACCATTTCGGCGCCGGCCCAGGTGAGCTCCGGCGCGCCGTCATCGAGACTTTGCTCGCCATACATCAGGAAATAGCGGGCGATCAGCCCGCCCATCGAATGAGCAACCAAATCGAATTTGATGGTTTTCGGATCGATCTCTAGCCCATAATCGCTGCGATAACGCTCCGCGACATAGATTTGCCGCGCCCGGATGAATTCACCCAGCAATTGCGCGTTCTCGGCATTGTCGCGCCGCCAATCATAGGCGAACTGAAAACAGGTGAAATGGCCAGGGCCGTAATCGACCCCGCTGAGGCCCAATTGCTCATCGCGATAGCCGCCGGCGCCAAGCGTCGACAGGATCTGCGCATAGGCCCGCAATTCGATCGGCAAGAACCCGATCCGCAAGCGGACGCGGTCCAACACGCCGACCGGGGCCACCTCGTCGCGCAGATCGCGCAAACGCTCGGCGCCGGTGATCGGCAAAGCGACCAGCCGCGCGCCCGC
The DNA here is from genome assembly GCA_002403455.1 of Hyphomonadaceae bacterium UBA4763. Classification (GTDB taxonomy): domain Bacteria; phylum Pseudomonadota; class Alphaproteobacteria; order Caulobacterales; family Aquidulcibacteraceae; genus UBA4763. The sequence continues at coordinate 23,835 of DHHV01000025.1, read as the reverse complement.
GGGTTTTTGCGGATCGGCGGCTTCGGCCGTAAACGCCCCCCAGACCAAATCGCCGGTCGGCCGGTCAACGAGGCGACTGCCCAAAATCCCCGGAATGACAATCACCGGATTGCGGTCGGGCAAATGATATTGCGCGGCGGCGTTGTAAACGAGCTGCAGATCGGGCGCATCGGCGCGCCCCGTCGCGCAGGCGCTGATCAGGCACGCCCCGATGAGGCTATAAGCGATGGGTTTGAGCGTCATGGCGCGAAACTAGCACCGCAGGGGCGCCAAACGCCAGTGTCGAGCGCGTGAGGGGGGGCATCCGCTGCGCTGGCTTCTCATCTTCACATCTTTTGGCGCGCCCCTTTTCAACTGTGTCGATGACGTGATGACAAGGGGGCAGGTCAGCTTGGCTGAATCAGTCGAACAACTTTAGCTTCTTTCATGGCGTATCGCTCTCCTTGAGAGGGTTCATGGCGGTTTGGACACCAACCACGATACGCCGATTTGCTCACTTAGCCCCGTCACCCAGATTCACGCTTAGCTCCCGAAGCCAAATTGAGCTCTAATCTGCCACTGGAGGGGTGTGTTCCGCGCTAGGCAAAGATAAGGCCTGCGCAGTCCGTCGCGAAGGTACGCGTTGGTCTCGAATCTTGCCTAGATTAAGCAGCGGCTTCGAACAATACGCAGTCATCGTGGACTTCGATAATCCGCTGGTCGAGGCATATTCCGTCCAGCATGAACATGAGTCGCGCGTCTCGGAGGTACGACGGCTGGAGGGTCTTGGCCCCCTCGACTGTCGCCCGGGTGTCTTCAATGTGCCGATTGATCAGGTACCGTTGCGAGGGATCGATCTCACTTCCGGTAAGATAGACGACGGCATGAGCACCGTGGGGTGGCCCACGAAGATCAATTGTCGAGTCTGCATGAAGCACTTGCTTTAGTACGCTATCGATCTTCGCGGACACTCTAGCGGCTCCATTAATCAAAACGATCTCAGGCCGGTATAGGAAATCGTATCCCAATTCGCCCAAAAATTTGCCAATGCGATGTTCAACTGTTTCGTTCGCGCAATTTCCCATCGCCGGCTCAAAAGTCGATAGCCAATCCAATACTTGCGCCGAGACTCTGCGCACCTCCAGATTTCCGCTGCCTAAATAGGCCACCATGCGCATTGCTACTAAACGGCTCCAGTTGGCCGCCGCGCTGTCTGGGTGTTCCTTGAAAAAGTAATGCGGACCGTACAGGTTAAGAAACTGGCTGATGTCCGCTATGAACTGGCGCTCGCCGGACTCTTGGTCGATTGGGATCATATCATCTACCTGCCTCATCAACGCGAGCGGATCGGCGTCTAATTGGACGACCTCGAATGTTCTTCGACTCACCCTTGGCGATGATGACTCATTCTTATGCAGCGGTTCAAGACGTTGTGTTTTATTTGAAGAGCGGGCACTATACGTGGCCCCATCTTTTGATTCTGCTGTTTGGTTGCGCCCCGTTATGCGCTCGCGTTCATGTTTTGCATGGAGGTTGTCGTCGCGAGCGCGCTCCTCGCGTTCTTCGGAAAGCGTCATCTGCGGGCGGGACTCACCCGGCTGTCCGAAGTTCACAAGATGTTTGACGTAGTTAATCATGCCTCGGACCGCAGGCGTGTCCTCGCATTGCGCGCAGCTCCCCACACCCCGAAGTCCTAGCCCCTTGAGCGTGGCCTCAAGGCGCTCTCGGTGAGGTTTCCGAATGGGGGATCTCAGCTGATGGACAACAAGGGCGGCTCTCTTCGGGAAGGCGCCGCCGTCCGTGGGACTGGATTGGAGGCTGGCATGTGACATTTTGATCGCTTTAACTGCCCAATGAGGTGACTTTTCGACGGAACGTGAACTCGATAGCACCGCGTCCCGTGACGCTTCCTTCTGCGCCAATAAGAATGACCTTCCCCTCCGTAGTTAGTTCCGCGGTCAGTTTGACCTCCTCTAAACAGTAGCCTGCGGCGGCATCAGCCGTTTCGCCGATCACTTCGGACACCGCTTTCACGAACGTAGCCATTTGCGATGCGAGGTTTTTCTTGTCGACGGATTGCCTTCTTCGTGCCTTCTCATTCAGGGCGCGGTGGCCGGTCGATACTTCACGAGCGAGAACTTCGATACTGTCTGAACTCATTTTTGCGCCCTATGCTCGAAGGATGAAGAGATCTGCATCGCCCAACAGACGGTAGCAGAAGCCTGTGAGAGATTCTTGTCTGCTCAGTAATTCGTTGCGAACTTCGAAGAGGGCGCGCCCAATCGCGGCGCCCCGTCCAATTTTGGGCGGGAGCATCTTATCGAGCAGGCCTTCCGTAATTGCCGCCGCAGAACGATCGTCGATTAGAAACGCAGATGCGATGATCGCCTCGGATTTTGTGCTGCGGTCGAAGTATGCCGCCATGCCCCCAGCCGGAAGGCTGCTCGCCGTAAGTCCATTGCACATATTCAGAAAAGCGATGTTCGGATGATTGAAGCGGATCCTCGGCTGGTCGTTGAAGTCCTGCTTTGTCAGCCGAAAATTGTTGGTTCTCACGAACGCTTCGAACTCGTCCTCTTCCGATTCAGCCACATCCCCGTGGCACGCAAAATGGATGACCTGGTAGGGCTGCTCTCGACCGAAATGGCGGCGTAGCTCCGCGCGCGCTGCCGCTCGGTTACTCTCGTCGAGCGGACCGACAAAAACGTAATCGCGGCCGGTAGCGCGCAACCCTTGGATAAACTCTCTCTCAACCGCAATGTACTCCAGCGGCCTGAGTTCGCCTCGTGTAGCGATGCTCGGGTATTCCGCTTCAGGCTGGTCTGCTTCCATAGTCTCATCGCCAAGAACGGAAATAATGGTCGGTGGGCCGTTTACGCGGATGACGTTTTTCCCGCCGACATTCGAAACAGCGCGGGCGCCGGAGACAATCGCAACCTCACCCAGCCAGCAATCGCGTTTGAGTGGAGATATACTGCTAGGAACGCGCAAGAGCTCCCAAGGCAAATCCTTTGCCCAGCCAGATACCTCGATCCAAAGGGTTCGTTTTTCGCGGTGGGCCTTTTCTAGCGCATTAGCCAGCACTTCCTCGGCGGTTGGGCCATTTCCCGTTAGATTGAAAAGATCGTTATAGAGGCCTGCCGCAGCAATCTCGAGACTGGAGAGAGCGTTGGCTTTGTCTTCGGCGGTGGAATGAGCATTTGTGAGAACGCTCATATGTTCGGCGATGGTGCGCCATCTTTTGACTAGCGCGCCTTTCGCTGGAGCGCCGAACTCTTTAGCTTCTGACATAAGCCCGCGCGCACTCACGAATACCTTGTCACCGGCCCCCACCCCCAAACTATATTGAAAATCCTTGCGAAGTCCGCTTTGACTCAAAAACACCACGTAGTTACCGCCTAACTGCGAATGGTCACGCTTAACCCAAACGACAAAGGTAGCGGTGGTCTTCGAAGCCCACTCATTACAGATACCGCAATCTCAATGCGCGACGCAAGGGAAGCGACTCATGGCGATGGCCAGTCCGCCCGCCGGCCCGCCACTTGTAAAACGACGCGTTGCTCATGCAGTGCTCACGGTACAGCTCGGCCACCGGAACACCGCTTTCGCCCTGTCGCAGGATCGCGATGATTTGCGCCTCTGTGTATCTGCTGGTCTTCATTCGGAATCTTTTCATGCATCTTGCCGAGAAAATTCTACTTATGCATCCCCTTGATTTCGGCGAGGATTACCCCAAGCTGCGCGACAAAATCGGGATTGTCCGGAACTTTGTTCACCCACAAAAGCTCAGCATAAGAGCGTTGAGCGAAAAGGTGGGAACCGGCTTTTCGACCGCGTGCCTGTCAGATATATTATGTAAGCTGCTCAACCGGCATTGGTTTCAGATTTGGTTTGGAATTCTGTCTCCGAACAGAATAGCAAATTGATTGAGGGTTGTCTTCCATCCGCAAGCTCCTGCCGTTGATAGCTGGCCAGTGTTTTAGATTGCAAGATAGATAAGCTTAATCGCTCTGTCATCGTTTTGAAATGAACAATGGGTTTTGATGATTTTTTTTGGGTCGAAAAATTGAGTGATGATATTGCGTTTATTGTGTAAATCATCCGTCAAATATCCTGAGCAAAAGTAAATAGCGGTATAAAATCCTGCAATTTGCTTGGTCAATATGTGGTGCTCGACGGATATTGACCGCGAGTACCCATCCCCCCGCTCACACAGCCCGCCCGGCGGCGAACCCGCTCGCCCAGGCCCAGTGGAAATTATACCCGCCGAGCCAGCCGGTAACGTCAACCGCCTCGCCAATAAAATAAAGGCCCGGCGCGGCCCGCGCCATCATGCTGCGTTGGTCGAGCGCGCGGGTGTCGACCCCGCCCGCCGTCACTTCGGCCTTGGCATAGCCCTCATCGCCCTGCGGAAACAGCCGCCAATCCTGCAGATCGCGGGCAAAGGCGGCCAGCTCGGAATCGCGCAGATGTTGCAGGGGCGCGTCCTTGCCGGCGCGCGCGGCGAGGCTATGCGCCAATCGTTCCGGCAAAAACTGCGCCAAGGCTTTGCCGAGCCGCCAGGCGGGATAAGCGGCCTTGGCCTGCGCCAGACCCTCGGCCAGCGCCGCGCCCGGCGCCAGATCAAGCCCGATCGCCTCGCCCGCACGCCAATAGCTCGAGGCCTGCAAAATCGCCGGCCCCGACAGCCCGCGATGAGTCATCACCATGCCTTCCGCGAAAGCCGGGCCTTTGCCGATCGCCTGCGCGCGGACTGGCAGGCTGACCCCGGCATGGGCGCTGAAAAAGCCGCCGAGCTCGCCGTCAAAGGTCAGCGGGACCAAGGCCGGGCGCGGCGCGATCACCGGCAGACCAAATTGCGCAGCGATGCGAAAGGCAAAATCGCTGGCCCCCAATTTGGGGATCGACAGCCCGCCGCTGGCGATGATGACGCTCCCCGACTCAATCGCGCCGATGGACGTTTCCAGACGAAACCGGTCGGCCTTGGCGATGGCCCGGACTTCGACCCCCGTTGCAATGCGCGCCGCATCGGCCTCGGACCGCAGCATCGCGACGATCAGCTTGGCGCCGCCGACCGCGTCGCAAAACAATTGGCCCAAGGTTTTTTCGTGAAAGGCAATCTGGTGTTTGCGGACCAAGGCGATGAAGTCGGCTGGCCGATACCCCGCCAAGGCCGAGCGGCAAAAATGCGGATTGTCGGACAAAAAATGCTTCGGCTCGACGAGGAGATTGGTGAAATTGCAGCGCCCGCCGCCGGAAATCAGGATTTTCGCGCCGATCGCGCGGTTATGCTCCAGCACCAGCACGCGCCGCCCGCGCTGCGCGGCGATTCCGGCCGCGAACAGGCCGGCCGCGCCGGCCCCGATAATGGCGACGTCGACGGCAAAGGCGGGAGCGGCGCTCACGGGCGAAGAGTCATGACAAAGCGGCCAAAAAACTTTATCCCCGGCTTCGGGCTTTGTTACGCAAGGTCCCCGCGCCGCCCTGGGCAGGAGCATGACCGATGCTGTTTGGCAAGAACATGACGCCGACCGGTTTTGCGGTCCGCCTGGCGATTTGCCTTGCCTTGGATCTGGCCGATTTCACCGCCGGTCGCGGCCTGTTCCTCCTGCCGTGGGAAGAGGTTCCGGGCGCGGCGCTGTTGACTTTGCTGTTCGGCGCGAAGGGCCTTGTTTATGTGCTCGAGGTCATCGACCTCACCGAACAGATCGACGCGTTCATCCCGACCGCAACCCTTGTCGGGCTATGGGCCGGCTATGACGCCGGATTGTTCGGCAAGAAAAAACCACTTGGCCCCGACGCCAAAACGCCGCGCCTGGGCGAGCCCCAAGCGCGGCGCCTCGAGGATCAGCGTTAGCCGCGCTTATTGCGCAGGGTTCGCCCAAGATGGCGTCGCCGCCGGCCCGCCATTGCGCAGCACCGGATAGGCTTCGGCGAAGATGTAATCCGTGCTGGTCGCCGGCACATGGCAGGCTTGGCAGCCTTCCTCATAGCTCGGCGCGGCCTGCGTCGTCGTATCCGTGCCGTTATAGAGCGCCCAGCCCCAGCCATCGCCCCAGAGCGGGTGATCGGCGCGGGCATTGGTCGAATCCTTTACCATCACAAAGCGCACGGCGACTTCCGTCGGATAATGCGCATGGCCAGTGTTCAGGGTCGCCGCCGCAAAGCCGCGCACGTCCTTCACCAGAACCGTGCCATCGGCGAATTTGCCATTGGCGAGGTAAGATTCGATCCCGCCGGGCGAGACATAAACCTGGTGCCATTCATCAACCGGCGCGCCTTCACCGGCGCTCGCCGTCGCCCAGCTCCCCAAGGTTGGCCAGCGGTCGAAATCGGCCGGCACCCCGATCGCGCCATCGGCGCTGACGATTTCCGCCGCGTAATCGCGCGCCGCCGGAGCGCCAGCCGCTTCGACTTGCGCCGCCGGCGGGGCGGGCGGTTGCGCGCAAGCGCCAATGGCCAGCACTACCGCTCCCGCGAGTAGCGCATTCCGAAAAGTTATCATTTTGCCCTCCTTTGGTAATAGATTGAATTTGCAGCCAAAATCACGGTTATTCACCGCATGGCGGGTCTATCGGGCTGGCGCTTTGGCTCAAATCACGTTTCCGCGAGCGCAATCCACGGTTGTGCGCGCGCCGGCAATTGTCGCGGCGTCACAAGCTTGTATAGTGCGCGCCAATAACGCTGAAGGAGGACGCGCATGTATGGCTTGATGCAGGACTGGCAATTAACGGTCGACAAGATCCTTGACCATGCGCGGATCAACCACCCCGACCAAGAGATTGTCAGCCGCAGCGTCGAGGGCCCGATCGAACGGATCAGCTATCGCGACCTCTTCACCCGCGCCAAGCAAGCCTCGGCCGCCCTGGTCATTGACGGCGTTAAGCTCGGCGATCGCGTCGCGACGCTAGCTTGGAACACCGCCCGCCATGTCGAATGCTGGTATGGCGCGATGGGCGTTGGCGCGGTCTTGCACACGCTGAATCCGCGTCTGTTCCCCGAGCAGATCGCCTATATCGTCCAGCATGCCGAGGATAAGATCCTCATCGCCGACCTGACTTTCGTCCCTTTGCTTGAAAAACTGGCGGCGCATCTGCCGAGCGTTGAGCGCTATGTCATCCTGACCAGCGCCGCCGTCATGCCGCCCACCAGCCTGAAAAACGCCATCGCCTATGAAGACTGGATCGCCGACAAGCCGAGCGATATTCCCTGGGGCGGCTTTGACGAGAACACCGCTTGCGGTCTTTGTTACACCTCCGGAACGACCGGCAATCCGAAGGGCGTGCTCTATTCGCACCGCGCCAATTTCATCCACACGCTGCTGACCATGCAGAATGACGTGATGGGGCTTTCCTCGCGCGACGTCATCATGCCGGTGGTGCCGATGTTCCACGCCAATGCCTGGGGCATCGCGTTTTCCGGTCCCGCCGTTGGCGCGCGCATCGTCATGCCGGGTCCCAAAATGGACGGCGCCTCGATCTTCGAGCTCTTGGAGCGCGAAAAGGTCACCTTCACCGCCGCCGTGCCGACCGTCTGGCAAATGCTGCTTGGATATTTGCGCGAGACTGGCCAGCGCCCAACAACGCTGAAGCGCGTTGTGATCGGCGGGGCCGCGCCGCCGCCTGCCGTGATCGAAGCCTTTGAAAACGATTACAATATCGAAGTGATCCACGCCTGGGGGATGACCGAGCTCTCGCCGATGGGCTCGCTCGGCACGCCGACGGCGGCGACGGCGCAGCTGCCGCGATCCGAGCAAATGCGCCTGAAAAACAAGCAGGGCCGCCCCCCGCTCGGCGTCGAGATGAAGATCGTCGACGATCAGGGTGTTGAATTGCCGCGCGACGGCAAGACCTTTGGCCGCCTCGTGGTGCGCGGCGCGGCCGTGGCGCGGGCGTATTTCAAGGGCGAAGGCGGCCAGATCCTCGACGCGGACGGGTTTTTCGACACCGGCGACGTCGCAACGCTCGATGGCTATGGCTTCATGCAGATCACCGATCGCGCCAAGGACGTCATCAAATCGGGCGGGGAGTGGATCAGCTCGATCGAGGTCGAAAACCTCGCCATGACCCATCCAAAAGTTGCGTTGGCGGCCGTGATTGGCGTCCCGCACCCCAAATGGGACGAGCGCCCGCTGCTGGTCGTTGAATTGCGCCCCGGCGAAAGCGCTGACAAGGCCGAGATGCTCCGCCATCTCGACGGCAAGATCGCCAAATGGTGGATGCCGGATGACGTCGTGTTTGTCGACAAAATCGCGCTTGGCGCGACGGGCAAGATCGACAAAAAGGTGCTGCGCGCGGCCTATCGCGCTTTTCCGGCCGCCATTTGAGCTTTAGGCCAAAAGCTCAATGGTTTGCGTTCAGTTTTCAGACGCGCTCGGGTTGAAACCCTGGCGCGCCCATGCCATGCATGTTGCAACAGCGAACGCTCTCGGGGCGAATAAAAATGACAACCGACAAAAAACATGAAAAAAAACAGAACTTACAAGATGTTTTTCTGAACCATGTGCGAAAAGCCAAAACGCCGCTGACGCTTTATCTGGTCAATGGCATCAAGTTGCAGGGCTATATTACCTGGTTCGATAATTTCTCGATCCTGTTAAAGCGCGACAACCAATTGCAGCTGATTTACAAGCATGCGGTGTCCACGATCCAGCCCAATGCTTACGTGGATCTCTTTGTCGGCGATGACGCGACCGAGAACGCCGGCGATTTCGACGATTGATCGTCGAGCTTGTCGTCGCCAAAGCATCACGGCGCGTCCGCACCGAAGAACCCGCGCGGATCGATTAGCTCGATGTCGGGACGCTTCCGCAGTTGCTCTAAGAACCAATATTTGTGCGCCGACCCAAAGGTAATCAGCACGCGCGCGCCCTCGCCGGCGTGAAAATCCAAAGCCGCCTCGATCAAGCGGTAATGGTCCTTGTTGATCTGTTCCCAATCGCCGCGCCCCAAATCCTTGGCGAACAGGGTCGCATAAGGCTGATAGCCACGTCTGATGATTTCATCATAGGCCGCGCTGTGAATAAAGTGCGGGTCATCGCCGCGATCGCCGATCGCGTTGCGCATCTCGTCCAGCCCCGCCTGATACGCCCGCCAATCGGCGGCGCGCGCTGGATCGGCCTCGAGGCGCCGTAACGCTGCGCCGCGCGTCGCGTTCATCCCCGCCGACCACGCCGCCGTCGGGATGATCTTGAATTTCATCGAGCTCGACAAGGGAAACAGCGCCTCGACATATTCGGGGAACACCCGCACGCGCGGTTCGGTGATTTTGCCGTCGCGAGCGAATTCAGCGGCCGCCGCCGCCAGCCGATCGGGTGGAATTTCCGTCAGCACATAATCCGGATCCACCGCGCGAATGACGCGCTGCACCACCTCGATGCTATAAACCGCGCTGGTGCGATGTCCGCCATGGATCATGCCGAGCACAATGACTTGCGTCTTCGGCACAGTCGCCGCAGCCTCAACCACTGGCGCCGCCGGGCTTTGCGCAAACGCCGCCGCCACGGTAAGAGCGATCGCCGCGATCAGGCCGACGACAAGCCCAACAGTGGCACCGAGACTTTTGCCGCCAGCCAGCAGGTTGCGGCGATTTCGTCCGCCTTGGGATGATTGATTTGGCACGCCAGCCTCCCTCGACGCCCTCCAAACCGGTTCAGCGCCTTGATGTTGCGCTGGTTTTGCGCGGCTTGGCGCGCTCGCGCGCTCAAGCTGCCGCCATGATCCTCGCGGGCGGGGTGCGCGTCAATGGCGTGATCGTGAATAAGCCGTCTTTTGACATTGTTGTGTCCGACCGGATCGCCGCCGAACCGTCGCATCCGTTTGTTGGGCGGGGCGGGGTCAAGCTCGACCACGCCTTCACAATCTGGCCGCTCGATGTCGCGCAGAAGACTTGCGTCGATCTTGGCGCCTCGACCGGCGGCTTTGTCGATGTATTGCTGCGGCGCGGCGCTGGCCTTGTCTATGCCATCGATGTCGGCACGGGCCAATTGGATGCGCGCTTGCGCGCCGATCCGCGCGTGCGCCTTTTCGAGCGCCTCGACGCCCGTGTTGCGCCGACCGTGATCGACTTCAGCGATGTCAATTTCCTCACCGCCGATCTTTCGTTCATCAGCCTCGCCAAAGCCTTGGGACCGGCTTTGCAGGCAGCCCCACCGGGCGCGGACCTTGTTGCGCTCATCAAACCGCAATTTGAACTCGGCCCCACCGCGATCGGCAAAGGCGGCCTTGTGCCAGAGGCCCTCGCCCCGCAAGCGCTCGACCTCATCGCCGCCTTCATCGCCGCAACTCCGCCCTGGACCGTCAAGGCGACCGCTGAAAGCCCGATCGCTGGCGGCGATGGCAATCGCGAATTCCTGCTCTGGGCGCGAAAAGGCCTGGGCGAGAACGCCATCTGATGCGGCGCGAACCATAAAATAACATGGCTTTTAGTTGACAAATTTGGCAAAGCTTTGGGCTCGTTCATCGATCGACTCTTCACCCTGGCCCCCGACCCAAACCGCCGCCGAATGACCCTTCTGCTCGACCGCACCCCTATTATTGCCCCTGCGCTCGCCCCCTCGCTGATCGGGCTTGATCGCGCCGAATTGGCCGCAGCGCTTGCCCCCTTGCTGGCTGAAAAGCGCGCCGCTCGCATGCGCGCCGAGCAGATCTGGGGCTGGCTCTACCATCACGGCGTCACCGATTTTGCGGCGATGGCCAATATCGGCAAAGCCGCCCGCGAAGCGATCGCCGCCGCCTTTCGCATCGACCGCCCCGATATCCTCAGCGCGCAAACCGCGCGCGATGGCGTGCGCAAATGGCTGCTCGGCTTTGGTCCCGGCATCGAGGTCGAAAGCGTTTTTATCCCGGACGTCGCCCGCTCCGGCGCCTTATGCGTCTCGAGCCAAGTCGGCTGCACGCTGACCTGCTCGTTTTGCCATACCGGCACGCAGAAATTGGTGCGCAACCTCACCGCCGCCGAAATTGTTGCGCAAGTCCTTGTCGCCCGCGACGCGCTCGGCGAATGGCCTACCCCGAACGAAGACCGGGCGCTGACCAATATCGTCTTCATGGGCATGGGCGAGCCGCTCTATAACCTCGACGAGGTCGTCAAAGCGATCGACATCATTGCCGACGGCGACGGCATTTCGATCTCGCGGCGACGGATCACGGTTTCGACCGCCGGGGTCGCGCCGAAGATCCCCGAACTCGGCGCCCGCGCCAACGCCATGCTGGCGATCTCATTGCACGCGACCTATGACGATTTGCGCGACGAATTGGTGCCGCTGAACAAGAAATACCCGATCGCCGCGTTGTTTGATGCGATCCGGCGTTATCCGTCGCTCTCCAACGCCAAGCGCGTCACCTTCGAATATGTCATGCTGAAAGACGTCAATGACAGCCTCGCCGAGGCGAAAGACCTCGTCAAATTGCTGGCGGGCGTGCCGGCCAAGATCAATTTGATCCCGTTCAATCCCTGGCCCGGCGCGATCTATGAATGTTCGAGTTGGGAGCGCATCGAAGCCTTCGCCGCCATTCTCAACCGCGCCGGTTACGCCTCGCCGATCCGCACCCCGCGCGGGCGCGACATCTTGGCGGCCTGCGGGCAATTGCGCTCGGAAAGCGTCAAGGAGCGCGCTAGCGCCCGCCGCGCCCGCGAAGCGGCCGAAGCCGCGACAATCGAGGAATAGGCGCCGATCGCTCCCGCCACGCCCATCGCGCCGCCGCCGGACCATGGCGTCCGCTTCAGCGAGGCCGTGGCGGTATGGCTGCGTATCGCGCTCCTGAGTTTTGGGGGCCCGGCGGGTCAAATCGCCGTCATGCACCGTGTGCTTGTTGAGGAAAAACGCTGGATCGGCGAACAGCGTTTTTTGCACGCCTTGAATTATTGCATGTTATTGCCTGGACCAGAGGCCCAGCAATTGGCGACCTATATCGGCTGGCTGCTGCACAAGACCAAAGGCGGGCTGGTCGCCGGCGGGCTTTTCATTGCGCCGGGTTTTATCGCCATTCTGGCGCTGAGTTATGTGTATGTGTTGCTTGGTCAAACGCCGCTCGTTGAGGGGCTGTTCTTCGGCCTAAAGGCGGCCGTACTTGCGATTGTCCTGCAGGCGATTGCGCGGATCGGCGCGCGTGCGCTGAAAAATACGCCGATGCGCGGTGTCGCGGCGTGTGGTTTTATCGCGATCTTCCTGCTGGACGCGCCTTTTCCGTTGATCATTGCCGCAGCGGCTGTGGTTGGCTTTGTCGGCGGCCGGCGCGGGTTGGCGGCGTTTCAGGTCGGCGGCGGTCACCGCATGGGCGGCGCGGCGGGCGTCAGCGATGCTTTGTCCGCGCTTGGCGAAGGCCTTCCCGCTCACGCCAGTCCCAGCCTTGCGTGGTCGCTGCGCCTCTCCGGCCTGTTGCTGGTTTTGTGGCTCGGGCCGGTCATCGCGCTCGTGATCGTTTTCGGGCCAGAGGACGTCTTTAGCCGCATTGCGATTTTTTTCAGCAAAATGGCGGTCGTCACCTTTGGCGGCGCCTATGCGGTGCTGGCTTATGTCGCCCAGGAAGCCGTCGAGACCTATGCGTGGCTGCAACCTGGCGAAATGCTCGACGGGCTTGGCATGGCCGAAACAACGCCTGGTCCGTTGATCATGGTCACCCAATTTGTCGGCTTTCTTGCGGCTTTTCGCGAGGCGAGCGGCCTGCCGCCGTTGCTGGCGGCGACCTTGGGCGCCATCCTGACCACCTGGGTCACCTTCACGCCGTGCTTTTTGTGGATTTTTGCCGGCGCCCCTTTTGTTGAGCGTCTGCGCGGCAATCGGGCCCTTGCCGGGGCTTTGTCGGCGATTACGGCCGCGGTGGTCGGCGTGATCTTAAATCTGGCGGTCTGGTTCGCGATCCATACGCTTTTTGCGGAGGTTGGCGCCTTGCGCCTTGGGTTCGGCGCGATTGAGGTTCCAGTGCTTGCCTCGGTGAACTGGCCCGCGCTGATCCTCGCGCTCGGCGCGATCGTGGCGATCTTTCGGTTTAGAGCGCCGATTTTGCCGGTTCTCGCCGGCTGCGCGGCCTTGGGCGCTGCTCATAAATTGTTGTTTTGACCGCGCAAACGATTAACCGGCGAACATGATCTCCGCCTCGGCCGCCACTCCATTGCGCGCGCCATGAAGGCGAAAGGCTGCAAGCCGTGCAAAATGCAAGGTCAAGGCTTTGCGGCGCGCCGGCGCGAGCGGATTAGCCGGCGCTGCTCGCAGCACCGCCCCGCCATAGCCGTCGGCGATCAAGAGGCCGACGTCCTCAGGGATAATCTCTTGCGGAAAATCGGGATCAACCGCAAAATAAAACTGATCGCAAAACGGCATATAATCTTGCCATTTGGCGTCGACGGCAAAGTCTTCCAGGCAGGATTTGATTTCAACGATCGCCAGCGCGCCTTTGGAATCAATGCCCATAACATCGGCCCGCCGGCCATTGGCGAGCGTGACTTCCTCTAAACAGGCAAATCCCATGGCGTATAAGAGCTTGCCGGCCCCAAGCCGGATCAGGCGCGTGCGCTCAGGGCGGATCAGGTCAGCAGGCATGCGCAGCAAAAGACCAAGTTTGTCTTTGCCCGCTGATGAAAATCAGGAATTTGCCATTCGCGGGCGCGTTAATTGCACCAAGGTGATCGCATGGGCGATGACAAGGCTCAAGCCCCCGATCAGCGAGGCCAGATGGCTGATGTCGTGCGACAGCACATGCGCCGCGCCTAAAACGACTAAAGCTGCTCCCGCAATCGCCAAAGCCATGGTCAGCCAGGAGCCGCGTCCCGCCCGCACATGGGCGATCACCGCAAATAACGCCAACGGCGCAGCCAGTCCGGCAAAGACAAAATGCCAAATATCCGCCATCAGCGCAGAGGCGGCCAACGGCGCCAATAACGCCACAACCGGAATCGCCAAACAATGCGCCATGCAGGCCGCCGACGCGGTCACGCCAACGAAGTTTAGCGTCCGCTCCCGGGCAATCGACCGGGGCATTGGCTCGACGATCTGGCTCATGCAGCTTGATCCTAGGCGGGGCGCTGGGCTAGCACCGATCAGGTTGGCGTTCTGGCGTGTTATATAATTACATTGCGCGCGGCGTCGAGCGGAATTTTACGAAAGTCGCAAATGTCTTCTGATCAATTCAGCGACATGAAACCGCCGGTCCTCGCCGATTTGCAGGCCGCCGCCATGCGGCTTGCCGGAAAAGCCGTGCGCACGCCTTTATTGCGGTCGCCTGTTTTGGATGCGCTGACGGGCGCGCAAGTCTTCATCAAGCCGGAGAATTTACAGCGCCAAGGCGCGTTCAAGTTTCGCGGCGCCTATAATCTGATCGCCAATTTGCCGCCTGAGGCCCGCGCCAAAGGTGTCTTGGCCTGGTCTTCGGGCAACCACGCGCAAGGCGTTGCGATGGCCGCGCAAATGTTTGGGGTACCCGCCGTCATTGTCATGCCGCAAGACGCGCCGGCGATGAAGATCGCCAATACCCGCGCGCTCGGCGCCGAAATCGTTCTGTATGATCGCTATACCCAAAGCCGCGAAGGGATTGGCCTGCAATTGGCGCAAGAGCGCGGGCTGGCGGTCGCTCCGCCCTTTGATCATCCGGACACGATCGCCGGCCAAGGAACGATCGGTTTGGAGATCGCCGCAGACCTTAAAATGCACGCTCAAGGCCTCGATGCGGCGCTTATTTGCTGCTCCGGGGGCGGTTTGGCAGCCGGAATCGGCATCGGATTGAAGGCTAATTTCCCCGATTGCGCCATTTTTGGCGTCGAACCGGCCGCTTGCGACGACACCGCGCGCTCCTTCGCCGCCGGCGAACGGTGCTCTAATGGGGCTGATGCGCGCACAATTTGCGATGCGCTGATGACGCCAATGCCCGGCGCGCTGACCTTTCCGATCAATCAACGAAACCTTGCAGGGGTCGTAACGGTCACCGATAATGAGGTGCTGGACGCGCTTGCCTGCGCGTTCGAGACGCTGAAATTGGTCGTTGAACCGGGCGGCGCAGTCGCGTTGGCGGCGCTTTTGCATGGCAAAATCGCCTCAAAGGGGCGCAATATCGCGGTGATTTTGTCAGGCGGAAATGTCGATCCTGACCTTTTTGCCGACGCAATTCGGCGCGATTGGCGAAAATCCTTGCCAATTTCGCGGAATTGACGAGGAAAAACCCTGGTTAGGCGCGCGAAATGCGCCTTGTTTTGCGTGTGGGGAGGCCGAAAATGGGTCCGGTTTTGCAGAGTTTTAGCGCCGCTGCGCCGCATTTTTTGAGCGTTTTTGCGCTTACAATCGGCCTGTTTGGCGCCGGCGCTTTTGCTTATGTTATCCTGACGCCGCATCGAGAGATCGCGCTGGTGCGCGCTGGAAACACGGCAGCCGGCGTTTCGCTGGCGGGGGCCTTTGTGGGTCTAGCGATTCCGTTGGGCGCCTGTTTAGCGGCGAGTTTTTCATCCATTGAAATGTTGTTATGGGGCGTTGTCACGCTTTTAATTCAATTATTGATGTTTCGAATCGTTGATCTGTTCCTGAATAGTTTGCCAAAACGCATCGAAAACGATGAAACGGGCGCCGCCTTTTTTCTGGTGGGCGTCAAGATTGCGACCGCGGTGATTTTAGCGTCGGCTGTATCTGATCCCGCTTTGCGGCTTTTGCGTTAAACATCATGCGGGTCCCCGACTGGCTGATCTATGCGGGGGCATTGGCGCTCATCTTTTGGGGCGTAACGAACCGCTTTGAGCGGCGCGACGCGCCAGAGCCTTTGCCCCCGGACATTGCCGCGCCGCGCCCGTCGGAAAGCGGGCCGCTTCTGCCGCCGCCGACGCAATTTGATCCGACCATTGAAGTGGAGGTCGGCCCGCCTGGACCCTCGATCGGCACGGCCTTTGCGATCGCCGAAGACGGCGTCTGGCTGACGGCGCGGCACGTCGTCGACGGTTGCGCCCGTGTCGGCTTGGCCGTGGGGCCCACGACGTTGTTGCCGGTGCGGTCGGTGACGATTTCGCCAATTGCCGACGTCGCCATGCTGCGCACCCAGCGCGCGCCGGACGCCATTGCGCTCTCATTGGTCGATGATTTGCGAGTCTCGCAACCGGGATTTCACGTCGGATTTCCCCAAGGCCAACCGGGGGAAGCGACCTCGACGCTTTTGGGGAGAGAACGGCTGATTGCCCGTGGACGCTACGCGCTTGATGAACCGGTCATCGCGTGGGCGGAACGCGGCCGCACGCGCGGACTTAGCGGAACATTGGGTGGGATGAGCGGTGGTCCTGTTCTGGACCGCTATGGCAATGTCATCGGTATTACCATCGCCGAATCCAGTCGTCGCGGACGAATTTATACATCGTCGCCTTCTACTATTGCCCGGTTTTTGCGCGAATCGGGGGAATTCGCTGATGGCGCCCCGATTGGGCAAATCGGTGTTGAGGATTATTGGTATGCGGCAAATGAATTGCGAAACCGTTTTGTCGTTGCAAAGGTTGTCTGCGTAACAAGATGAGCGAGATATTTTCAGGATTTGCATCACGTTTGACGAAAGCGACGCGAAGATTTGGCCCGCTCTGCGTCGGTCTTGACCCTTATCCTGATAAGATACCTCGCATCTTCGGGCCGCCGGGCGCTGCGGCGGCGGAGGCGTTTTGCCTCGCGGTGATTGGTCTCGCCGCGCATAGAATAGCCGCAGTAAAGCCGCAAATGGCTTTGTTTGAAATCTGGGGAGCAGCAGGCATAAAAGCGCTGGAACGCGTCTGCGCCGCGGCAAAGCAAGCTGGTTTATTGGTCATTTTAGACGGAAAGCGTGGTGATATTGGCGCAACCGGCGGTTATTACGCCAAAGCGTATCTTGGGCCGGACCCAGCATTGGAAGCCGATTGCTTGACAATTTCGCCCTATATGGGCCTTGACTCTATTGCGCCTTTTGCAGAAGCCGCTTCTGCGACGGGCAAGGGCGTCGCAGTCCTCGTGCGCACTTCCAATCCCGGCGCAATTGCGCTGCAAAATCAACACGTTAATAGTCGACCGCTTTATCTTCATATTGCCGCCATGCTGGCGCCGATCGCGGCGCAACTGACGCGGACCGAAAGCGACTGGTCGTCCATGATGGCGGTCGTCGGCGCGACGGCCCCCGAAGAAGCGTTAGAAATCCGGAACTTACTGCCCAATACGCCGTTTCTGGTTCCGGGCTTTGGCGCGCAAGGCGCCAGCGCAAAATCAGCGCTTTCCGGCTTTCGACGGGATGGCGATGGCTGGCAAGGCGGCCTGGTGAATTCCGCGCGCGCGATACTTTTCCCGACGGGAACCGATCGCGACACAAAGGAAGGCCCCTGGGAAACAGCAGTCAGCGCGGCCATATTCGCGGCGCAAAAGGAGCTAAACTCTGTCGATTGTTGAGAGAAAATCCCGATTTAAGCCGCCTTTAGTGATCTGCGTGTAAGTAATAGCTGTCGTCGGGAAGGTCCGGCGGGCGGGTCGAAGATGGCGATTTGGGTGCTCGGATTGGCGACTGCCGCGTTGGCGCTGGCCGGGCACAGGTTGCGGGGCGGCAAAATTGGTTCGATTTGGGCGGCGATCGCAGCTTTAAGCATTGGATTTGTCGTCGGCGCCGCAGCGATCCGCGTTGGAATGTCATGGGGCAAGATTGAGCGCGACACCGAATTTGCCGGCATTGCGCGCGTCGCTGCAGATATAATCGATGAGAATACAGGTGATTACGCGCTTTTTGTTGGCGCGAGTTATTCGCGCAATGGCCTGGATGACGAGCGGTTGACCGCGCGTTTACGGACAAATGGCCTTAACTGGCGCGCGGTTAATCTGTCCTTGCAGGGCGCGTCCTGGCAAGAGCGCGAATATTGGCTGTTCGCTTTACTCGAGGCGGTCGAGCGTCCGCCGGTCGCGGTTTTTCTTGAGCCGAGCGAAGAATTTGACGCTGATCCGCTTTATGTGTTTCGGGTCGCTAAATTTTCCGACCGGGCGATTGCGCAATTTTCGCCGGAGGCAACCCCAGCAATTCTGGCGGGAGTAAAAGAAAGCCCGCCGGACGGCGCCAGAAGGCTGGCGGAAGTCGCTGCGCTCACGCCGATGCATTTTTTGCTGAATTGGGTGAACGCCGGCGCGCTGGCGAAAGGCGTTTTTTTGCGCGACGCAAAACCCGCCAGCGGTTTTCTGGCTGAACACACGCCGCGTGAAGATTTGAGCGCCGACTTTATTTCGGACAATCTTCGAAGCAATGCCGATGCGCCCCAAGAAGGGCGATTTGGCCAGGCCGCGCGCGCGCGGATTGCCGAAAAGCTGCGCCGTCGCGGGATCAACGAGATTTGGCTCTATAAACCGCCGGTTTTAGAGGCTAACGGGCGGGCTTACGTCGCGGCGATTTGCGCGAAGAGCGCATTCCCCTGCATTGCGCCAACAGATCCTGATTTACTTCAACAGCTGGAGGGGCCGTTCTGGTTTGATCGGGCCCATTTATTGGCGGACGGCGCGTCAATCTACGCCGATTGGCTGGCCCAAGAAATCATCGCACGCCGCAAGAACGAGGGACCTGCAGCGACCGCGCAAACAGAAGAAGCGCGCGCCCGATGATTTTCACCTCCGTCGCTTTTTTGGTGTTTTTCCCGCTGGTGCTGGGCCTTTATTGGCTGGCGCTGAAGGGCAAGGAAGCGCGGCTGGCGTTGTTGCTGATCGCTTCGATCATCTTTTACGGCTGGTGGGATTGGCGGTTTTTAGGCCTCGTGGGCCTTGTCACCGGCGTCAATTATGCGGCCGCGTTGGTGGCGGGCGACGCGCGGCTCTCGGCGGCGGCGCGTAATATGGCGATGGCGATCGGCGTCGGCGCCTCGCTCTTGGTGCTCGGATTTTTCAAATATTTCGACTTTTTTGCCGAGAGCGCCGCGCTTTTGCTGGCGCGCTTGGGCGGACGCGCTGATTTTACAACGTTAGAGATCGTGCTGCCGGTCGGCATCAGTTTCTACACATTTCAGGCGATGTCATACGTGATCGATGTGCGGCGCGGCGATTTGGCGGCGCAAACGCGGCTCGACCGAGTCGCGCTTTATGTGTTGTTTTTCCCGCAATTGGTGGCGGGGCCGATCGTCCGCGCCGCCCGGTTTTTTCCGCAAATGGACCGCGATCATCATTGGTCGCCGCGCCGCGCCGCGTTGGGCGTACGGTTGTTCATCCTCGGCTTTATCTACAAGGCCTTGCTGGCCGATAACATCGCCCCGATTGTCGATCAGGTCTATGGAACCGGCGCCGGCGCCGCGCCTTTGGCGAGCTTTGACGGGGTCAGCATCATTGGGGCGACCGTGGCGTTCGGTGCGCAGATTTATTTCGACTTTGCCGGCTATTCGACCATGGCGATCGGGGCGGCGGCCTTGTTCGGCTATTACATTCCGCGCAATTTCCGCTTTCCCTATAGCGCGCTGTCGATCGCTGAATTCTGGCGGCGCTGGCATATTTCGCTGTCGAGCTGGCTGCGCGATTATCTGTACATTCCCTTAGGCGGCAATCGGCGCGGCGCATTTGCGACGCAAGTCAATCTGTTGGCGACCATGGCGCTAGGCGGGCTGTGGCATGGCGCGGCCTGGCGATTTGTGGTGTGGGGCGTCGCGCATGGATTGGGTCTGGCCGTCCATCGCGCTGTCGCGGGGCAAATCGCGGCGTTGCGGCAAAGCGCGCCGGACCTGGTCCGCTTTGTCGGCTGGGCGCTGACCTTTTGGTTTGTGATGGCGCTATGGGGGCCGTTCCGGGCGCAAGATTGGGCGGATGCGCAAGCCGCGCTTCACGCTTTCGTGTTCTTGGGGCCGACGGAGGGCCAGTCAATCGGCTGGGTGTGGCTGGCGCCGCTCGCTGCTTTGGCGGTGGATCACGGTCTTGGTCGATGGCGCAACAAGCCCTGGCGGGCAGCGACTTTGCCGAGCCCGGTTTATTGGGGGGCGTGGGGAGCGCTCGCGGCGATAGCGCTGGCGCTTTACCCGTTGCAGGCGGCGCCGTTTGTTTATTTTCAATTCTGAACGGGAAACAACAGTCGTTTCAGAACACATTCAGGTCGAAAATTCTATTCCTCTTCTCGTCGCTGAGTTGTCAGCGCGACCAAAGCGATCCCCCGCTGCGGTCGAGCGAGAAAAAGGAAAAGATCATGCGCGCTGTGTTTCTTGCCGCTATCGCCGCATTCGGCCTGGCGAGCCCGGCTTTCGCCCATCATGGTGGTTATCATGACCAAGCTTACGCTTTTGACGAATGCCGCGACAATCGCCGCGGCAACCAAGTCGCGGGCGCGGTCATCGGCGGGTTGATCGGCGGCATCGCCGGCAACCGGATCGCTGGCCCTGGCAATCGGGCGCCCGGATCGCTGATTGGGGCGGCGAGCGGCATCGCGCTTGGGGCTGCCGGCGCAACTGCGGCCTCGCGCGATTGCAAATCGCTGATCGCCAAAGACGTGCATCACGGGCAGGTCGTGAATTACAGCCAGCCGCATTTTGATGACGGCTATCATGACCATAGCGCCTGCCCGCGCGGCGGCCGTTTTGACGATTTCGACGACGGCTTCCGCCCCGGACGCCAGTCGGGCTTTCGCGGCGACGGCTTTAACTACGGCCGGCCGGTCGTGTACGAGCCGGTCTGCGTGATCCGCAAGGAGGTGGTCCATACCCGTCGCGGCAAATTCATCGAAGCGGTGAAATATTGCCAAGATCAACGCGGCGTTTGGCACCGTAACTAGCGAATCTTCAAGTCACAGAGTGACCATAAAGCTCCGCTAGATTGATGCTTTCACGCATTTTCTTAATGCGAACCGGTTCCCACTTCGCTTGAAAATGCTTTTGTTCCCCGACGTCAGGCGGTTCTCCTCCCCCGCATCTGACCGCGACTGCCCCGCTTCGGTCCGCCGAAGCGGGGTCTTTTTTGGGCGCGGAAGGAATGGGCGCCTGCGACATTGCGTCAAACTTGCGCACGAAATTTGCGATTGCGTCGCACTAAGTTCCGTGCAAGATCACTGTTGCGACTAATTCGCAGTACGAGATGAGGCGCGCCGACGCCAAGGCGATCGACGCGGGGGAAAGGCAAGATTGTGACGAGATCAGGTGTGGTTGGCGCGCTAATGAGCGGCGCCTCGGTGCTCTTTTTGTCCGGCGCGCTGGCGGCGGAGCCCGAACGCGCCAGCCCGGCGGACGAGGCGGCGCTCGCGGGGCCGGACAGCGCGCTGGATGCGTTGAAGGACCAGGAATTGCGCCACGAGACGATCGTGCGCACCGGCAAACAGGACGGCTATGTCCCACAAGAGACGGTTTCAGCGACCAAAACCGCCACGGCGCTGGTGGATATCCCGCAAAGCATCAGCGTCATCACGCGCGATCTGCTGGATGACCAAGCGATCCGCAGCCTCGATGCGGTGATCCGCCTCGTGCCCGGCGCCACGATCGGCCAGGGCGAGGGCCATCGCGACCAAGTCACCATTCGCGGCAATAACACGACGGCCGATTTCTTCGTCGATGGCTTGCGCGACGACGTGCAATTCTTCCGGCATTTTTACAATGTCGAGCGGGTGGAAGTGCTGAAAGGTCCGAATGCCTTGATCTTCGGGCGCGGCGGCGGCGGCGGCGTCGTCAATCGCGTCACCAAGATCCCTTTTTCGGGCGATGCGTTCAGCTTTGAGGCGGGCGCTGATACGTTCGGCGCCTATATCCTCAGCGCCGACGCCAATAAGACGCTGAGCGAGACGACGGCGCTGCGGCTCAATGCGCTCTATGAAGACGGTCGCAATCATCGCGATGTGTTTGAATTTGAGCGGATCGGGTTTAACCCGACCTTTGGCTGGCGCCCGACGGAGGCGACGCGCCTTGTCATCGGCTATGAATATGCCAGCGATGACCGGATCGTTGATCGCGGCGTGCCCTCGATTGCCGGCTTGCCGGCGCGCGGCTTTGACCGGCAATTCTTTGGCAGCCCGGAGCTGAATGAGTCGGATTTGCTGGCGCATGTCGTCACCGCCCGCGCCGAGCATGACGTCAATGACAACTTAACGCTCGACGCCAAATTCAGCTTTGGGACGTTCGACAAGACCTATCGCAATGTGTTTCCGGCGACGCCGATCAGCATTAACGCCGTAACCGGCGCGCAACAGGTCGGCATCGAGGCTTATCTCGACCCAACGGAACGAGAAAACATTTTCGGCCAGAGCAATTTAACCTGGCGCGCCAGCGGCCTTGGAACCGAGCATATCGTGCTGGCGGGCATTGAGTTTGGCAATCAGACGACGGTCAATCAGCGCATCAACGGCTTTTTTGACAGCGGCGTGCCGACAACGGTGTTTGGCCGGCGCACCGTGATCCCGGTGACCGACCCTTTGGCGATCCCGCCAATCACGTTCCGGCCCGGCAATGGCAATCGATCGGTGCGCACTGGCGCCGATATCTATTCGGTCTATGTCCAAGACCAAATCGGCTTTGGCCGCTGGGTCGATGTGATCATCGGCGTGCGTTTTGATCAATTCAATCTTGAGGTTCAGGACTTTCTCGCCAATGCGACTTTCGTGCGGAACGATAGCTTCGTATCGCCGCGCGTCGGGGTGACGTTCAAGCCGGTTGAGGCGGCCTCGCTTTATGGTTCGTTCAGCCGCTCCTTCTTGCCGCAATCGGGCGACCAATTCTTATCGCTGGACCTCAGTTTGGAGGCGCTAGAGCCGGAGCGCTTTGATAATTACGAGATCGGGGCGAAATGGGACATCACGGCACGAATCGCGGTCAATCTCGCAGTCTACCAGTTGGAGCGGCTGAACACCCGCGCGCCGGCCGCCGAAGCGGGCGTCATCGTGCTGACCGGCGCGCAACGCAGCCGCGGCGTCGAAGCGAGCCTGTCGGGCGCGATCACCGAAAAGTGGAATGTTAGTCTGGCCTACACTTTCCAGGACGCCGAAATCACCGAGACGACGACCGCCGCGCCAGCCGGCCGCCAAGTCGGCCAGGTCCCGCGCCATGTGTTCTCGGCCTGGTCGCGCTATGACGTCTTTGAACGGTTCGGCATAGGTCTTGGTGTGTTCTATCAGGGCGATAGCTTTGCGACGATCAGCAATGCGGTGACCTTGCCGGACTTTGTGCGGATCGATGCGGCGTTGTTCTTTCGGTTGACGGAAAAGATCGAGGCGCAAATCAATATCGAAAATATCGGCAATACCGATTTCTTCCCCACCGCCCATACCGACAACAATATCACGACGGGCGCGTCGCGGTCGGCGCGGTTTACGATCCGGGCGCGTTATTGAGCGGGCTTGGCAGGCGCGCGTGGCCTTGTTATGCTGGCCGCCCAATGCGGGCGTAGTTCAGAGGTAGAACGTCAGCTTCCCAAGCTGAATGTCGCGAGTTCGATTCTCGCCGCCCGCTCCAGGACGCCACCTATTTCTCGTGGAACCCACCCGATGCCTGCTTAAAACCGGCAGAACCATACGATCACGTCACATCGTTATCCGAGGCAATTGATTGTTGATCATCAAAACCATTGCGCGCCGACAGGAAAACCAGGGCCATGAGCCCCGCTCCTAAACTAAGCGTCAAAAAAGCGCCAAGCCCCATCGCTATCCAGCCATGCACTGTCATCGATACGCCTGCAAGGCGCAATGCAGAATATATAGCGAACGCCAAGGATACGACCAACAGGACGCTGAGGATAAGCATACTGGCAAGTTTCATCGAGCGCGCTTTATCCAGGTGCCTCATTGACGAGATACATTGCAACAAGACCAAAGTGTGACGTGCATAACACGGGCAACGCTTGGATCAACGTGAAATCATGATCGTGATCGCCAGGTTTTCGGAAAAGAGTCGAGGCTAGTGGAGCTTTTAGCCCAATCATTCGCATCCCGGCCTGGGCCAAGCGTCGAAGCGAATGAT
>DHHV01000029.1:28723-28927 GCA_002403455.1 Hyphomonadaceae bacterium UBA4763 | reverse complement strand
GCCGGCGCGCTGGCCGGCGCGCGCGGAGAGACGCTGGCGGCGCTGGAAGCCCAAGTCGCCTCAAAAGGCGGCACGACGGCGGCGGCGTTGGCGGCGATGCGCGATGGCGACGCGCTCCCTATATTGATGCAGCGCGCGGCGTCAGCGGCGCTGGCGCGGGCGAAGGCATTGGCGCAGGCCAAGCCGTAACGGCACGCAAAGGAG
>DHHV01000029.1:28246-28396 GCA_002403455.1 Hyphomonadaceae bacterium UBA4763 | reverse complement strand
CCCCAGCCATGAGCTTTGCTCGTCACCTTGCCCATCCCCTGGCCGATCGCGCAGCGGAAAGCGCTTTGGCGCTGGCAAGCGCGCGGCCCTGGAGCGAGATCGCGCTCGCCGATATCGCAGCGCATATGGGCGTGGCGCTGTCGGCGTTTT
>DHHV01000029.1:27274-27865 GCA_002403455.1 Hyphomonadaceae bacterium UBA4763 | reverse complement strand
CCGCGCCGCCGCGCTGGACGCGCCGAACGCCGCGCAGCGGGCGCAAGATGCGCCGCGCGATCGGGTGTTTGAGGCGGTGATGCGCCGCTTTGACGCGATGCAAGCCTTCAAGCCGGCGATCAAGTCGATTGCGGCCGCCGAGCGCGGCGTGATCGGCGCGATGGCCCGTCGTACGCAGCGTTTGGCGCGATCGGGCGATTGGATCGCCAAGGCGGCGGGGCTCGACGCCACACGCGAATTTCAAGGCGCGGGCGTGGTCATTGCCGGTCTGCTGGCGCGCAGCGAAGCGGAATGGCTTTTGGATGATGAGGGGCTATCGCGGACGATGGCGCGGCTCGATGGCGATTTGCGGCAATGGATGCGCCTGCGCAATGGCTGGCGGGACATTTTGGCGCGGTTTTCGCAGACGCGCCGGACGCAAGGCGGCGATGGACCGGTGTAGGGGCCTGAGGTTGCGCCTGTAGAGCCTTCGACAACGACCCCCTAACTCGGAATTTCCAACACCAAAGCCAGCCCACCCAGCGGAGAGGCCGCCAAACGGGCTTCGCCGCCATGCTGGCGCAAGATATCGCGCACGATGGCGAGCCCAAG
>DHHV01000029.1:0-26964 GCA_002403455.1 Hyphomonadaceae bacterium UBA4763 | reverse complement strand
CACGATGGCGAGCCCAAGGCCCGATTGGCCGGCTTTGCGATCAGCGCCAGTCGCCAATTGCGTGAAGGGCTCAAAAGCCCGCTCGAACAAATCAGGAGACAGGCCCGGGCCATTATCGTCGATGCGCAGGATGATTTTGCCCACCTCGCGCGCGGCTGAGACCTTCACCTGCGTGCCATGGCGCAAGGCGTTCTCAAGGCCATTGCGCAAGGCGCGCCGCATCGCTTGGGGCCGCACCAATGCGTGGAGCGTGGGGTCGACGTCGATCTCGACCACCGACGAATCTGGCAGACCGACAAGGGTTGTCGCGATCAGCGCGCCGAGCGCGCAGGACGAGGTTGGCTCCCCTGCTGCGCCTTCAGCAAAGGTCAGATAATCAGCGAGGATCGCCTCCATCTCCGTCAGATCGGCGCGGCAGGCGGCGATTTCCTCATCCGGCGCCATCAGCGTCAGCGCCAATTTGAGGCGGGTGATGGGCGTGCGCAAATCGTGGCTGACGCCGGCCAGCAACAAGGTGCGCGCGGCGTTGTGAGCGCGAATGCGGTCGCGCATGTCGATAAGGGCTTGGGCGGCGTCGCGCACCTCGCGCGCCCCGCCCGGTTTGAAGCGCGGCGCTTCGCGGCCGCGGCCGAAAGCGTTGGCGGCGGCGGCGAGTTTTTGGATCGGGCGGACTTGATTGCGCACGAACAGCAAGGAAAGGCTGGCGACGATCAGAAAGCCCGCCGCATTCATCGCCAGAAATAGCGGGCCGGTGGTGACATAAGTGCGGTCTTTGGCGGCGATGAATTGAAAGATCCCGTCGGTCGCCCTGATCCGGACTTCGACCCAAATGGGGTCGCTTTGCGAATCGATCCAGAAAGGCGCGTCGATCCGGGCTTCGAGCGCGCGCCGCAAGGTGCCGTCAAAAGCGGGGAAGAGGTTCCGCCGCCGCTGCGGCGGCAAAGCGGCGTCCGGCATAAAGGCGACGCGCAGGCGCCAATTCTGTTCGGCGCGGGTCGTCCAAGCGGAAAGCGCGTTGGCGGCGCGCGATGGGGGGAAATCGGCGATGACGAAGGCGATCTTGGCGGCGGCGCCTTCTGCGAGCCGCCGGCTGACGCGCGTCCAGTGCAGCTCGAAAAACACGACCGCCACCACTACTTGCAGCAAAGCGAGCGGCAATAAGATCATCACGATCGAGCGACCGTAGATGGTCGTCGGCAGGGCGGATTTGATCCAACGCCCGAGACGCGCCAGCATTTGCGCCAGGCTCATGTCGGCTCTCGATTGGCGGGGATTGTCCACAGGCAATAGCCGCGGCCGCGCACGGTTTGCAGAAATTCCGGGGCGCGCGGATCGCGTTCGATCTTGCGACGCAGACGGGCGACGACAACATCGACCGAGCGCGGGTCTTCGACGGCGAGGATACGGGCGAGGGCGTCGCGGTCGATGGCGGCGCCGGCTTGGGCCAGCAAGGCGCGCAGCAAAGCGGTCTCGGCCGGGGTGATCGAGGTCGGCGCGCCGTCGTCGGCAAAGAGCAGCCCCCGCGTCGCGTCAAAGGCGAAGGGGCCGATGCGGACCGACCCCGCCGCGGGCGGGGGGCGCTTTGCGCGGCGGAGCAGGCCGATCAGCCGCAGCGCCAATTCGGCCGGCTCGAACGGTTTGGGGAGATAATCATCGGCGCCGAGCGAGAGCCCTTCGATCCTGTCGGCGGCCAGCCCGCGCGCGGTCAGCAGCAAGATCGGCGCCTCGATTCGCGGCCGCAGAGATTTGGTCAAGCTCAAGCCATCCTCGCCCGGCAGGCCGATATCGATGATCAGCGCGTCGAACGCCAATTTGTCCAACAAGGCGCGGGCCTGCGCCGCATCGCCGACCTGGCTGACGCGAAAGCCGCATTTGCCCAAAAATTGGCCGAGCAAGCGGCGAATGCGCGGATCGTCCTCCACCGCCAAAACGTGCGATTGGGTAAGCTCGTGCGGCAATTGCGGATAATTTAGCAAACTCATGCTACGCTTTAGCAAGATTTTGAATTGACATTTCGCGCAGCTCTCGAAACATGCATGTCTGGTCCGCGTTAACGATGTGTTTTGCGCGCGCCACCATAACAAGTTCCGAGCGTCCACAAAGGAAAAACATGACTGCTATCCCCTTCCATGACCGTGACGGCGTTATTTGGTATGATGGCGCGTTCGTCGATTGGCGCGACGCGAAAATCCACGTGCTGACGCATGGCTTGCATTATGCATCGTCGGTCTTTGAAGGCGAACGTGCCTATGACGGGGAAATCTTCAAAAGCACAGCGCATTCGGCGCGGCTGATCCGCTCGGCCGAGTTGTTGGGGTTCCAAATCCCTTATTCGCTGGCTGAGATCGACGCCGCCAAGGCGGAGACAATCCGCAAAATGGGGTATGCCGATTGCTATGTGCGCGCTTTTGCTTGGCGCGGC
The DNA here is from genome assembly GCA_002403455.1 of Hyphomonadaceae bacterium UBA4763. Lineage (GTDB taxonomy): Bacteria > Pseudomonadota > Alphaproteobacteria > Caulobacterales > Aquidulcibacteraceae > UBA4763. The sequence continues at coordinate 24,542 of DHHV01000029.1, read as the reverse complement.
AGCGAGATGATGGGCATTTCGGCGCAGAACAACAAGATCCATTTGGCGATCGCCGCTTGGGAATGGCCGAGCGTCTTTCAGGACAAGGCAAAAGGCATCCGGTTGATGTTCGCGCCGTGGCGACGACCATCGCCGGAGACCGCGCCCTCGGCGGCCAAAGCGGCTGGGCTGTATATGATCTGCACGATCTCCAAACATGAGGCCGAGCGCAAAGGCTATCACGACGCGCTGATGCTGGACTGGCAAGGGCGGGTCGCCGAGGCGACCGGCGCCAATGTGTTCTTCGTGCGCGATGGCGAGGTGCATACCCCGATCGCCGATTGCTTTTTGGACGGCATTACCCGGCAAACGGTGATTGACTTGGTCCGCGCGCGCGGCTGGCGGATGGAGCAGCGGCGCATTCTTCCCGATGAACTCTATGGGTTCGATGAGTGCTTCATCACCGGTACGGCGGCGGAGATCACCGCTGTCGCCGAAATCGGTCCGCATCGTTTCACGCCGGGCGCGATCACCAAGACCTTGCAGGAAGATTATGCGCGGCTGGTGCGGCGCAAGCCGATCGAGCGGGAAAAGCCAAAACGCGCGAAAGCCTGACAGCGGCTTGGCGGCAGTGTCTTGGCGAGGCTGGCTCGGCATGGCAATGATCCGTTGATGACGGATTTGCCCTCGCCCGTATTGAGTCCCCTGCTGGCCGGCCTTGACGGCGTTCGCCATGGGTTTTTTGGCCGTCCGGGCGGGGTTTCAGCGGGCATTTATACGGGCTTGAATGCCGGTCCGGGCTCGGCCGATCGGCCCGAAGCGGTCGCGGAAAACCGCCGTCGTGCGGCGTCGCAGCTCGGCGTCGCGGCGGATCGCCTGTTATCGGCGCATCAATATCATTCGGCAATCGCGCTGCAGGTCGAGGACCCGTTCGCTGGCGAACGCCCGCGCGCCGATGGGCTGGTGACGCAAGCGCCGGGTCTGGCGGTCTCGGCTTTGGCGGCCGATTGCGCGCCGATTCTCTTTGCCGATTCAAAAGCGCGGGTCGTGGCGGCCTGTCATGCCGGCTGGCGCGGGGCGCTCGGCGGAATTATCGAGGCGACGATCGAGACGATGCTGGCGGCTGGGGCGCGGCGCGGGCAGATCGTGGCGGCGATCGGGCCCTGCATCGGGCAGGCCTCTTACGAGACCGGGCCGGAATTTTTCGCGGCGTTTGTCGCGGTGGATGCGGCGAACGCCCGGTTCTTTGCGCCTGGCCAAGGCGATCGGCGTCAATTCGATCTTCCCGGATTTTGCCTGGCCCGGCTCGCGGCCAGCGGAATTGCGGCTGCAGAAGCGCTGTTTCGCGACACGTTCGCCGAGCCGGACCAGTTTTTCTCGCACCGCCGGGCGGTGAAAGCCGGGGAAGGCGATTACGGGCGCAATTTGTCGGCGATCACGCTGGTGTAGGACGGTGGGCCTTTCACCGCGATGAGAGTTGCGCGTGGCTCGGCCTTTGCTACAGAACGGTGACAATCAGCGCGCAAGCGCAAAGCTCTGAGCCCGTCGCGATGAAAATCATCACTTGCAACGCCAACCGCCCTTTGGCGGCGGATATCGCCGATTATCTGGACGCCCCGCTCACGCTCGCGGAGGTGAAAAAGTTCGCCGACAACGAGGTCTTCGTCCGCATCGATGAGAATGTGCGCGGCAAGGACGTCTTCGTGGTGCAATCGACCTCGTTCCCAGCCAATGACAATTTGATGGAATTGCTGATCGCCATCGATGCGCTGGTGCGCGCCTCGGCCAAGCGGATCACGGCGGTCATCCCTTATTTCGGCTATGCGCGGCAGGATCGAAAAGTCGGCGGGCGCACGCCGATTTCGGCGAAATTGGTCGCCAATTTGATCTGTACGGCTGGCGCCAATCGGGTGTTGACGATGGATCTGCATGCCGGCCAGATCCAAGGCTTTTTCGATGTGCCGGTTGATAATCTCTATGCCGTGCGGGTGATGGAAACCGATATCCGCGCCCATTACGAGCCGGAAGGGCTGATGATCGTCTCGCCCGATGTTGGCGGGGTGGTGCGCGCCCGCGCGCTGGCGGATTTGCTGCACGCCGATCTTGCGATCGTCGACAAGCGCCGCCCGCGCGCCGGCGAGGTCGATGTCATGAACATTATTGGGGACGTGCGCGGCCGCCGCTGCATCCTGTTCGATGATATTGTCGATTCGGCCGGCACCTTGTGTAAAGCCGCGACCGCTTTGAAAGAGCATGGCGCGTCGGAGGTCTCCGCCTACGTCACGCACGGTGTGTTGTCAGGCGGGGCGGTTGCGCGCATCGAAAATTCGGATTTGAAAGAATTGGTGATCGCCGACACGATTGAGCCAACGCCTGCGACCAAGGGCTGCGCGCGCATCCGCGTGGTCGGGGTTGGCGAATTGATTGGTGAGGCGATCCGCCGCATCGCCAATGAAGAAAGTATCTCCAAGCTGTTTGATTGATGGCTGATCTTACCGAACTCACGTCGCGTGTGCCGATCATTGTGTCTTATCGGGACGCAAAGGCTGAGGATAACGCCGCTTTGGCGGAATTTGCGCGCAATTCCTTTGTTGATTCCTTCGGGCATACCTATCGGCCCGAAGACCTCGCGCGATTTTTGGACGAGAGCTATTCGCCGCAAATTCAAGGACGCGAGCTCGCCGATCCGCAAGTCGAAACGCGCCTTGCCATGCGGGGGCGCAAGATCGTTGGCTATTGCCAGGTGCGGGCCTTGGGATTGCCGATCGACGGGGTTGATCCGAAAGACGCGATCGAATTGCGCCGGCTCTATCTGTCGCCGATGGTGCAAGGGTCCGGCATCGCCGATCGGATGATCTGCTGGGCTTTTGCGCGGGCGCGGGCGCGCGGCGCCAAGGATGTCTATCTCGGCGTCTGGAGCCAGAATTTGCGCGCGCAACGATTTTACGCGCGCCATGGCTTTCGCAGCGCGGGCAGTTATGGCTTCAGGGTCGGCGATCAAATCGACGAAGAGCTGATCCTGCGCGCCTCGGCGGTTCCCTGCTGAGCATCACGCGGATTGGTCGAGAGCTTTAGGGGGCTGCCATTTCTACCTTATCCGCGCCTGTGCGCGTCAAGCGCGCGCTGCTGTCTGTTTCAGATAAAGCCGGCTTGCTGGAGATTGCCGAGGCGCTGCATGCGGCCGGGATTGAGCTGATTTCGACCGGCGGAACGAAGGCCGCATTGCAGGATGGCGGGTTTGCGGCGCGCGATGTCAGCGCGCTGACCGGCTTTCCGGAGATGCTGGACGGGCGGGTCAAGACCTTGCACCCCGGCGTGCATGGCGGCTTGCTGGCGCGGCGCGATGTAGAGGCGCATCGGACGGCGATGGCGGCGCACGGCCTGGAAGAAATCGAACTTCTGTATGTGAACCTTTATCCGTTTGAAGCAACGCTGGCCGCCGGCGGCGATTTCGAAGCGTGCCTTGAGACGATCGACATTGGCGGCCCGGCCATGCTGCGGGCGGCGGCCAAGAACCATGCATTTGTGGCGGCGGCGACCGATCTCGACGATATGCAACAAGTCTTGGCCGAAATCGCCCATCTGGGCGGGACGAGCGCGACCTTGCGGCGGAGACTTGCGGCGAAGGTGTTCGCACGGCTGGCGGCCTATGATGCGGCGATCGCGGGCTGGATGGCGCAACAGACGGGCGCCGAGGACTTGCCGCCTTGGTTCGCTATTGGCGGCCAGCGCGTCCAGGCTTTGCGTTACGGAGAGAACCCGCACCAGAAAGCCGCCCTTTACCGAACGACGGAGCAGCGGCCGGGCGCAGCCAGCGCCCATCAGCTGCAAGGCAAAGAGCTCTCCTATAACAATTTGTGCGACGCCGATGCGGCGTTCGAATTGGCGGCTGAGCTTGGCTTTGACGGGACTGCGGCGATCGCCATTATCAAACACGCCAATCCATGCGGGGCGGCGTGCGCGCCCGATCTGTTGAGCGCCTATCGCAAAGCGCTAGCCTGCGATCCGGTTTCAGCCTTTGGCGGGATTGTGGCGGCAAATCGCCCGCTCGATGAAGCGGCGGCTGCGGCGATTTCCGAGATTTTCACCGAAGTCGTCATTGCGCCGGACGCCGATGCGGCGGCGAAAGCGATCTTTGCGCGCAAAAAAAACTTGCGGCTGTTGCTGACCGGCGCCGCGCCAGACCCGCGCCACCCGCGCCTCTCGGTGCGGCTGCTGGCGGGGGGGGTGATCGTACAAAGCGTCGATGACGCCATGTTGGGCGAAGACGCGATCCGCGTCGTCACCGCGCGGGCGCCGACCCCGTCTGAGCTTGTCGACCTTCATTTTGCCTGGCGGCTCGCCAAGCACGTCAAATCCAACGCCATCGTCTATGCGCGCGATTGCGCCAGCATCGGCATTGGCGCGGGGCAAATGAGCCGCATCGATTCAGTACGAATTGGGGCTTGGAAGGCGCTCGAAGCGTTTCCGGACCAAGGCGCGCGCGGCGCGGTCGCCGCATCCGATGCGTTTTTCCCCTTTGCCGATGGAATTGAGGCGCTCGCCGATGCCGGCGTTACGGCGATTTTTCAGCCGGGCGGCTCCATCCGCGATGAGGAGGTGATCGCCGCCGCCAATCGGCGCGGCCTCGCCATGGCCTTCACCGGCCTGCGGCATTTTCGGCATTAATTGTTCAGTCGATCGTGTTGGCGAGCCGGCGCACGAGCCCCAAGGGCGCGGCCGTGGTGCGCTTTGAGATGCGAATGACGATCCGCGATTGCACGTCGGAGACCAGGCCCAACGCCAAAATTTTGTCGCGCAGGAAATCGTCATAGGCGTGGATGTCGGTAGTGACGACGCGCAGCATGTAATCGACCGCACCGGTGACCGTGGCGCAATCAACAACTTCCGGCCAATTGGCGACGGCTGTTTCAAACCGTTCGAGATTTTCGCGCGTCGGCAATTGCAGTTTGACGCTGGCGATCACCTCAAAATTGAGGCCGAGTTTGTCATGATCGAGGATCGTCACCCGCTTGGTGATGACGCCTTCCTCCTCCAGCCGTTTGATCCGCCGCCAGCAGGGCGAGGAGGACAAACCAACCCGATCGGCGATGTCGGCAACGGATAAATTTGCGTCCTGCTGGATCAAATCGAGGATTTTTGCATCGATCATATCGATTTCGAGTGACACAAGCTTGCTCCAAACAGCGTTTTGCGCACATAAATGTTGCTTGCAGCATGCATGAAACCCGCGCATGGGGCAAACAATTTCTTTGATCTGCGCCTAAAGCCTCCTCAACGCATAAAAATGCCAAAACGCGCCCGAAAGGTCACCGATGAAGCACGCTGAAGTCACGCTAGACGACAAATATGCCCTTTTGGAAGGGCGCGTTTTCCTGACCGGCATCCAGGCGCTGGTGCGCCTGCCGCTCGACCAGAAGCGGCGCGACAAGGCGGCGGGGCTGAACACGGCCGGGTTCATTTCGGGCTATCGCGGTTCACCCCTGGGCGGCTATGATCAGCAGATCAAGCGCGCCGGCAAGTTCATGGCCGCCCATGACGTCACCTTGTGGGAGGGGCTCAACGAGGATTTGGGCGCCACGGCTGTGTGGGGGGCGCAGCAGGCGGCAGTGTCGCCGCAGCCCAATCGCGATGGCGTGTTTGGCATTTGGTATGGCAAGGCGCCGGGCGTTGATCGCACGGGCGATGTGTTCAAGCACGCCAATTTTGCGGGCGTTTCGCGCTTTGGCGGCGTCGTTGCGGTCGCAGGCGATGACCATGGCTGCAAAAGCTCGACTTTGCCGTCGCAAAGCGAATTTGCTTTTATGGACGCCGAGATCCCGGTGCTCAACCCGGCCAATGTCCAGGACGTGCTGGATTTTGGGCTCTATGGTTTTGCGTTGTCGCGTTATTCGGGCCTGTGGGTCGGCATGATCGCCTTGGCCGATACGATGGATTCGGGCGCGGTGGTCGATGTCGGTCCCGCGCGCACGCCGATCCTGCTACCCGACGATTTCGTTCTGCCGCCGGAAGGCGTGCATATCCGCCAAGGCGATGAGCCGATGGCGAAGGAATTGCGCCTGCGGACGCTGAAATTGCCGGCCGCGCACGCTTTTTTGCGCGCCAACCGGCTTGACCGGGTGGTGCTGGACGCGCCGCGGCCGCGTTTGGGGATCGTCGCAACCGGCCAGGCTGCGCGTGACGTGTTCGAAGCGCTGGATGCGCTGGGGCTGTCGCCGGATGAGGCCGCCGATCTTGGAATTGCCGTTTACAAAGTCGCCATGCCTTGGCCGCTCGAGCCGCAAGGATTGGCGCAATTTGCGGCCGGCCTTGAAACCTTGCTGGTCCTTGAACATAAGCGCCCCTTGATGGAGCCGCAAATTCGCGATGCGCTCTATCATCTGCCCGATGGGCAGCGGCCGCGCGTGCTGGGCAAACGCGGGGCGCAAGGCGCGGGCTTTTTGCCGGACGTCAATGTGATCCCGGTGCCGGTGATCGCCAAGGCGCTGTACGACTTGTTGCCCGAAGGCCCGCATCAGGACCGCGCCCGCGCCTATTTGGCGCGCGTTGGGTTGTCGGCCGACCAGGCTTTGGCGCTGCAAGGCGATGTCGTGCGCAAAGCGCATTATTGCTCGGGCTGCCCGCATAATACCTCGACCGTCGTGCCGGACGGCTCGCGCGCGCTGGCGGGCATAGGCTGCCATTACATGGCCAATTTCATGGGCCGGGCCGATTTCACCTCGCAAATGGGCGGCGAGGGCGTCAGCTGGATCGGCGCCTCGCCTTTCACCGATGAAAGCCATGTTTTCGTCAATCTCGGCGATGGCACCTATTCGCATTCGGGCTCGCTGGCGATCCGCGCCGCGCTGACGGGAAAGGTCAACATCACCTATAAAATCCTCTATAATGGCGCGGTGGCGATGACCGGCGGCCAGCAGGTCGAAAGCGACGTCACCCCGGCGCAGATCACCCGACAATTGCACGCCGAAGGGGTGCAGACGATCGTCATCGTCGCCGATGATGAAAGCCGCTATCTCGGCATTGCCGACCTTGCGCCGGGGGTGAAGGTCTATCCGCGCAGCGAGCTTGACGCGGTGCAGCGGCGCTTGCGCGAGGTCAAAGGCGTGTCGGTGCTGATCTATGATCAGATGTGTGCGACGGAAAAGCGCCGCCGCGTCAAGCGCAATCTGATGGCGGGATCGACGACGCGGGCCTTTATCAATTCCGCCGTCTGCGAGGGTTGCGGCGATTGCTCGGCCAAATCGAATTGCTTGTCGATCGAGCCGCTGGAAACCGAATTTGGCCGCAAGCGCCAGATCAATCAAAATTCCTGCAACCAGGATTTGCGCTGCGTCGACGGCTTTTGCCCGTCTTTCGTGACGATCGAAGGGGCCGATCCGAAAAGCGCGGGCGCAACGACGCGGCCGAGCTTTGACGCCGACGCCTTGCCGATCCCGGAGCCGATGACGCTCGATCGGACCTGGAATATCGTCATGACCGGGGTCGGCGGGACGGGCGTTACGACGATCGCGGCGATCGTTGGCATGGCGGCGCATATTGATGGCAAAGCGGCGGTGACGCTCGACATGACCGGCCTCGCGCAAAAAGGCGGGGCGGTGTTCAGCCATATCCGCATCGCGCCGGAACCGGAGATGGTGCGCTCGGGCCGCGTGCCGCCGGCCAGCGCCGATGTGCTAATCGCTTGCGACATGGCGGTCGCCTCGTCCAAGGACGCGCTGGGGCTGCTCGATGGCGGCCGGAGCGTTGCGCTCGGCAATGCCGATTTGTCGCCAACGGCGGAGTTCATCGGCAATCGCAACAAGGCGTTTTCGGTCGATCCGCTGGCGCGGCGCGTCGAAAAAGCCGCCCAACGCTTTGCGGCGACCCATGCCGACGCGCTGGCGGAGAATGTGCTGGGCGATTCGATTTATTCGAACATGGTCATGCTGGGCTTTGCCTGGGGGCAGGGCCTCGTGCCGGTCAGCCAGCGGGCGCTTTATCGGGCGATCAAGCTCAACGGCGTGGCGGTTGACGACAACATGCGCGCCTTTGACTTGGGCCGGCTTGCGGCCCATGATCCGGCCGCTGCGCACGCCATGGCGGCGCCCAATGTGGCGCCGGCGCCGGTAATCGAAACGCAGAGTCTTTCTGATTTGATCGCTCGGCGCATTGCGCATTTGACCGGCTATCAGAACGCGGCCTACGCAGCGCGGTATCAGGCGCTGGTAGACGAGGTCGCCGCGGCCGAACGCAAAGCCGGAACCGGCGAGCGCCTGACCCGCGCGGTGGCGATCTATTTTTCCAAGCTGATGGCCTATAAGGACGAATATGAAGTCGCCCGCCTCTACACCGACGGCGCATTTGCGGCAGCGTTAAAGAGCCAGTTTGGCGACAAAGGCAAATTGTCATTCCATCTGGCGCCGCCTTTGTTCGCGCCAAAAGACAAAGCGACCGGCCATTTGCGCAAGATCAAGTTCGGCGGCTGGATGCTTGGCGCGTTCAAGCTGCTCGCGGCGATGAAGGCCTTGCGGGGCACCGCATTTGACGTTGCCGGCTGGACCGAAGAGCGCAAAATGGAACGGCGCTTGCGCGATGAGTATGAAATGCGCATCCGGGCACTTTTGCCGAAAATCGGCGCCGGCCAAGACGACGTCCTGCTGGCGATTGCGTCAATGCCCGACGAGATCCGCGGCTTTGGCCATGTGAAAGAGGCGAGCGTCAAGGCGGCTGAGGCCAAACTCGCGAGCCTAATGGCGCAATTGCGCTGAGCGCTGGTGTTTGGTCCTAAGGCGTTCATCCACCACCGCCGTCATGCGGCGCATGGACAAGCGTTTGGCCCTGTGACATAGACGCGGCCTTCTCATCATAGGCGCGGGTTTCACGACGGCGATGAAGCCGCACGGCGCGCCATTACCGCTAGACGAGGCAGACATGCAGTGCACGCAATTGGCATCCGAGGGTTTGAGCCGGGTGCTGCAGGTGATCGTTCCCAAAGCTGATCTGCAGGCGAAATTAGACGCCAAATTGGTCGAGATGCGCCCGCAATTGCAGCTGAAGGGCTTTCGCAAAGGCATGGCGCCGTTGAGCTTTCTGAAGCGGATGTATGGCGCCTCTTTGATGGGCGAGATCATCGAAAATGCGGTGCAAGAACATACGGACGCGGCGATCAAGCGCGAGAACCTCCGCCCGGCGATGACGCCCAGCGTGCATTTGGAATCCGATCCGCAAAAAGTGGCGGCCGGCGAAATCGATTTGCAATTTCACATGCATGTCGACGTCATGCCGACCATTGAACTCGCCGAGCTGGCAGGCTTGTCGTTTGAGCGGCTGGTGACGCCGGTGGAAGAAGAAGACATTGTCGCCGGCCTGCAGGAATTGGCGGACGCCGCCAAGACCTATGCCGGGAAAGACGGCGCCGCCGAGGAGGGGGATCAATTGATCCTCGATTTCGTTGGATCGATCGACGGCGAAGAATTCCAGGGCGGCAAGGCCGAGGGCGCGCCGCTTGTATTGGGATCGGGCTCGTTCATTCCGGGTTTTGAGGCCCAATTGACGGGCGCTGCGGCGGGTGAAGAGCGCCGCGTCGAGGTCACGTTTCCAACGGATTATCCGAGCGCCCATCTTGCCGGCAAGGACGCTGTTTTTTCGGTGACGGTGAAAGAGGTCAAATCGCCGGTGGCGGCTGAATTTGACGACGCCTTTGCTAGCCGGTTCGGCTTCCCAAATATCGGCGATCTGCGCGACGCGATGCGACGCAAGATCGACAATGAGCGCAAAGCGCAATCGCGATTGAAGCTGAAGCGCAAACTGCTCGACCATTTGGACGGCGCCCATAGCTTTGACCTGCCCGGCCGCATGGTGGAGGCCGAGTTCCAGCAGATTTGGGCGCAAATCAAAGCCGACCTCGATCGCGGCGAAATCGCGCCGGAAGACCAAGACAAGGACGAAGCGACGCTGCAAAGCGAATATCGCAAGATTGCCGAGCGGCGGGTTCGGCTGGGACTTGTGCTGGCCGAGATCGGTCAACGCCGCGGCGTCATGGTGACCAATGACGAGGTTGCCCAAGCGATGAGCGCGCAGGCCCGGCAATATCCGGGCCAGGAAAAGAAGATTGTTGATTTTTATCGAAAAAACCCTGAAGCTTTGGCGCAATTGCGCGCGCCGATCTTCGAGGAAAAGGTAGTTGACTCGGTGATTGCGAGCTCGACCTTGACCGATCGTCTGGTTCCCAAAGACGAATTGTTCGCCGAGGATCCGGCTTAACCGAAAAAACCGCGATTGCGTCCGATCGCAGCGCTTTCTTTTCGGACCAGAAAGCGCCATCTCTAATGGCATGGGCGAAAAATGCCCGTCGCATGCGCGTGAGTGGCCAAAAAGGATAGTTCGATGACCGACCCGATGACGATGTTTAATCTCGTGCCGATGGTGGTCGAGCAAACCAGCCGGGGCGAACGCGCCTACGACATCTTTTCGCGGTTGCTGAAAGAGCGGATTGTGTTCGTGGTCGGCCCGATCGAGGATTCGGTCGCGAGCCTCGTGACCGCGCAATTGCTGTTCCTCGAATCGGAAAATCCGAAGCGCGAAATCTCCATGTATATCAATTCGCCGGGCGGCGTCGTCAGCTCGGGCCTCGCGATCTATGACACGATGCAATATATCCGCTCGCCCGTGTCGACCGTGTGCATCGGGCAGGCGGCGTCGATGGGCTCGCTGCTGCTGGCGGCGGGCGCGCCGTCCATGCGGATTTGCTTGCCAAATGCGCGGGTGATGGTCCATCAGCCTTCGGGCGGGTTCCGCGGCCAGGCCTCTGACATCGCTCGCCACGCCGAAGACATCATCGCCACCAAAAAGCGGCTCAACGAGATCTACGTCAAGCACACCGGCCAAACCTATGACGTGATCGAGCGCACGCTCGACCGCGACCATTTCATGACAGCCGAAGAAGCCAAAGCATTTGGCCTGGTTGATCAGGTCTTTGAAAAACGCGCTTTGACCGAGGCGCCGAAATAACTTCGCGCGCGGCCATGGCGGCGATCAGCAGATGAATCGCCTCATTCTTCTGCGCGACTCGCGATGGGATGAAGCAGACTTAGCCGCAAGCATTGCGTCAGAAGCGCAGCTGTGATCCAATGCGGGGTGGACTTTTGAAGTCCGCCAAGTTCGGCAAGAATTTGGCAAGGTCTTGGCGCCAATGCTGGCGTCGCTTATGTGAAACGGACGCCAAGGCCTCCTCTTGAGGCGTTGGACGTTTTTGCTGCCGTTTTCGGACGAGGCCGATCCGGAGCGGCGCGGAAATCGCAGACCGGCAGGGTGTGTCGGTTTGCGTGGGAGCAACAATGACGAAAAGCGCTTCAGGCGGCGACTCGAAGAATACGCTCTATTGCTCGTTTTGCGGCAAGAGCCAGCACGAAGTGCGCAAACTTATCGCCGGTCCGACGGTCTTCATCTGTGATGAATGCGTCGAATTGTGCATGGATATCATCCGCGAAGAGAACAAAGCGGCGCTCAAACCAACGAAGAATGGCGGCGTGCCGACTCCGCGCGAGATCAAGTCGGTGCTGGACGATTATGTGATCGGCCAAGATCACGCCAAGCGCGTGCTCGCGGTTGCCGTGCATAATCATTACAAGCGCTTGAACCACGCCAGTCGCAGCGGCGAGGTGGAGCTCTCCAAGTCCAATATCTTGTTGGTTGGACCGACCGGGTGCGGCAAGACCTTGCTCGCCCAAACGCTGGCCCGCATCATCGACGTGCCGTTCACGATGTCGGATGCGACGACTCTGACGGAAGCCGGTTATGTCGGCGAGGACGTCGAAAACATTATCTTGAAATTGCTTCAAGCGGCCGATTATAGCGTCGAGCGCGCCCAGCGCGGCATCGTTTATATTGACGAAGTCGATAAAATCAGCCGCAAATCGGATAATCCTTCCATCACGCGCGATGTGTCAGGCGAAGGGGTTCAGCAGGCGCTGCTGAAAATCATGGAAGGCACCATAGCCAGCGTGCCGCCGCAGGGCGGGCGCAAGCATCCGCAACAAGAATTTTTGCAGGTCGACACGACCAATATCTTGTTCATCTGCGGCGGCGCCTTTGCGGGGTTGGAGAAAATCATTGCGAGCCGCGGCAAGGGCACCTCGATCGGCTTTGGCGCCACCGTCAAAGACCCCGATGACCGCCGTCAGGGCGACGTGCTGCGCGAATTGGAACCGGACGATCTGTTGAAATTCGGGCTGATTCCGGAATTCATCGGGCGCTTGCCGGTCATTGCGACACTCGAAGACCTTGATGAAGCAGCGTTAGTGCAGATACTCGTTGAGCCGAAAAACGCCATGGTCAAGCAATATCAAAAGTTGTTCGACATGGAAGGCGTGCGGTTGACCTTCACTGATGAGGCGCTGCGCGTTGTCGCACGGCGTGCGATCGCGCGGAAAACCGGCGCTCGCGGCCTCCGCTCGATCCTGGAAGGGGTGTTGCTCGAAACCATGTTTGACCTGCCGGGCCTGAATGGTGTCGAAGAAGTCGTGATCAACGGCGAAGTGATCGAAGGGCGCGGCGCGCCCTTATTGATCTATTCTGAACGCCGCAATGACAAAGGCGCAACGGCGTCCTGATCAGCTGACATCGCCGGTTCGACTTTTTCGAGTTCTTGACAGAAAAATACAGTGAAAACGCTGTGACGGCGTTCCTTTGATCTATGCGCCAATATCGATTGTCGCCGCGTTGCTTGGCGTTCCGCCGGCATGTTAAGAGGTTTCATGAGCCGCTGTCGGATATTTCGGCCCAGCGACTTGAACCCGGCGACGCAATTGGCCACATCGGTTGGCAGGTGGCTGGTCCATTCCGACCGGCCTTCGCAGCCGAGGGCGCCTGGATGGGCCCTCGTTGGAGCAAACTATGCCAAATCTCGTTACATTGCCGGTGTTGCCGCTACGGGACATCGTCGTGTTTCCTGGAATCCCCGTCTCGTTGTTTGTCGGTCGCGAGAAGTCGGTAAAGGCCCTGCAAAAAGTCGCCTCGGCCGAAAAGCAATTATTATTGGTTGCGCAGAAGGACCCGGCCGCCGATGAACCGGAAGCCGAAGAGCTTTTCACGGTCGGTTCGGTCGCCAAAATTCTGCAAATGGTGCAATTGCCGGACGGCACGGTGAAAGTGCTGGTCGAGGGCGTCGCCCGCGCCCGCATCGTTGGCTACGTCAAAACCGACCCCTATTTCGAAGCCGAGTGCGAGCAGGTCGAAGACGTTCCCGCTGCAGCCGATGACAGCGCCGCCTTGGCGCGGGCCGTGGTCGAGCAATTTGAAGCCTACGCCAAGCTCAACCGCAAGATTGCGCCGGAGACGATCGCGGGCTTGGCGCAAATCTCCGATCTTGGCCGGCTGGCGGATGCCGTTGCCTCGCAAGTCGCCGCCAAATTGCCGGACAAGCAGGCCGTGCTCGAATTGACCGACGTCACCGAGCGACTGGAGCGCGTCTTCGGGCTGATGGAAGGCGAAATCGGCGTTTTGCAGGTCGAACGCAAAATTCGCAGCCGCGTGCGCCGCCAAATGGAAAAGACCCAGCGCGAATATTACCTCAACGAGCAGATGAAGGCGATCCAGCGCGAGCTCGGTGAAAATGATGAATTGCGCGATGAGTTGAAAGAACTCGAAGAACGCATCGCCAGCGCGCCTTTGCCAAAGGAAGCGCGCGCCAAGGCCGAGGCCGAGCTGAAAAAATTGCGGCAGATGAGCCCAATGTCGGCCGAATCGACGGTGGTGCGCAATTACCTTGACTGGATTTTGACGCTTCCCTGGGGCGCGAAAAAGACGCTCAGCAAGGATTTGAGCGCCGCCGAGACCGTTCTGGATGACGATCATTATGGCCTGGAAAAGGTCAAAGAACGCATTCTGGAATATCTCGCCGTACAGATCCGCACCGATAAAATGCGCGGGCCTATCCTGTGCTTGGTCGGGCCGCCGGGCGTTGGCAAAACCTCGCTGGCCAAATCGATCGCGCGGGCGACCGGGCGTGATTTCGTGCGCGTCTCGTTAGGCGGGGTGCGCGACGAGGCCGAAATTCGCGGTCACCGTCGCACCTATATTGGCTCAATGCCGGGGCGCATTATCCAATCGCTGAAGAAGGCCAAAAGCGGCAACCCGCTGTTCTTGCTCGATGAAATCGACAAAATGGGCTTTGATTATCGCGGCGATCCCTCAGCAGCGTTGCTTGAAGTGCTTGATCCTGAACAGAACTCGACCTTCAATGACCATTATCTCGAGCTGGATTACGATTTGTCGGACGTGATGTTCATCACGACGGCTAACAGCTTGAACATGCCGCAGCCTTTGCTCGACCGCATGGAGGTCATCCGCATTGCGGGCTATACGGAAGAAGAAAAGCTCGGCATTGCCCGGCGCCATCTGATCCCGAAGCAATATGAGGCGCATGGCGTCAAAGACGGCGAGCTCACGATCGAAGATACCGCGTTGATTGATCTCGTGCGGTATTATACCCGCGAGGCGGGCGTGCGCAATCTTGAGCGCGAGATCGCCAATATTTCGCGCAAAACGGTCCGCAAAATTTCGCAGCAAAAGGCCGAAGCTGTGCAAATTACGTCCGCTAATCTGGGCGAATTCGCCGGCATTCGGAAATTCCGTTATGGCGAGGCCGATGGCGAAGATCAGATCGGCGTCGTCACTGGGCTCGCATGGACGGAGACCGGCGGCGATCTCTTGACGATCGAAGCGGTGCAGATGGCCGGTCGCGGTCGGACGATGGTGACAGGTAATCTTCGCGACGTCATGAAGGAATCGATCCAGGCCGCCCATGCCTATGTGCAATCGCGGGCGCCGCAATTTGGCGTGTCGCCGGCCGTGTTCCCGAAAACCGACATCCATGTGCACGTGCCCGAAGGCGCAACGCCGAAAGATGGGCCGTCGGCCGGCATTGCAATGGTGACCGCGATCGTCTCGGTGCTGACGGGCGCGCCCGTCAGCCGTCATGTCGCCATGACCGGCGAGGTGACGTTGCGCGGTCGCGTCCTGCCGATCGGCGGTTTGAAAGAAAAGTTATTGGCGGCCTTGCGCGGCGGCATACAGATCGTGCTGGTTCCACAAGAGAACGAGAAGGATTTGACGGAAATACCTGAGAACGTCAAACAACAGCTTAAGATCATCCCTGTTGCGACGGTGGAAGAGGTTTTGGCGCGGGCGTTGACGCGGTCCTTGACCCCGATCCCCTGGGGCGCAGAGGAAGAGGCAAAATTGAAATTTCCGCATTCGGACGACCTTCGGGATAACGAAATCGGCTTCCCTCATTAAAAAGAAAGGCTTAGCTTAAGGTGCGGACTCAGGTAGCACTCGACCCGCGTCGAAAGGAATGCCTGAGCCGCGCTTTATCTAAACGCCAAATTGGGGAGGCCAAAATGAACCGGAGTGATATTGCTGATCAGGTTGCCAAACGGACAGGGTTGAAAACGGCGCAGGCGGCCGAGGCCGTCGAGGCGGTGTTTGACACGCTCCTCGAAGCGCTCAAAGGCGACGATGAAGTACGAATTGCCGGCTTTGGCGTGTTCGACGTTGTCGAAACCAAAGAGCGGGTTGCGCGCAATCTGCGAACGCAAGAGCCCATGCATGTGCCGGCTGGCAAACGGGCGCGGTTTCGCCCCGGGAAATCGCTCAAAGACGCTTTGGGCGGGTGAAAAAGGTCAAGAGTGACCGCCGCCCGCGCGAAAAAGGGCGGCGGCTTGATCCACGCGGTATTTGACCGGCGGCGTTTACAAACGGCGATCTGGTTGAAAAGCGTCGATTGCTTCGATGATGGCGTTTTGGTCGGTTGCCGATAGATACGCGTGCATGGGCAAAGATAACACTCGTTCAGCGGCATGATCCGTATGCGGCAAGCCGCCGGGGCCTTGCCCGTAATGGGCGAAGGCCGGGCTGCGGTGCAGCGGGGCCGGATAATAGACGGCTGTTGGAATCCCCCGGCTTGCTAGGTGCTTGCGCAAGGCATCGCGATCGGGATGCTCGATTGTATATTGCGCCCAGGTCGAGCGCGCCCCGTTCGCCAGTGTTGGAATCCCCGATACCACACCGCGCAACCGCTGGGCGTAAGTATCAGCGACGTCCTGACGGGCGTCGATCTCGTCGGCGAAGATGGCGAGCTTTTCGCGCAATATGGCGGCTTGAAGGGCGTCCAATCGTGAATTCATGCCAATGCGGAAATTGAGATATTTCGGATCGTGCTCAAAGGTTTGGCCGCGCAGATCGGCGGCGGTCGCTTTGCCATGGACGCGCAAACTGTCGATCACCTCGGCCATCGCCGCATCATTGGTCAGCACCGCGCCGCCGTCGCCATAGCAGCCCAACGGTTTGGCCGGATAAAAGCTGGTGGTGACAAGATGCGCATCGGCGGCGGGATGGCGGCCATGCCGCGTCGCGCCAAAGCCTTGCGCATTGTCGGCGATCAATGCGAGGCCATAACGATCGGCGATCTGGCGCAGGGTGGCGTAGTCGGGCGTTTGGCCAAATAAACAGACGCCAATGATTGCTTTAGGCCGCAGGCGCTTGTCGGCCAAGGTTGCGGCGATGGTCGCATCGAGATGCGCTTCATCCATCAAATAAGTCTGGCGATCGATGTCGACAAAAACGGGTTCCGCGCCAAACCAGGGAATGATCTCGGCGGTCGCGCAAAAACTGAAGGACGGGCAAAAAATCGCATCGCCTGCCTGCACATTGATCGCCATCAGCGCGAGGGCCAGCGCATCGGTGCCGTTGGCGCAGGTCAAAGCGTGTTTGGCGCCCGCAAATTGCGCCAAGTCCTGCTCAAGTTGTACAATTTCGGGCCCAAGAATGAATTGGCCGCTGTCGAGAACCCGCTGAATGGCGGCTTCGATCTTGCCGCCAAGGCGTTGGCGTTGAGCGTGTAAATCAATGAATTGCATCTTATTTCTCTAATCAACGCCAGGGTCCGGTGGCGAAATGCAAGTTCGTCGGCTTTTGTCAAGAAAACTCCACCCGTTCCTGCGAAAAGAAAAACAATGATTCCATTTCGCGATCGAGCGCAGTTGGATCGGCGTTGAGCAACCGTTTCATGGCGGTTTTGCGATCGAGCAAGCCATGCTCGAAGTCCATTTCGATCAGCCGATTTACGCCAGAGGACTGCATGCGGTCTTTGACTTCGGCGTAAAGCGCGACCGATCCCGCCAGAAAAATCGATTCATAGGCAATCTTGCTGGCGATCTTCTCGTGGATCGTCGCATAATGAAATTGATCATACATTTTATGTTTGCTCTTGCAAATAAAGTCGATTTCTTGCCGAAAGGACGGATGGCGAAGGTAATAAGACTTCTGTCGGGTCATTAAGGCGTCAACTTTTTGGATATCTGCGGCCGGCGCCTCATCATGGAGAATGATGATGTCAATGTCTGACCCGCTTACTTGCTCGCCAATACTTTCGACCTCGCGCGGCTCGGAATGACCGAGGAAATAAGCAAGATCGCCGGCGATAAAAGCGCAGAACAATGCCTGGCTCGATGCCGGCAAGGTCGACAAGACCGTCGTCAGCACATTGGTGGCGATGGCAATTTTCCACATGCTGATTTCGCGATGGGTGTTGCTAAGGGTCGCCTGGCGCTCGATGACGAGATCGCGCTGGCCGGGCAAAGACATCAATGTAAACGATAAAAAATCACGCAATATGGATGGGCTTAAGCGCACTTGGTCTTCTCGCGTGATGTCATATCGCAAATAATAGCGTGAAAAAAATGACAATTGGATGGACTGGCTGGTGAAACAAGCTTGCCACAAGGCAAGATAGCTTTCCGCCGGCAACAGCGCATGCAATTCTTTGCCCAGCAGCGGGCCTTTCTTTGCCAAAGCGTCGATGATTTTTACTTCGACCGTCATTCGTGGCTACTCATTGATCTGAAAACATGCGGACATGAGGTTTGCGCGCGCTCATCCGCCAGGGGTTCCAAGCAAATCGCCGCGCCAATTGCCACAAGGATATGCGCCGCGCGCGCCGATTGGATTGGCCTTTCTGGCGCATGGCTGTGGCCTTCGTAACGCCTGCCGCCAGCCCGCGCGCCATTGGCCAAAAGCGCGGCGTGAAGGCGTTCCGCGCCAAAACGTAGAGCGTCAAGGCCATATGCCCGGGCAGGGTCAGCACCAACAACATTATCGGCATGGATTTGACATAGGCCCACACCCGATTGCGCGCCCCGTGAAAGGTCGAAAACGCGCTCATTTGGCCCGAAACGCCGGAACCGACGTGATCAATGCGTAAAACGGGGTCGAAAACACAATCAAACCCCGCTAATTGCAGACGAAAACCGAGATCGACGTCTTCGCAATAACAGAAAAACGCCTCATCAAACCCGCCTATCGTAAGGAACAGGTCGCGTTCGTAAAATGCGCCGGCACCGCAGGCGCTGAAGCAAAAACCTTGCGGCGGCAATTCGCGGGCCGGGCGCCCGAAGCCGCCGCGCCAGGGAAAGCCGAACAGGCAATAGGCATCGCCGGCGCCGTCGAGGATTTGCGGGTCCTCGGCGTTGAATTGCGCAGAGGCAAAGCTTTTTCCTTGCGGAAAATGACTGCGTAGATGGCGAAACCGCGCCAGCCAATCGGGCGCAGCAAAGGCGTCGGGATTGAGCAGCGCCAACCATTCCCCACGCGCTTCACGGGCGGCGAGATTATTGGCGGCGGCAAACCCCAGATTGCGCGGTTGCCGCAAGACGCGCGTCTGTGGCGTGGCGTCGGTTCGAACGGCTTCGATTGAGCCGTCGGTCGAATTGTTATCAACGATAATCAGCTCGAAATCGCGATCTTCCTGAGCAGCGAGCGAATCGACGGATCGCTGCAGAAAAGCCCCCGCATTGTAATTCACAATGATGACGCTGACGCTCGGACGATCAGGGTTCATCGGCCGCGAAAACCGAGCGCGACGAGGTAGATCTCTGGGCTTTCTTTGCGGCTGGCGGGCGGTTTGGCGTGGCGGATGACCTCGAAACGGCCCTTTAACATCGCCAAGACGTCTTTTTCGGCGCCGCCGAGGAAGGCTTTGGCGCAAAACCGACCGCCTGCGGCCAAGTTCTCCAGGGCATATACCGCAGCCGCCTCCAGCAACGCGCTGGTGCGCAAATGGTCGGTTTGCGCGTGGCCGGTGGTGTTGGCGGCCATATCCGATAAGACGATGTCCGGCGCGGCCCCCAGAGCTGCGCGCAATTTTATGGCGACGTCCGGGTCGGTGAAATCGCCCTTCATAAAATGCGCCATGGCCAGCGGCTCGATGTCGAGCAAATCAACGCCCACCAAGGCCTTGGCGCCGCGTTGCAGCGCCACTTGCGCCCAGCCGCCGGGCGCTGCGCCGAGGTCGATAACCCGGGCGTCGGCAAACCCGAACCGAAACCGGTCGTCGAGTTCCATCAGCTTATAAGCGGCGCGCGAACGATAGCCGGCGGCTTGGGCGCGCTGCACATATGGGTCGTTTAATTGTCGTTCCAGCCAACGCTGCGAAGAGGCTGTCCGCGTCTTGGCGCTGCGCAGCCGTTCTGGCGATGCGCGCGCGCCGCCTTTGTCGTCTTCGGTCCATTTCTGGCGCCGTCGTCTCGGCGGGTCGGCAGCGGGCGGCTCGGTCATCAATTTGGGTCTGAGCCATACATCATCGATAACAGCAAGCCTTCGCGCAATCCGCGATCGGCGACGCAGATTTCGACCGCCGCGAACGCCTCCATCAATGCGGACAAAATCGCCGCGCCCGGCAGAACGAGATCGGCGCGGCCCTGCCCGATGCACGGATTGGCCATGCGCCCAAACGGTCCCAACGCCGCCAAATCGGCGATCGCTTGGCGCAAATCGCTGATTTGCATGATCCGCCCGTCCACCCGCCGGCGCTCATAACGCCGCAAGCCGAGCGCAATGGCGGTGAGGCTGGTGGCGGCGCCAGACGTCCCGATCAATTGCGCGCGTCCTTGCGCGAAAGCGGTATGGATGGCGCGATCGGCGTCAAAGTCGTTGAGCGCCGCGAGAATTTCTTCTTGCATCTGCTGAAACCAGACATGATGCGGCGTGGTTTCCGGGTAGCGTTCGGCCAAGGTCACAACGCCGATCGGCAACGACATCCATTTTACGATGGTCCCGCTGCGTCGGCGTTGAGCAGATTTATTTTGATTGCGCAGCTCCACCCAGGCAAGTTCCGTCGAGCCGCCGCCAATATCCAAGACGAGTAAATGGTCGACATCAGACCGAGCCAGGTCGAGGCAGGCGTCGACGCTCAGGCGCGCTTCTTCGGCGGCGTCAATGATCTCAAAGCTCAGTCCGGATACGGCTTCAATTCTTTCCAATGCCGCGGCGCCATTTCGCGCGATCCGGCAGGCTTGCGTGGCGATGTAGCGCGCGCCGATTACGCGATGGGCGGCAACTTTTCTGGCGCAAATGGACAAAGCCGCACAGGCGCGCGTGATCGCTGCTTCACTGATCTGGCCGCTCGCCGCCAGTCCTTCACCCAAACGGACAATCCGCGAAAACGAATCGAGGATTCGGAAATGCCGATCCGATGGCGTCGCTATCAGCAATCGGCAATTATTGCTGCCGAGATCAATCGCTGCGAAACAGCTTCCGTCGCGACGCAAGGGACCTTGAACTGGCGTGAAAGCGGGCGGCGACATCCAGTGGGCGACTTCAACAGGCTGTTAAATATGCTGCGACAGATCGATCACGTTTCCTTGACGAATTGGGTTTAACAAGTGCGTTATTGCAAGTGTGATGGCGGAAACGGCGGTTTCTGACGCCGTTGCCTTGTTATCAACGCCCCTGCGACATATTTTCTCAGTGGCCCCGATGGAGTCGATACGCCACCTCCATCTTGGGCTCGAAGGAACTTTTGAGCCATGGCCGTTCGGTCCGCAAAATTCTCGATTGGACAAATCGTGCGGCACCGCTTGTTCCCGTTTCGCGGCGTCATTTTTGACGTTGATCCGCAATTTGCCAATACACAAGAATGGTATGAATCCATTCCCGAAGAGCTGCGCCCGCAAAAGGATCAGCCCTTTTATCATTTACTGGCCGAGAATGGGTCGACCCATTATGTTGCTTATGTGAGCGAACAGAATTTGCTTCCCGATCAATCGGGAGAGCCGGTTTCGCATCCGAATGTGAGCGCTTTTTTTGAACAGCCGTCGGGTGGCGATCACGCCTTGCGGTCATCCTATAAGAACTGACCGCTCGTTCTCACAGGGCGGATCCAGCTCTTGGTGAAACGGACCCTGTTATTGCGCCAAGGTCGGCGGGTTAGGTCTCCAACGCCCCAATATATGGCAGACCGCGCCATTTGCCGGCGTCGTCCATCCCATAACCGACCAGGAAGGCGTTCGGCGCTTCAAAGGCCCAGAGATCGGGGCGGTCGGCGCCCGCGGCTTCCGGTTTGACGATCAACGCTGTTGAAATTGCTTTGGCTGCGCCTTTGGCGCGGATGTGGGCCTTGGCGTAAGCCAGCGTTCGGCCGCTGTCGAAAATCTCATCGAGGATCAGCACCGGGCGGTTTTCGACGCTGCGCGATAAATCCGCCCGCACGACGACGCGACCGGAGCTTTCGCGGGCGTCGCGATAGCTTTCAAGCCACAAAGCGTCGAAACGAACATGGATATTGCGGCGCGCCAGCGCGCGGATAAGGTCAGCGGCGAAAGGCGTTGCGCCAAGTAAAAGCGCGACTGCGACCCAGGTGTCGTCAAGTATCGGCGCCAATTGGTTCGCCAGGTCGTCAACGGCTTTGGCGATGTCCTCGACGGTGTAAACCGTCCGGATCGGCGGCGCGCCGGACGCCTCACCGCTCATGGATTTGGCGCTGGACCATTGCCAAAGTCGGCCGGCTCCGACGTTGCGGCTTCGACGACGGCCGGCGTCAAGGTCGCGTCAGCCGATCCAGAATCGGGGACGAGCGGAGCCGCGTTGAGATCTT
Source organism: Hyphomonadaceae bacterium UBA4763 (assembly GCA_002403455.1). GTDB lineage: Bacteria > Pseudomonadota > Alphaproteobacteria > Caulobacterales > Aquidulcibacteraceae > UBA4763. The sequence continues at coordinate 2,653 of DHHV01000029.1, read as the reverse complement.
CCGGCGCTAGGTCGGTTGTTGGGGCAGCGGCCGCCGCCGGTCCCGCATGGGCAAAGCGGATCGCGAAATCAAAGGCGCTGAGCGGCGGGTCTATCAGCTCGATCGCAAAACTGACGGCGCTTTTCGGCGGCGCGATCGGCGAAGCGGGCGTGACGGGCGCTTCACGCAGCAATTCGCCGTTCTCCCCGCGCAATAAAAGGCGAATGGGCGCGATTGGGTGGGCTTTGTCTTGGTCGTTCTTAACGAGGCCGGTGACGCGCAAGATCGGGGTCTCGCCTTCAAAGCGCCGTTCGGCCTCGATATCGGCGAAGCTAAGACCAAACGTGTTGACCGGCAGACCAACCGCCGCATAGGCCGAGGCGGTTTGTGGCCAGGCGCGGGTGATGTCGCCGCGAAACACAATGGCGCCGCCAATCGCAAGACCAAAGATCAAGGCGCTCGCGCCCCATCCCCCCAAGGCGGCGGCGATTTGCTGGCGACGACGGCGTTCAGCCTGGGCGGCGCGATAGTTCGCATGAGGTTGTGCGGCTGCCAACGCTTTGCGGGCGCGCTCAACGCGTTCGCGGGTAAGTTCATTCGGCGCGGGCGGGGCCTCACCGCGGGTTTCGCCGACGCGCGCCGTGGTTTCGCCTGATTGCAGCACTAATTCGGGTTGGAAGAACCACGAATGCGCGCAAGCCGCACAGCGCAGCTGACGCCCTTGTGGCGGAATTGACTCATCATCGGCGAAATACCGGGTCGCACAGGACGGGCAAACCAAGATCATGGATCAGGTCCAAAACAGAATTTCGCGAATCATGTCGTTAAATTATGCCGCAAATGATTAACCGTCCACGGCTGCGCCAACATGATGCGTTATGGTGAAAAATTCATGACAGACCCCGCAAGGAGTGACCGGCGATGACGGCGCAACCGCATGGCATCGTTGAGCTTGACCGGGTTGCCGTGCGCTATGGTGAGCAAGCGGTGTTCGCCAATCTGTCGCTGCGGCTCGAGCAAGGATCGTTCACGATCCTGACGGGGCCGTCCGGGGCCGGCAAAACCAGCCTGTTGCAGCTGCTTTATCTCGCCCAACCACCGAGCGCCGGCCGCGTTTTCGTGCTGGGACGCGACTTGGCGGGCGTCAAGCGCGCGGAGCGCCATAAACTTCGGCGCCGGATCGGCGTGGTGTTTCAAGAACATGGTTTGCTCGATCATTTGAGCGCCTTTGATAATGTCGCTTTGCCCTTGCGCGCCGCAGGACAAAAGCCAAAAGACTATGCCAAGGACGTGCTGGATTTGCTGACCTGGGTGGGGTTGCGCGACAAAGTGGCGGCGCTCGCGCCCAGTCTTTCCGGCGGAGAGCGGCAGCGCGTTGCGATCGCGCGCGCGATCGTTGGGAAGCCCAACCTATTGATCGCCGATGAGCCGACCGGCAATGTCGACGCCGAGATGAGCGGGCGAATCTTGCGATTGTTTCAGGAATTAAGCCGACGCGGGGTGACCATCTTGATCGCCTCGCATGACGTGAATTTTATGCGTGAGTCCGGCGCGAGGATCATTCGCTTGGCCGATGGCGCGCTGACTGAGGGCCCACCGGCCCGCGCGATGGAGAAGGCATGAGCAAAGACGCGCCCAAAGCCTTGCCAATCCTCCCTGCCAAAGACGGCCGCGAGACGCCCTTATTCGCGGTGGTGATGATCTTGTGCTTTTGCGCCTGTTTGGCGGGCCTTGCCGCTTTGGCGGCGGGGCGCGCGGCCAGTTTATGGACAGCGGGTCTGTCGACCGGCGTGACCGTGCGGGTCATCGAGCCGCGCGACCCGGCGAAAATCGCCGACCTCGCGGCGGCTTTTGGCGCTCTCCCTGGGGTCACAGAGGCGCGGGTGATTTCAGAGGCCGAGTTGAGCGAATTGCTCGAACCCTGGCTTGGCGCAGGCGGTTTGCCACAGGATGCGCCGATCCCGAGCCTGATTGCGTTGGAGGTCGATCCGTCGGCTTCCCCGAGTTCGGCTCAATTGATCGAGATTATGCGCGCGCGGGACGTGCGCGGCGAAGTTGATGGCCATGACCGCTGGGCGCAAGAGGTTCTGACCGCCGCCGGCCAGGTGCGCGGCGTCGCGTTCGGGGCGCTGGGCGTTTTGGCTTTTGCGGCCGCCAGCGTTGTGGCCTTTGCCGCGCGGGCCGGCCTTGCCATTCGGCGCGACGTTGTCGAGACGCTGCATTTGATCGGCGCGCGCGACGGCTTTATCGCTGGGTTGTTTCAGTGGCGCTATTTGCGCCTGGGGCTGAGCGCTGGCGCCTTTGGGGCTGTGCTGGCTTTGGCAAGCGTGTTTCTCATCGCAGCGACACGGCCAAGCGCGGCGGATCGTGACTGGCTGCTGCCATCCTTTTCGCCCGATTTGCTGGATATCGCGGCGATCGCGTGTGCGCCGCTGCTGGCGGGAGCAATCGCTATGCTGACCGCGCGCGTCACCGTGCTGCAGCAATTGCGGCGAAAGCTGTGACGCCATGAAAATCGCGCTGCGTTTTTTGACGTTCTTGGCGGCTCTGGCGGGCGCATTTGCGGCTGCCGCCTTGGGCGGGTTTTTACTTTATGTCGAGACGTCCGCACGGCCCGCGCCCGGCCCCGCGCGGGGGGGGGCGGGCGCCCCGCGGGGGCGGGGGGGGGGGGGGG
>DHHV01000019.1 GCA_002403455.1 Hyphomonadaceae bacterium UBA4763 | reverse complement strand
GGGCGGATGGCGGGGCGGGCGCCGAGCGGGGCGGCGGGCGGGCCAAGATCGGGGGCGGGCGGGCGGCTCCAGCTCATGCGCCGGCCCCTTGCATCGAGAGGCGCGCGCCGGCGCCCTCGAGACGCGCTTGGCGCAATTTCCACAAGAATTGCCCGGCATTGATGACGTAGGTCAGATAAGCAGCCAGGGCGAGGCCCATTTGCTGGGCCGGCGTTCCGATCTTTGTGAAAACACAGATCAAATAGGCGCTATGCAAAGCCAGCACCAACATCGAGAAGACGTCTTCCCAGAAGAAAGCCTCGGCAAACAGATATTTGCCAAATATCTCTTTTTCCCAAATCGCGCCGGTGATCATAATGGCGTAAAGCGCAATCGTCTTGGCGACGACCGACCAGGTTGCGGCGGCAAAGCCGTCGCCGCTGACAAGATAACGCAGCACCAGGACAAGGCTGACCAGGAAGATCAAAAATTGCACCGGCGCGAGCACGGCCTGCACGATCGTCCACGGCGAGGCGTCACGCCGGCGGCGCTGTTCGGCGGTGTAAAGCGCGCGGGAAACGCGATGTTCGCTCGCTTTGTCGCGCATAAGCTCCTCGACCAAAAGCTGGATCGCCAAGAGGCGATCACGACACTAAAACCGGCGGTGGGGCGTTGAGAGCCGCCCTTTGTCCGGTGTGATCAACCTGGAATCGCGTCTGATTTTTGTCAACGCGACATGACGTCCAATCATGATGACACACGCGTAGAGATTGCGACAAAAAGGAACGTCGTCAACCCGATTGTTCTTGGTTATCGTACCGACACGCTTGACGGGTCTGGCGCGATCTCATCGAGGCCAGCGCCGCGTTCGTCATGGCGGCGTAAGCGTTCCCCATAGACCGACAAAGGGCCGGATCCGGTAAAGGTCGAGCCCGATGCGCAAAACTCGTTACGCCTGCGTAATGAGGAGGAGAGCATCCGCGATAACGCAACGCCCAGCCCACCGCAGGCCCGCCGCGACGTCCGGCGTCGCCGGGACCGACAGCCAAGCGCTCGCACGGTCGTTTATGCTGACCTCGATCGTCGTCGACCAAATCCTGCCGAAATTGGGGAATGCGCGAGTCGATCATCCGGGCGCGCCAACGAAAACGGGTCGATCGCGCGGTATTGGCGTCGGCGAAGAGCGTTTTGCCGCGCCGCCTTGCGCGACGCGCGCGACGGCGATCGCTTTGGTGGGATTTGAGGTCGAAGCCTTGGCGCAAGCCTTGGCGCGCGCCGATCGGACGCAAGCCGCCACGGTGATCGCGACAGCGTTGCGCCAACGCAGCGTCCGCGAAGTGCTGCTCGATCTGTTCGCGCCGACCGCGCGGCGTTTGGGCGATCTGTGGAATGAGGATTCTTGTTCCTTTGTGGATGTCGCGGCGGGGCTTGCATGGCTTGAAAACCAAGTCCGCTTGCTGGCTCCGGAAGGGATTGCCGCGCCGGAGGACGCGCCGCGCCTCTTGCTGGCCGCCTGCGAGGGCGAAGCGCATGGCTTTGGCTTGGCGGTGCTGCGGCGAATTTTTGAAGAGGGCGGCTGGGTCGTCGACGTGCTGACGCAGGCCCGTCCGGCGGCGATGATCGCGCATGTCTCGCGTCAATGGGTCGATCTGATCGGGGTCAGCGTCGGCTCCAGCGCCTTTCACGAGCCAGCGACCCGGCTGATTGCGGCGGCGCGCCAAGCGAGCCTCAACCGGCAAGCGTTCGTAATGGTCGGCGGCCCCGGTCTGGCCGGCATCGAGGCGCCAGCCCGCCTTTTTCTCGCCGACTTTTCCGCCGACACCGCCGATGAGGCGTTTGTTCTGGCCAGCGGATTGACAGCTTATCGAAAATTAGCGCCGGTCGGCTGGTGACAAAGGCAAGATGTTTCCCTATGCGGCAAAGTATTCATGTCAGACCAATCACTCATTCGCCCTGCCGAAGGGGGCTCAACGCCGCCTAATGTTGCGCAAGGGCTTGCCCCGCAAGACTTTCTAACCGCAATTAGCGGGGCCGGCGATGTTTGCTTGGTGATCAACGCCGAACGTCTGGTGGAAAACGTGCGCGCCAATGGATTGCGCGCCGATCAAGCCGATTATGAAGCCTGGACGGGGCGGGATTTTCTCGATCTGTGTAGTCCCGATAGTCGGGAAAAAGCGCGCCTTGCTTTGGCGGCGCCGGCCAATGCTCCGCCGCGCTGGCGCGAACTGAACCTGGAGACCCGTCAGCGCTCAACGCCGATGCGTTGCTTGATCACGCCGCTGCAGGACCAGCGCGCCCTGGTGATCGCGCAGGATTTGCAACCGATCGCGCATTTGCAGGCGCGCCTGATCGATGCGCAACATGCGCTCGATTCGGATTTTGCGCGGCTGCGCGACAGCGAACGGCGCATGCGGGCGCTGTTGCATAGCGCGCCGGAAGCGATCGTGATCCTTACGGCGCAGCGCAAGATCGTCTCGTTGAATGCGGCGGCGGAAAGCCTGCTGGGCAAAAATGCGGCGCAAGCGATCGATCGCTCGATCCTGGATTTCTTCCGCGACGAGGACCGCGACGATCTGGCGGCGTTTTTGGGCAAAGCCTCGATCGCCCATGCGGCTGAAGCGCAGGCGCTGACGCGGGCCGGCGGGGCGGCGGTGATCTTGCGCGCCAATGCGATGCAGGCGACGCGCGGCGCGGAATTGGTGCTGCGGCTTTATCCGCAAGCCGAGTGGATCGGCGGGGAGGCGCGGGCGCAATGGCATTTGCTGAGCGCGATCAATGCGTTGCCTGATGCGTTCGTGGCGACGGATTCCGAGTTTAAGATCCTTGGCCATAATGACGCGTTTGCGTTGCTGACGGGGATCGTCGAGCCCGTGCAGGCGGGAGGCAATCGCGCGCTGGAAGAGTTTTTGGGCCGCAATCGGGCGGAATTCTCGGTGCTGGCCGAGCATTTGCGGCGCAATGGCGCGATCAAATCCTTCAGCATCCGCGTGCGGGCGGCCGATGGCGGCGTCGAAGACGTCGATGTGGCGGCCGCGCGCGGCGATCTGGCCGATGAGCTGGTCTATGGCTTTTCCTTACGGGCGGCGACGCGGCGGTCGGCCCCGGCGGAGGACCCGGCCGGACTGCCGCAATCGACCGAGCAATTGGTCGCTTTGGTTGGGCGGGTGGCGCTGAAGGACATCGTCAGCGAGACCTCGACGATTATCGAGCGGCTCTGCATCGAGGCCGCGCTGAAACTGACGCGCGATAATCGCGCTTCGGCGGCCGAATTGCTCGGGCTGAGCCGGCAAGGGCTTTACACCAAGCTGCATCGCTATGGCATGGTCGGGGCAGATGGCGCGGAGGAAGCCGATCCGGGCTGATCGGCCGAGCGTTGATTAGCTTTTCCGCTGAACCGGCAGCGCGCAATCGGCAAGGCCCTCGGCGGCGACGACGCGCATGCGGGCTTGCAAGGTCGCGGCGCGCCGGCGGACATACGGCCCCGGCGGGTCGACGCGCCATTTATGCGGATTGGGCAGAACGGCAGCGAGGAGGGCAGCCTCGCGGGCGGTGAGATCCTTGGCGGCTTTGCCAAAGCGGGCTTTAGCGGCGGCTTCGGCGCCGAAAATCCCATCGCCCCATTCGATGGCGTTGAGATAGACCTCCATGATCCGCCGCTTCGGCCACAGGGTCTCGATTGCGATGGTGAAATAGCTCTCCATGGCTTTGCGCAGCCAGGAGCGCCCGCCCCACAAAAAGACGTTCTTGGCGGTTTGTTGGGAGATGGTGGAGGCGCCGCGCAAGCGCTTGCCGCGCTCGGCTTCTCGCAAGGCGCGGGCGATTTCGGCGAAATCCATGCCGGCATGGCCGCAAAAGCGGGCGTCCTCCGCCGCGATGACGGCGCGGACGAGATGCGGCGAGATGGCGGCGAGCGCGACGGGCCGGCGGCGGACGTCGAGACCCTCGCCGGCGCGCTGGGCCATCAGCAACGTCGCGGGCGGCGGCGCAAAGCGATAGCCAAGCGTCCACAGGGCGGGCGCTGCGCTGGCGATGGCGATAACAAAGAGCGCAAGGGGCCACAGACGCGGTAGGCGGTGCGGCGGGGCTTTATTGCTCGGCGATGATTTGGCGCGCATGGGTCCATTCCGCGGCGATTTGGGGGTCCGGTTCGGCTGCCGCGCGCGCGACCGATAAGGCGCGATACGCCTCGGCGTCCAGCTGCGACAAGGCCCAGATCGCCGCGCCGCGCACCAAAGGGGCGGGATCTTCGGTCAATTTTTGGGCGATCGGCGCCAGGTCCGCCGCGCTGCTATTGCCGATCGCGTAGAGCACATTGCGGACGAAACGGTCGCGGCCGATGCGCTTGATCGGCGAGCCGGCGAAGAGCGCGCGAAAGCCCGACTCATCCAGCGCGGAGAGGGCTGCGAGCGGCGGGGCGTTCAAATCGGCGCGGGCGCGCAATTTGGCTTGCGCGGCGGTTTGGGCGAATTTGTTCCACGGGCAGACCGCCAAACAATCATCGCAGCCGTAAATCCGGTTGCCGAGCTTTGGTCGCAAATCGAGGGGGATGGGCCCCTTATGCTCGATCGTGAGATAGGAAATGCACAGCCGCGCGTCGAGCTGGTACGGGGCGGGAAAAGCATTGGTCGGGCAAATGGCAAGGCAGGCGCTGCAAGAGCCGCAATGATCATCCTCCGGCGCATCGGCCGGCAAGGGAAGCGCGATCAGGATCGCGCCAAGAAACAGCCATGAGCCAAATGCGCGCGAGACGAGATTGGTGTGCTTGCCTTGCCAGCCGAGGCCGGCGCGGGCCGCGAGCGGCTTTTCCATCAAGGGCGCGGTGTCGACAAAGACTTTCAGCTCGGCGCCGGTGCGGGCGGCGAGCCAGCGGCCAAGGCTTTTCAGCTTGGGCTTGATGATGTCGTGATAATCCTGATGGCGGGCATAGACCGAAATCGCTCCGCAATCGCGGCGGTCGAGCGCGGTGAGCGGGTCCTCGTCGGGCCCGTAATTCATGCCGAGCATGATGGCGCTTTGCGCCTCTGGCCAGAGCGCGCGCGGATGGGCGCGGGCGGGGCGCTCCATCCAGGCCATCTCGCCATGGCGGCCATCGTCGAGAAATTCTGCAAGGCGCGCGGCGGCGGGCCAGGCGGCGCGCGCATTGGCGATGCGCAAAGCGTCAAAGCCGAGCGCTGCGGCTTCGGCGCGTAGGTCCGTTAAGAGCAGGTCGGCGGCGCTCATCCGGCAGCCACGTCCGCCGCCGTCGCCGGGGCCGGCGCAAGGGCGATGTCGGCGCGCGGGAAGGCGGCTTGCAGCCGCTCAGTCAACGCGCCCAGAATCGCATCGGCCTGCTGTAAAGACGCGGTCGGGTCGAGCGCGACGATAAGGTCGATATGCTGGTCAGGGCCGGAGAGCCGGGTGCGCAAGCGCCGCGCCGCGATGACGCCCGTTTCGGCGCGGACGATCTCGAAGATGCGGGCCCGATCGGCTTCGGCCATTTCGTGATCCATCAGATGATCGATCGTCTCGCGCCCAAGCCCAATCGCCGTCCAGATCAGCCCGAGCCCGACCGCGAGCCCGGCCAGCGGATCGGCCCAGCCAAACCCAATCGCGGCAAGCCCAAGCCCGATCAGGGCCGCGCCATTGCTCAAAAAATCGGTCAAATAATGGGCTCGGTCGCCCGCGATGGCGAGGCTATTGATGCGGCGCAAGATCAGGGTCTGCGCGGCGACCAAGAGGCCCGTGATCAGGATCGAGGCGAGCATGGCGCCCAGCGCCCAATCGAGCCGCGCGAGGTCCTGCGGCGTGATAGCGTGCTGGATTGCATCGATCGCGCAGGCAAGGCCGCCGGCAAAAACCAGGCCCGATTGAAACAGACCCGCCATTGCCTCGGCCTTGCCATGGCCAAAGCCATGATTGTCGTCGGGCGGCTTGGCGGCGAAGCGGACGGCGATCAGCGTCAGGATCGAGGCGGCAAGGTCCAGCCCCGAATCAATCAGGGACGCGAACAAGCTGGCCGATTGGGCAACCGAATACACCCCGCCTTTGATGCAGATAAGCAGGATGGCCGCCGCAATCGACAAACGCGCCGCCAGCTGGGCGAGTTTGGCCTGTTCGGCAGAAGCGGCCAAAGGCGGCGATGGCGCGGCGCGCGTCGACATGGGGCGACAGGCGCAGCAGCGCGGCGCATTTGTCAAGCCGGCTGCCGAAAGGGATCAACCCGGCAATCTTGCTGCAGCAGATTTCTTTCGAGGAACAAATCTTGCGCGCGAGGAGCGATTGCCGCCGATCGCGGCGCGCTTTATGCCCTCCCAAGCTTTTGCCCCTCGAAGAGGATTCGTCATGCAGCCTTTGACCGATGCAACGCTCGACCAGGTTTTTCGGACCGCCCGCACGCGCAATGCCTGGACGTCCGATCCCGTGCCCGAGACCCTGGTGCGCGCGGTCTATGATCTTGCGCGGATGGGGCCGACCTCGGCCAACAATTCGCCCGCGCGGTTTTATTGGATCGGTTCGCCGCAAGCCAAAGAGCGGCTGAAACCCTTGCTGGCGCCCGGCAATGTCGACAAGACCATGGCGGCGCCCTGGTGCGTGATCATCGCCATCGACATGGCGTTTTATGAGAAAATGCCGCAATTGTTTCCGCATAATCCGGGCTCGCGCGACTGGTTTTCATCGCCGGAAGCGGCGGCCGAGCATGGCATGCGCAATGGAACGTTGCAGGGCGCTTATCTGATGCTGGCGGCGCGTAGTTTAGGGCTCGATTGTGGGCCGATGTCCGGCTTTAATAAAGACGGCGTTGATCGCGAATTCTTTGCCGGCGATGAGCGCACCAAGACCTGGCGGTCGAATTTCCTCTGCAATATCGGCCATGGCACGGATGAGCATGTGTTTCCGCGCCTGCCGCGCTTGAGCTTCGAGGAGGCCAATATCATCGCTTAGAGGCTTTGCGCTTCGCCCTCGCGCGACGGTTTGCGCAAATGCAACGTCAGCCAGCCTTCGCGGCGCAGGCGTTGGCGAAGGACCAACCCGCGCTGGCCATAAGCGGCGCGGACCAGCGGTTCTTGTTCGACCAACAGACCCGACAGCACGAGGTCGCCCTCGGGGGCGAGCGCTTGCGCCAATGCCTCGGCCAGCCCGATCAACGGTCGCATCAGGATATTGGCGAAGATCAGATCAAAGGCCTCGGCGCGGGGCAGGCTCGCCTCAGCCAAGCCGGCGGCGGTCAGGCAACGCAATCGGACATTATTGCGGGCGGCGTTCTCGCGGGCGACGATGATTGCGCGTGGATCGATGTCGGTGGCGATCGCGTCGGCGCCGAGCTTGGCGGCGGCGATTCCCAGTACGCCAGCGCCGGCGCCGAGGTCGAGCACGCGCCTGGGGCGTCGCTGGCGGGCGATCGCTTCGAGCGCCATCAAACAGCCCCAAGTGGTGCCGTGATGGCCGGTGCCAAAGGCCTCGCCCGCTTCGATGCGGATCGGCACGGCGCCGCGCGGGGCGAGCCCCTCTGCATGCGCGCCAAACACCACAAAGCGGCCGGCCCGCACCGGCGGCAGGCCTTCGAGCGAATGGGCGACCCAATCGGCGTCCGGCAAAGCGGCTTGTTGCAGCACCAGGTCGGGCGCTTGCGCGGCGATCGCAGCGGCGATGATCGCGGCCGCGTCGGTGTCGGCGACCAACGCCTCCAGCCGCCACACACGCCGATCGAGCTCCTGGGCGGTGACCGCCAGCAGCGGCAGAAATTCATCGGCCGATAACGACGCCATCAGCGTATCGATCAGCAATCGCGGCCCGGAGGCGGAAAGAGTGAGCATAGAGCGCGGGCGTAGCGATTCGCCGCGCGGATGCAATCTTCTTGAAGGGCTTGCATTGGATCTGCGTCGCGACCAGGAAGCATCAGCGCGAGTTCTGCTTGCCCGCTTCATTTTTTGTGACTCGATGCCCAATTTGCCGACTATTGCGGCGCGATCATGTTCTCTGGCGCTTGGCGCGTTGAATCTGGAGCTGCGCCCATCAGGGGCGGCTTACGCGCTTGATCAAAGCCTCCTGATTGTTGCGGATTTGCATTTGGAAAAGGGCTCGCATTACGCCGCCCGAACGGGTCAATTTCTGCCGCCCTTTGATAGCCTCGCAACGCTCGACCGACTGGCGGCCGAGATAGCTGCCCTGCAGCCTCGGCGCATCGTGGTGGCGGGCGATGCATTCCATGACGGGGAGGGGTTTGCGCGGCTGCCAGAGGCGGCGCGTGCGCGCCTGTTGGCGCTGACGCGGCAAAGCGCGTTTACGTGGATCGCTGGCAATCATGATCCGCTGTTGCCCGCCGATTTGCACGGGGCGGCTGCCGAAGAGATGGTCCTTGAGGGTGTGACGCTGACCCATGCCCCGCGCGCGGCGTTTGTTGGGGCAGAGATTGCTGGGCATTTGCATCCAGCCGTTGCGGTCAGCGCCTATGGCCGGCGGGTGCGGCGGCGGTGTTTTGCGGCGGACGACAAGCGGCTGATCTTGCCCGCTTTTGGCGCCTATGCTGGCGGGCTCGACGTCGAGGACCCCGCCTTTGCGCCACTCTTCCCGACCGGGTTTACGGCGTTTGCGCTGGGGGCGCGCTCGGTTCAGCCGGTGCGACGGATCGGGCCGCGGCCGCTTCGCGCGCTGCAATCGCGCCAGCCGCCGCGCACAGAATGATCACCGCGCCCGCCGTGCCGATCGCGCGGGCAAGCCGAAACCAGGCCGGCGTCGGCGCGCCGCCTTCAAGCAGCCGATCCCACACATAAAACGCGACAAAAATCGCCGCCCAGGCGCCAAAGGTCCACACCAGGATAAAGCGATCGCCCTGCGCGAGCGTCAGGCCAGCGCCGAGCACCAGGCCAATGGGCAAAGGCGTCAAGGCCGCAACGCCGAGCGCCACGCCATTGCCGCCGTCGGGGCGCGCTGCGATCTCCAACCCCCAGCGAATGCCGCCGAGAAAGGATAAAATCGCCGTAGCATAGCCGCATAAACCCACCGTCGCCATGAAGGGCACGAAGCCGGTATTCTCCATCAGGCCAAGGGTGAGCAGCACGAAGGGCAGCAAGCCCAACACGGTGGACCCAATTCCGACGATGGCGTTGGCGTGGCGCATGTTGAACACTCACCTCCTTTCATAATGCGTCATCGAAATAAAAAATTTCTGAACGTTATTTAGCGCAAGACAAAATCGGTTTCGCCAAACCCTTTGCCATATCGATCCCTTGTATTAACACAGCGAAGCTGATCAATATCGATGAAATCCTAGAGATCTTCACTCATATTTCGTTGTCATGATTTGTCATGACCTACGGTCTGTTCTGAGTAATGCGCGAAGCGTCCGGTCAATCCGAGTCAGTAAAAATGTTTTAATGAACCGCGCCGATATCCCCGAAGGCTGTTTAATTAGGGTCATGCGGCGATAGCGGTTTCCTTGAGCTTTGCAAAGGAGTTGGCCACGGCTTTTGTTTGGGTCGACAATGCTTGATGATCTAAATCGAAGGATGCCCGCCGAGCGGCGCTCGGCGGGGTCTTGTTTCCCAAACTATCCGAAATATCAGGCCAAGGCCGACAGCAATAACAAGGCGACGATATTGGTGATCTTGATCATCGGATTAACGGCCGGGCCGGCGGTGTCCTTGTAAGGATCGCCGACAGTGTCGCCGGTGACGGCCGCTTTATGAGCGTCAGAGCCTTTGCCGCCATGATGGCCTTCTTCGATGTATTTTTTGGCGTTGTCCCAGGCGCCGCCGCCCGAAGTCATCGAGATCGCGACGAACAAGCCCGTCACGATCACGCCCATCAACATCGCGCCGAGCGCGGCAAAGGCGTCCGGCTTGGAGCCCGTAATGCCCAAAACTGCCGCGAACAACACCACCGGCGACAACACCGGCAACAGCGAGGGGATGACCATCTCCTTGATCGCCGATTGGGTCAGGATATCGACCGCGCGGCCGTAATCGGGCTTTTCCTCATAGGTCATGATGCCCGGCTTTTCGCGGAATTGGCGGCGCACTTCTTCCACCACCGATTGCGCGGCGCGGCCGACCGCCGTCATCGACATCCCGCCGAACAGATAAGGCAGCAGACCGCCGAAGAACAACCCAACGATCACGTAAGGATTGGAAAGGTCGAAGGTGACCTGGCCCATGCCTTGAAAGAAGGGATGCTCGCTCGGATTAGCTGTGAACAGCTTGAGGTCTTCGGTGTAGGCCGCAAACAACACAATGGCGCCGAGGCCAGCCGAGCCGATCGCATAACCCTTGGTGACGGCTTTGGTGGTATTGCCGACCGCATCGAGCGCGTCGGTTGAGACCCGCACTTCCTTGGGCAAGCCCGCCATCTCGGCGATGCCGCCGGCATTGTCAGTGACCGGGCCAAAGGCGTCGAGCGCGACGATCATGCCGGCGATCGCCAGCATGGCGGTCACCGCGATGGCGACGCCGAACAGGCCGGCCAGCGAGAACGTCGCGACGATCCCGGCAATGATGACGATCGCCGGCATGGCGGTCGATTCCATCGAAACAGCCAAGCCCTGGATGACATTGGTGCCATGGCCCGAGACCGAAGCGCGGGCGATGGATTTGACCGGGTTAAAGCCGGTGCCAGTGTAATACTCGGTGATCCAAACGATCGCCGCCGTCACGGCCAGGCCGACCATCGCGCACAAGAACAGGTCAAATCCCGTATCGTTCGACGTCGGCGCGATCGGTCCAAACCCGCCATTGACCACATGGATCGCCGCGGCGATCGCCGGGATCGACAAAAGGCCGGTCGCGATCAAGCCGCGATAGAGCGCCGGCATGATCTTATTGTCCTTGCCCAGGCTGACGAAATACACCCCGATGATCGAGGTGATCAGGCAGACCCCGCCGATCGCCAGCGGCAGCGCCATCATGCTGAGCACCGCCTCACTGCCGATGAACAGGATCGAGGCGAGGACCATGGTGGCGACGATCGACACCGCATAGGTCTCGAACAAATCGGCCGCCATGCCGGCGCAATCGCCGACATTGTCGCCGACATTGTCGGCAATGGTCGCGGCGTTGCGCGGATCGTCTTCCGGAATGCCGGCTTCGACCTTGCCGACCATGTCGCCGCCGACATCGGCGCCTTTGGTGAAAATCCCGCCGCCCAACCGCGCAAAGATCGAGATCAGCGAGGCGCCAAAGCCGAGCGCCACCAAGCCCTCGACAACATGGCGATCGGTCGCCTCATAGCCCGCGAGACCCGTCAGCGCCGCGAAATAGCCAACAACGCCCAGCAGCGCCAAGGCCGCCACCAGCATCCCCGTCACTGCGCCCGAGCGGAACGCCATCGAGAGCCCGCCGGCAAGGCTTAAGCGTGCGGCTTCGGCCGTGCGCACATTGGCCCGCACCGAGATCAGCATGCCGGCAAAGCCCGCAACGCCCGACAACACCGCGCCAAGCACAAAGCCGACGCCGACTTCCCAGGAGCGGAACGCCACCAGCAGTAGCAACAGCACGCCGACCCCGACATAGCCGATCGTGGTATATTGCCGGCGCAGATAGGCGTTGGCGCCTTCCTGGATCGCGCGCGCGATCATCTGCATTTTGTCATCGCCTTGCGGCGCTTTCAAAATGGCCTGCACCCAAAAGGCTGCGAAAGCGAGGGTCAACAGCCCCGCAAACGCCGTCAACAGCAAGATCATGGACATTGGATCATCCCAGCCAAACAAAGCGGGGAAGGCGTCGCGACCATTGCGCAACTGACATCAAGAGAATCCTCCCCGCACGGAGGCAGGAGCCTTGGCAAACTTCTTGTGCAGAATCAATTCGTTTAGCAGGCTGTTGAAGAAGTATCGTGGGCCGCGATGCGTGCTCATTTTCGGTCTGGCCAG
>DHHV01000082.1 GCA_002403455.1 Hyphomonadaceae bacterium UBA4763 | reverse complement strand
GGGGGCAGGGCGGGCGACGCCGGCCGCCGCTTTGTTCCGCGCCGGCGACGCCGGGCTCGGCGCGCCGCCGCCGCTCGAGCGGTTTTTGGCCGTGAGCCTGATGGCGGCCTTGGCGCTGGCCGCAATCTTGACCAGCGCCGATCGGGGTCTCGCCCTCATTTTCGTCGCCGCCGCCTTTGTGGCGTTTTTCCTCCTTGCCGGTCTTGGTCACGGCGCCCGACTGCTGGCGCGCCAGCGCGCCGGCCATGCGCGCGGGCTCTGGCGGATTGCGCTCGCCAGCCTCGGCGGACCCGGTTCGCTGGCGCCGGCCGCTGCGCCCGCCATTGGCGTCGGTGCCGCCCTTCTGATCGCCCTTATCCAGATCCAAGCCAATCTCGTCACCCAAGTCGGCGAAACCGCGCCCGAGCGCGCGCCCTCGATCGCCTTTACCGAGATCCCCGCCGCCAAGGCCGACGCCTTTGACGCCGTCATTACCGCGATCGCCGGGCCGCAATCGGCCAAGACCTATCAGCGCACCCCCATCCTCACCGCGCGGATCGTCACGCTCGATGGGCGCAGCGTTGCGGAGTCGAAAATCGACCCGGCCGAGCGCTGGGCCGTCGATGGCGACGTCTCAGTCAGCTTCCGCGCCGCCCCGCCCGATAATCTCAAGCTTGCCGGCGGCGACTGGTGGCCGCTCGATTACGCCGGCCCGCCGCTCGTTTCCTTCGAGGTCGACGCCGCCAAGGGCCTTGGCCTCCAGCTCGGCTCCAAAATCGGCTTTGAGGTGCAAGGTCGGCCGGTCGAAGCGGTCATTGGCAATCTCCGCGAAGTCGATTGGGGCGGCTTCGGCGCCAATTTCGTGGCGATCTTTGCGCCGGGCGCGCTGGAAGGCGCGACCGGGCGCCACGCCGCCATCGCCAAATTATCGCCAGAGCAGGAAGAAGCGATCACGCGCGCGCTCGCCACGGATTTCCCAACCGTCAGCGTCATTCGCATCCGCGACGCGCTGGCCGCCGCCGCTGAATTGCTCGGCTCGCTGGCGACCGCCATCCGCGCCATTGCGCTGGTCGCC
The DNA here is from genome assembly GCA_002403455.1 of Hyphomonadaceae bacterium UBA4763. Classification (GTDB taxonomy): domain Bacteria; phylum Pseudomonadota; class Alphaproteobacteria; order Caulobacterales; family Aquidulcibacteraceae; genus UBA4763. The sequence continues at coordinate 38,635 of DHHV01000082.1, read as the reverse complement.
ATCGCCGCCGGCGCTTTGGCCGTAGCGGGCGCGCTCGCGGCCGGCGCCGCCCGCCGGCTCTATGACGCCGCGATCCTCAAAGCGCTCGGCGCCACGCGCGAAGAAGCGCTGATCGCCTTCGGTCTTGAGCAAGCCGGCATCGGCGCCTTGGCGGCCGGCCTTGGCTGCGGGATCGGCCTTGCCGCCGCCTGGTATGTCATCGTGCAGGCGTTTGAAGCGGACTGGCGCTTTGCCGCCAGCGAGGTGCTGCTGGCGGCTGGCTCGATCGCCGCCGTGCTGGTCGCCTTGGGGCTGGCCGCCGCCTTTGCCGCCGTCAGTGCGCCGACCCGGGGCGTGCTGCAAAGCGCGCGGTAAATTCCCACGCAACGACCCGCCAATCCCGCGCCGCTAGCAGGCTGTTAAGCATTTTTCGGTACGCGTCTACGCGTGAGTTCGATCGTCATATTGCCCAACAGTCTCGACCTTGCCGCAGCGCCCGTGCTGTGGGCGCAGATGCGCGACCGCGCGCAAGCCGGTGAAACGCTGATCTGCGACGGCGCCGGGGTGGAGCGCGCGCTCTCCCCCGGCCTGCAAAGCCTGGTTTTCGCCGCCCAGACCGTCCGCGCCGCCGGCGGCGATCTTCTGATCGAGACGCCGAGCGCGGCCCTCGTCAACGCCCTTCGCCAAGCCGGCCTCGCCGTGCTGTTTCCCCTCGCCCATCCCGATCTTCTTGCTGCCGAAGGATAGACCATGCGCGTCCTCGCCATCGACGATTCCCCGACCATGCGCGCCATGCTCAGCGCCGCCTTGGTCGGCAAAGGCTTTGAGGTCGTCACCGCCAATAACAGCGCCGACGGGCTCGACAAATTGCAAGCCGGCGGCTTTCGCGCCGTCATCACCGATATCAACATGCCCGTCATGGACGGTTTCGCCTTCATCCGCGCCGCGCGCGCCGCGCCAGCCGGCAAGAGCGTGCCGATTCTCATTCTCACCACCGAAAGCTCGGATGACAAACGCGCCGCCGGCCGCGCCGCCGGCGCGACGGGCTGGATCGTCAAGCCGTTTGACCCGGACTCGCTCGTGCGCACCCTACATCGCGTCATCGTCTAAGCGGGAAAGAAGCGCTGATGAGCGGCTTGGACGAATTCCGCGCGATTTATTTCCAAGAATGCGCCGAATTGCTCGACGCGCTCGAGCAGGAATTGGCCGCGATCGCCGATCAGCGCGCGTCGCCCGATTCGGTCAACGCTTTGTTTCGCGCCGCCCATTCGATCAAAGGCGGGGCGGGGGCGTTTGGTTTTCCAGATTTGGTCGCCTTCACCCACGCCTTTGAGAATCTGCTCGACGCCTGGCGCCAAGACCGGCTGGCGGTTGATCCGAGCCTGATCCAACTCTGTTTGCGCGCCAGCGATGCGCTCGCTGGCCTGGTCCAGGCCGCCCAGACCGGCGCGCCGGCTCCGGCCAGTGCGGCTGAGCTGATCGCGGCGATGCAAGAGCGGCTGGCCGGCCCGTCCGATTGCGCTGACGGAATTTGCGTGCTGCCGCTGGATTTGGCCGCGCCTGCCGCGCCGCGCCCGACCGGCTGGCGCATCGATTTTGCGCCGCACGCGTCCTTATTCTTGCGCGCCAACGAGCCGCTTTTGTTGCTGCGTGAACTGGCCGAGCTCGGTCCGATCGACGTCGCTTGCGACCTCTCAGCGCTGCCGAGCCCTGCTGATTTTGACCCCGAGCATTGTTATCTACGTTGGAGGATTGAGCTAACCGCCAATTGTACGCGCGATAACGTCCTGGCGGTGTTCGACTTTGTCGAAGGCGATTGCGACTTGGCCATCACGCCGCTGGAAGCGCCTGTCCCGCCGGACCCAATGCCGATCGACGCGCCGGCCTTTTCCTTCGACGACCTCTTGGCAAGCGTCCGGGCCGAGGCCGCCGCGCCATTGGCCGCTCCCGACCAACCGCCAGCGCCAAACGCGCCCGATCTCGCGCCGCCACCCGAGCCGTCCTCGCCCAGATCGGCCAACACACCGCCGGCCCAGGAGCCGCCAAAGCCCTCGATCCGCGTCGATCTCGACCGCCTCGACCGGCTGGCCGATTTGGCCAGCGAAGTGGCGATCGCCCAAGCCGCCGTCACCCAATATCTCGACGAGGACATTCGCCGCGCCGCGCCGGACCTCGTGCGCGGCCTTGACGCGCTGACCCAGCATGTGCGCGCGTTGCAAGACGCCGTCATGGCGGTGCGGGCATTGCCGCTCAAATCGGTTTTCCAGCGTTTCCCGCGCCTTGTGCGCGAGGTCGCCGCCGCGACCGGCAAAGCGGTGCGCCTCGACATCCACGGCGGCGAGGTCGAAATCGACAAGACCGTGATCGAGCAATTGGCCGATCCGCTCACCCATATGATCCGCAACGCCATCGACCATGGCATTGAGCGCCCCGACGCGCGCCGCGCTGCCGGCAAACCGGCCGAGGGCGTCGTCACCCTCGCCGCCGAGCAGATCGGCGCCCGCGTGCTGATCCATTTGCGCGATGACGGCGCCGGCGTGAACCGCGCCAAAGTCCGCGCCAAAGCGATCGAGCGCGGCCTGATTACCGAGGACGCCGTGTTGTCCGACGAGGATGTCGATGCGCTGATCTTCGCGCCCGGCTTTTCGACCGCCGATCAGATTTCCAATCTCTCGGGCCGCGGCGTCGGCATGGACGTGGTGCGCGCCAATATCGTCAAACTGGGCGGCCGGGTCAGTTTGCGCTCGACCCCCGGCGCCGGCTGCGCGGTCACTTTAAGCTTGCCGCTGACCCTCGCGGTCATGGACGGCATGCAGATCGAAACGGCTGGCGAGCGTTTCGTGCTCCCCTTGGCGGCCATCGTCGAAAGCCTCGACCGTCACGCCGTCCGCGTCGAAGCCTTGCCGGGCGGGCGCGCCAGCGTCCGTTTTCGCGGCGAATTCGCCCCGGTCATTGACCTTGCCGCGTGTTTGGGCCTCACGCGCGCCGGACCGCGACGTTTCATCATTTTATGCGAGATCGAGGCCGGCAAGGTGATCGGTCTGATCGTCGATGACGTCATCGGCCAGGCCCAAGCCGCCGTCAAAAGCCTCGAGCAGAATTACGCGGCCGTACCGGGCGTCTCCGGCGCGACCATCCTGGGCGATGGCCGCGTCGCGCTGATCCTTGATCCGACCGCGCTCGTTGACCTCGCCGCCCGCCCCTTGCCCTTAGCCAGAGGACATGCCGCATGATTGGCCAAGAAACCGTCGCCGCCGCCGAAGCCGCGCAATTGCAGATCATCGCTTTTGAGATCGGCGCGGCCTGTTATGGCGCGCCGCTTTCCGCCGTGCGGGAAATCCGCGCCTGGAGCGGCGCCACCCATTTGCCCAATACTGCGCCCTATATTCGCGGCGTCATCAATCTGCGCGGCGCGATCGTGCCAGTGATTGATTTGTCGGCGCGGCTGGGCGGAGCGCTGCTCACCCCCGGCGAGACCCATGTCGTGGTGATCATGCAAAATGACGGCGGCAAGCTGGTCGGCGTGCTGGTCGACAGCGTCTCAGACATTGTTAGCATCGCCCGCGATGATTTGCGTCCACCGCCCGATCTGAATGGCCATGGCCCCGACCCGCTGATCAGCCATGTCGCCCCGCTCGGCGCGCGGCTATTGGCGATCATCGCCCCGCCTTTGCTGCTGGACGCCGGCGCCGCCCTCGCGGCGTAAGTCAACAAGACCCCTGCCTTCAGCGCCCTTCGCGCCGCCAGGCCAGCCCAAACGCCAATAAAGCGAGCCCCGCGATCGCCAGTGCCGGCGCCAGCGGGCTGATTTGCGCGCGCGTTACGCTCGATTGATTGCGCTCGCGCAAGCCCAGCCAACCGGCCCCAGCGGCGGGCGCATTGCCGGCGACGCGGCGCAATTGCGGGACGCCGGCGCGCGCCATGACAATGCCGCCGCCGGTCCCTTCCGCCACCGGGCGCAGCACGGAATCGGTCACCGCCACATCGGCCCATTCGCGCGGGCTATCGGGCTCGAGCCGCGCAAAGGCCTGCAGCGCGCCCTGCCTGGCCGTATAAAGCCCCAGAGCCGCGCGCGGCGCCCGCGCCGTGAACTCGCCCGGCGAGGTCTCGGCCAAAGGCAGGATCGTCCGCGTCCCGTCCGGGTCCGTCAGCGCGACATCGCGCGGGGCCGGGCCAAAGGTCCGCCGCGTGATGGCGATCTCGCCATTTTGCGCGACGAGATCGAGGCGTTCCTCCTCCAATTCCGGCTCCTTCATCAGCCAATGCGCGAGCCGCCGCATCAGCTCGGCGAACGGGCCACCGCCTTGATGCCCGCGCGCCCACAGCCAGGATTGATCGCTGTTGAGTTGCGCGACGCGGCCCTCGCCGACCCGATCCACCACCAGCAGCGGATTGCCGCTCGCATCGGTCATCAGCGCTGCGCCGGCCACCGTCTCGGTCAGCACCGAGCGATACCACGGCCCCCAGGTCCCGTTATTGCCGCTTGGCAGCGCCCGCGCGATCGGGTGACGCGCGCCCGAAATCGTCACCTGCGGGGTAAAAGCGCCTTCGAAATCCTCCCCACGCGGGCGCGAGGGCAAGATCGCCGCCAAAGGCGTGCGAAAAATGCTGGCGAAGCTCGAATATTCCGGCCCCGACGTTACCAATAACGCCCCGCCATCTTCGACATAGCGGCCGATATTGTCGAAATAACTCATCGGCAGCACGCCGCGCCGCGTATAGCGATCAAAGATCACCAGATCGAAACTATCCAATTGCTCGACGAACAACTCACGGGTTGGAAACGGGATCAGCGCCAATTCTTCATTGGGCACGCCATCGGCTTTGTGCGGCGGGCGCAAAATCGTGAAATGGACGAGATCCACCGCCTCGTCCGAGCGCAGCAGATTGCGCCAGGCCCGCACCCCGGCATGCGGCTCCCCGGTCACCAGCAAGACCCGCAAGCGGTCGCGCACGCCATTGATCGACAGCCACGCCTCATTATTGATCAGCGTCAGCTCTTCCGGGCCGGCCGGCGTTGAGATCAGCACCCCGCTCCGTCCGCGCCGATCGAGCGTCAGCGGAATGGCGGTCGGCGTCCCGATCGTGACGCTGCGCTCAAGGGCCGCCTCGCCATTGACGCTGACGAGGATCCGCGCCCGCTCGCCGCGCCGCGCCGCGTCATCGACCAGAACCACCGCCTCGATCGTCTCCCCGACAATCCCGAAAGTCGGCGCGGCTTGCACCTCCAAGCGCCGATCGCCTTGCGCCGGGTCGCCGACAATGACCCCATGGATCGGCGCGAAAGGCCGCAAGCCGCGCATATCGCTTGGAAAATCATGAGCCTGGCCGTCCGAAAGGACGATCACGCCCGCCAACCGCGATTTCGGCGCGTCCGAAAGCCCTTGCGCGATCGCCTCATAAAGCAGCGTGCCGCCTGCGGCCGGCGCCGCCTCGATCACCCGCAAGTCCAAGCTCGGATCGGCCTCGATCTGGGCGCGCAATTGCGCCAGCATCCCTTCGGCCTCCGCCGCGCGCGCGCCGATTTGCATGCTGGCCGACCGATCCACCACCAGCGCGACGATATCGGCGATCGGTTCGCGTTCTTCCTCGACCCAAGCCGGGTTGAGCAGCGCCACCCCCAGCGCCGCCAGTCCCAACGCGCGCAACAGGCTCGCCCGCCCGCCCCGCGTCACATAAAACACCAGCACGGCAAACAGCACCGCCGCCAGCGCGATCAGCGCCCAGATCGGCAGGATCGGATCAAAGATCAGCCGCCCGCTCATCGCACGCGCCGCTCTTGGTTGAGCCGCTCCAGCAGCGCCGGCACATGCACCTGATCGGCCTTATAGCTGCCGGTGATGACATGCATGACCAGATTGACGCCAAAGCGGATCGCCATTTCGCGCTGTCCCTCGCCGCCATCGACCGCGCTCATCGGCCGACCGCGCTCATCGATCGCCCAGGCCGCCGCCCAATCCGCCCCGCCGATGAACAGCGGCGAGACCCCGTCAAAACTGCCCGCGCCGGCGCCGTCTGCGCGCGCTTCGACCCACAGCGCCCCGCCGCGATAACGGCCGGGAAATTCCGACAACAGATAAAACGATCGGGTCAGCACATGGTCGGCCGGCGTCGGCTCGAGCGGCGGCGCCTCGATCCCCGCCAGCAGGCGCGCCAAGTCGGGCCGCTCGCGCGCGCCAACCCCGCTATCGCTTTGCGTGTCGATCAATAGCGCGCCGCCATTGCGCAAATAGCGCGACAATTGCGCTGCCGCATTCTCGCTCAGCGGCGCGGCATTGCGGCGCGGCGACCAATAAAGCAGCGTGTAAAACGCCAGGTCGGCGGTTTCGAGGTCTACCGCTTCCGGCAGCCCCGGCTCGATTGCGGTGCGATAGAACAATTCCAGCGACAAGCCGCGCAGGCCGGCGCTGACCAGCGAGTCGCGCTGCGCATCGCCCGAGCGAATATAAGCCAGGCGCACTTCCAACGCCGGATCGAAATCGCGGCGCGGCGCCTCCGCGCTCGGCAGGCGGCTCTGCGCAAAGGCCGAATCGGCCACCCCCAACCCGCTCAACAGCAGGATGCCCAAGACCGCCGCCGCTCGCGCGGGCGACCCCAGCCGCCCCGCCAGCCGCGGCAAACGGCCGGCAAAAGCCAAAGCCACAATCATGTCGATCGCCACCAATAACGCCGCCGCCGCCAAAAGCGGCCCGCTCAGCGCGCGCTCCCGATCCGGTCCCAAGGTCAGCCGCACGACGCCCGGCAGCGCCGCCGGGGTCGGCGCAAAGCGCTCGTCCGGCCCCGTTGCATTGGTCATCGCCTCAACGCCCGCCCGCCGATAGAGCCCCGGCGGGGTCGCTACGCTCGGCTTGAGCGGGTCGAACGCTTCGACGGCGATCGTCGGGATCGGCGGCTCGGCGTCGGCCAAATCGCCATAGCCGTCCATCCGCTGGACCATCCGCCAAGGCTCGACGCTGTCGGCGGCCGACGGTTCGGGCGGCGCGCGGCCGGCGAAGCTCGCGGCGCGGCGGAGCAACGCGACAAACGCCCCGTCCAGCGGCAAATCCGACCATTGCGGCGAGGCGGTCACATGAAAAAACACGATCAAGCCTTTGTCGAGCCGGCTGGCGGTGACGATCGGGGTGCCGTCTTCCAGCGCCGCCCAGGTCTTCCCCGCCAGTTCCGCATCCGGTTCGGCCAGCACCTGGCGGCGAATTTCCGCTTCTTTCGGCGCATCCAGCCCAAAGAACGGGCTCGTTTCCGGAAATGGCGCAATTTTTTGCGGGCGCTCCCAGCCCAAGGCGCCGCCGAACGAGCGCCCGCCATCGCGCAGACGGATCGGCAACAGCGCGTCGGGCGCCGCCGCCAGCCGCTCGCCGGCAAAGCGGATCAGCACCCCACCGCCCCGCACCCAGGCTTCGAGCGCACTCAAGGCCGGCCCCGACAGGCTCTCGCCCTCCGCCAGCACCAGCGCGCCGCGCGCCCCGACCGCTTCCTCCAGCTTCAGCGTCGAAAAACTGACATGCGGCCCCAGCGCTTTTTCGACATAATGCGCGCCCGACAGCAAGGGCTGGGCCTGCGGGCCGTCGCGGATCAGCCCAACGCTCGGCCGCCCCGTCGAGCTATCCAGCACAAAGCGCGCGCCGGCGCTTTTGGGTCCGCGCAAAGCGATGGCGCGGGTGCGGGCGATCAGATCGGGCGGGCCGGTCAGCGTCAGGTCCAGCGCATCCTGGCCGAGCGCGAATTCGCCCTCGACGCTGGCGATCGTCCCGTCTTGGCTTTGCGCGTCCAGCGTCACCCGCGTCGCTTGCGGGCTCGGCGCGCGGGCGATCGTCACCGCAAAGCCATTGCCGGCTTCGGCGACGCCGGTGATCGCCAAAGCTTGCGTCCGCTCGGGCGCCAGCAGCACCACCGGCGCGCGCGTCGCCAAGGCGGCGGCAACGGCGCGCTGCTCGGCATGGGCAAGCCCATCGCCGATCCACAATATCTCGCCCAAATCCGCCGTCAGCGGCGCCAGCCGCTCGAGCGCGTTCGCATAATCCGGGCGCAGCGGCTGTGGCGCCCGCGCGCCCATCAAACTGCCCGCTTCTTGCGCCGTCAGCGCATCGGCGCCTGACCAGGCGGCCGGCCCCGACGCGGTCGAAAACAGCCGGATCGGCGCGCCCGCCCGGCCGGCGGCGTCGATCTCGCGCAAGGCCGTCTCGCGGATGTCGCGCCAGATGGCGGCGCTGGTCCAGCCGTCATCGATGACGATCAGCGTCGCTCCGGCAACCGCCGCCGGCCGCGCCCGTGGGCTCAAGATCGGTTGCGCCAGCCCAAACAACGCCGCACAGATCGCCGCGATCCGCAGCACGACCACGGGCCACGGCGTCCGCGCCGGCGTCTCCTCCGGGTTCTGCAAGCCCAGCAACAAGGCCGCAGCCGGAAATTCCTGGCGCTTTGGCTCAGGCGGCGAGGCGCGCAACAAGAAATACAGGAGCGGCAAGGCCAGCAGCCCCCATAAAGCCAGCGGCGCGGCAAAAGCGATTGGCCCAAGCTGCACCATCAGGCGGTCTCCGCCTGCTTGGCCGCTGCCGCAAAGCCGGTTTCCCCGCTCACCGCCGCCGCCAGCGCCAGCAGCGCCGGCTGGGCCGGCAGATCGGTGCGATGCAGCAATAACCGCCACCCCAGTCGCGCCGTCAAAGCGGTCAACGCGCGCCGGTTCTCGGCCAAGGCCGCGCCATAAGCATTGCGCAAGCGCTCGGCCCGGCCAAACACCCGCTCGGCCGGCGCATCCATGCCCAAAAACCGCGTCCGCCCGGCGAAGGGAAAGCTTTCCTCGGCGGGATCGGCGATCGCCAGCAAGACGCCGGGCCCCCGTTGCGCCTGCGGGCTCAGCCGCGCCGCCCAGACCTCGACCGGCTCATAAAAATCCGCCGCGATGATGATCGGCCCGCGAAAGCGCGGCGGCCCGGGAAACGCGGCGTCGGCCGCCAAATGCGCGAGCCTTTCGGCGATCGCCTCGCCGGCCCGCGCCCCGCTTTTGGGCCCACGCGCGGCGCCCAGCGCTCCGACCCGTTCGCCGCCGCGCGCCAGCGCCATCGCCAACGCCGTCAGCAGCACCAAAGCGCGATCGCCCTTGCGCGGCAGATTCGGCGCCGAGCGCCACTGAAACCCAGGCCGCGGATCGCGCCAAAAGCCGATCGTCTCGACCGATTGCCATTCGGTCTCGCGCACATAAAGCCGGTCGTCTTCGCGCGCCGACCGCCGCCAATCGACCCGGCGCAAGCCCTCTTCCTGCCGATGCGGGCGGTGCTGCCAAAAGGTCTCGCCAAAGCCGGCCCGCCGGCGCCCATGCGCGCCAAGATAAAGCGTTGCGGCGGCTTGGCGCGCTTGCGCCAACAAAGCCGGCAGCCGCGCCGCCAGAGCCGACGCCTCCGCCGCAACGTCCGGCGCAGAATGCGACAGCGCCGCCATGGATCAGCCTTTTTTCGCCAAAAGCGCCGCCACCAGCCCCTCGGCCGTCTTGCCTTGCGCGCGAGCCGCATAATCGAGCCCGATGCGATGCGACAACGCCGCCGGCGCCAGCGCCTCGACATCGTCGAGCGAGGGGGCAAGCCGCCCGCGCAACAGCGCCCGCGCTTTGGCGGTTGTCAGCAGCGCTTGCCCAGCGCGCGGGCCGGGGCCCCAGGCGATCCACTCGCGCAAGGCCGCATGCGCCTCCGGCCCCGGGCGCGCCGCCCGCACCAGGCGCAACACCGCTTCCAGAACCGCATCGCTGACCGGCATCAGCCGCACCAAATGTTGGATGGCCTCGAGCCGCTGCGGGGTCAGCACTTGGGCTGCCTGCGCTTGGCTGGAGCCGGTCGTTTCCAGCAAAATTCGCCGCTCGGTCGCCAGATCCGGATAATCCACCGCAATTTGCAGCAAAAACCGATCCAATTGCGCTTCGGGCAGCGGATAAGTGCCTTCCTGCTCGATCGGGTTTTGCGTCGCCAGCACATGAAACGGCCGCGGCAGCGCGTAAGAATGCCCGGCGATCGTCACCTCGCGCTCTTGCATGGCCTGCAGCAAGGCCGATTGCGTGCGCGGGCTGGCGCGATTAATCTCATCGGCCATCAGCATTTGCGCAAAGATCGGGCCCTTGATAAAGCGGAACGCCCGCTTGCCGGCCTCATCGAGGTCCAGCACTTCGGCGCCCAGAATATCGCCCGGCATCAAATCAGGCGTGAATTGCACGCGCGCCCAATCGAGCCCCAGCACATGGGCGATCGTCTCGACCAGCCGCGTTTTGGCGAGCCCCGGCGCCCCGACCAACAGCCCATGCCCGCCGGCCAGGATGCAGGCCAACGCCTGTTCAACGACGACATCTTGTCCGAAGACGATCTTGCCGATCTCGGCCTTGACCCGCTGCAGATCGGCGAGCGCGCTCTGCGCTTGCGCGACGATATCAACCGCGCCGCCGGTCGGATTGTCCAAAAACGCTTGCTCGGTCATTTAATCCGTCACTCGTCCCCACGCGCCTTGTCGCACACTGGCATGAAGTGCGGGCCGAACGGAAGCGGGTTTTTTGGCGCGGACTACGCCGGCGCAATTCCCGTCATATCCAAGAAGAGCGCGGCGTTGCGTCAACCGCGCGCCTACCTATGCCTCGTTTGCGGCGCAAGGCGCAGGTTTGGCAGATGTCCTTCGCCAGAAACGCGTTTGAGACGCCCCCGATCCGGTTTCGAGGCGGGGGTCCCCCTCAGCCCACCTGCGCGGGGGGAGCCGACGCCTGCACCGGCGTCAGCACGCCATATTGCAGCACCAGGATGCGGTCGGCGGCGCGCAAGGTCTCCGGACGGTGAGCGACGACCAGGCGCGTCACCTGCAGCTCGCGCAAGGCCGTGTTGATCGCCTGTTCATTGGCGACGTCGAGTTGGCTCGTGCCTTCGTCCATGATCAGCAATTTTGGCTGGCGATACAGTGCGCGGGCGATCATCACCCGCTGTTTTTGGCCGCCCGACAGCGCGCTGCCCATGTCGCCGACCAGGCTTTGGTAGCCCATCGGCATGGCCATGATCTCGTCATGGATGGCCGCCGCCCGCGCCGCCGCCTCGATCCGCACCATATCGGGGCGTTCGTCGAACAAGGCGATATTCTCGATCAGCGAGCCCTGCAGCAGCGCATCATCTTGCATGACGACGCCGATTTGCCGGCGCAGCGCCCGTGGGCTCCAGGACGACAGGGGGCGCCCATCGATGAAAATCTCGCCATAGGTGGCCGGGTAAAGCCCGACCAGCACTTTCAACAAGGTCGACTTGCCCGCCCCGCTTGGGCCGGCGATGGCGACAAACTCGCCCGGTTCGATCTTCAGATCGGCCCCACGCAGGATGTCCGGCTCGCCAGGGGCGTAGCGGAACATCAGCCGCTTGGCCTCCAACCGCCCGTCGAGCGCCGAATCAAAGCCCGCCTCATCGATCTTGGCTTCGCGCGGGGTCAGTGCGATATCGGCCAACCGCTCCATTTGCACGTCGAGCAGGCGCCAAGCGATCAGATTTTCAACGAGACTGACGATGCGGCCGGAAAACTGCCCCTTATAGGCGATGAAAGCCGTCAGCACCCCGACCGTCATCTCCGCCGACAAAATCGCTTTGGCGCCTAAAAACACGACCACAATATCGGTGACGCCGGTGAGTGTTTGGCTGATCGCCTGAAATCCGATCTGCACATGAGCGGCGCGGCTGGACGAGCGCAGCGTCGCGGCGATCGCATTGCGCTGCAGGCCTTCGCGCTCGGGCTCGGCCGCCGCCAATTTCAACGTTTGCGCCGCCCGCAAGGTCTCTAAAAAGCGGGTTTGCTCTTTGGCGTCGTTGATCAAATAATCGCCCGCGACTTTGCGCGAGAGGTTAAGGCTCGCCACCCGCGTCACGGCGTAAATGGCGACGCTGGCGACAACGATCGCCGCCAGCCACGGCGCATAGAGCGCCATCAACGCCAAGGTTGCAAGGCTCATCACCCCGTCCAGCAAGGCGGCGATCGCGCCATTGGCGATAAAATCTTGTACCGGCTGCACGGACTGAAAGCGGCTTTGGATATCCCCGACTTGGCGTTTGTGAAACCAATCGAGCGGCAGGCGCACCAAATGGTGGAACAATTTCGCCGCCATGTCGAAGCCCAGGCTGATCGACACATGTTGCAGGGTCAAGCTGCGCAAGGCCCCAGCCAGGATTTGAAACAGCGTCACCCCGCCAAAGCCGATGGCCAGCGCCGTCAGCAGGTCGGCGTCGCCCTTCAGAATGGCTTCGTCGATGACCAATTGCATATAAAACGGGCTGGCCAGCACGAACAATTCGATGATGACCGACAACAATATTGCCTGCGCCAAGGCGCCCATCACCGGTCGGCGCAAGGATACCAGGCTCGATAACTTCAACAGGTTCTTTTCGCGCTTGCGTTGAAACCCATCGGTCGGACTTAATTCCAGCGCTACGCCGGTAAAAGAGTGAGCGATCTCTTTTAAACGCAAGCGCCGCACGCCCAATGCGGGGTCCAAGATCACCGCAAACGCCCCGCGTATTTTCGACAGAACCACGAAATGGTTCATGTCCCAATGCAAAATTGCGGGAAGTTTAAGCTCTTTCAGCTCGTGTGGTTCGCAACGGATCGCCCGCGCGCCAAAGCCCATCGCCGCCCCGATCTCGATCAGCGCTTTCAACGTCGCGCCCTTCATCGAGATCGGGTGGCGCCGCCGCAAGCTCGCCAGATCAACCTGCTGGCCATGGTGATGCGCTACCATGGCGAGGCATGCCAGGCCGCATTCGGCCGCTTCAGTTTGGCGGATGGGTTGCATATAACCCCTAGCCCAAATTGAAATACAATTTATGCTTCATCTTCAATATTCGAATTCTTTCGCGAAGCAAATCGCCCGACCCCAATAAGTCGACTTAAAATAAGTGCGATAGCGCCCGAAATGACACCACTAAACAATAGACTTCCTAAATGGGCTATGCCGTTCAACCGACCTGGTGAATACAAATTAAGACTAATAAATACGGAAACAAATATAATCACCATTTTTATAGTGAATTCTCTTGACCACTTCCTCATGTCTTTTCTCCACGTTTCCGACAGCATCACACGAAGTGTTTGCGATAGCATCACACGATCCATCAAGATCGAGTGACGCCATCGACTTGATACCTCTCCGTCCTCCTAGTGTCCTGAACCAGACGTTCGTCGGATAATTGGGTCAAGCTTTTAGAGAACGTCTGGTTCAAAAGGACACGATAACTTATTGATTTCTAGTGTGGCTTTGATTCTTAAATTCGCTCAGAGCGTGCCACAATTATAGGGCGAATTTCAGAATCGCCCCACGAGCGCCGCGCCTATCGCTCGCTTGCCCGATTGATCCATTCACGCCATCTCTTTCGGCCAAGCCGGCGCCGGCTTGCGCAACGCGCTCACCGCGCTCGAACATTTCCCATTCGCCGCATAAAGCGCCAGCTCAAAACGGAATGTCGTCATCGAGATCGGCCGAAAAATCCTCTTTCGGCCCGCTGCTCATGCTGCGCGCCGGCCCAAAGCGGTCCTCGGCCATGCCGGGCCCCTCTCCGCCGCCGCCGCCGCCGCGCGCATCGAGCAAGGTCAACTCGCCGCGATATTTCTGCAGCACGATCTCGGTCGTGTATTTTTCCTGCCCGCTTTGGTCGGTCCATTTGCGGGTCTGCAATTGGCCTTCGATATAGACCTTCGAGCCCTTGCGCAGGTAATTTTCGGCGACTTTCGCCAGCCCGTCATTGAAAATCACCACGCTATGCCATTCGGTCTTTTCGCGCTTTTCGCCCGATTGCTTGTCGCGCCAGGTTTCACTGGTCGCAATCCGCAAATTGACCACCGGATCGCCCGATTGCATGCGTCGCACTTCCGGGTCTTTGCCCAGATTGCCAACCAGAATAACCTTGTTGATGCTGCCGGCCATAGCGGGGCCCCTTCACGTTCAAGCGAACGGCGCCGCCGCGCCCTTCGCCAAATCAACTATATTTCTGGCTTTTGAGCCAAACAAAATCAGAACGTCAATCCCTGATCGCGCCTACGACCCAGCCTTGCTGGGCGGGACCGGGCGCGGGCCTTGGCCGTCGGCGCGCGCGCTGCAATCGATTTTGACGACCGCCGCCCCGCCGCTTTGCGGGCTCACCGAGACGATCGCGCAGCCCTCGGGCAGCGCTTTGCGCGCCGCCTCTTCCCACTCGCCGCGGCGCACTTCCGGGCGTTTGGGCCCACCGGCCAGCGGATCGGCGGCCCGCGCCGGGGCAAGCCCCGCGCCAGCGGCAATCGGGCTCAAGCTAAACCCTTCCGCCGTCGCGGTAAGCGCAAAGCGATTGGCCGCGCTTGCCGTTTCGGCCGGATAGCCGAACGGAACCGGTTTTGGCGCCGGCGCGGGCGCGCTCGGCCTCGACGTCGGCCCGCCCAACAAGTCGCCATCCGGCGCTGGCCGCTGCCCTGCCCCGCCATCCGGCGCCGAGCTGACGCAGCCCGCCAACGCCGCCAGCGCGATGATTGTTCCCCATGCGCGTCTTTTCATCCGGCGCCTCCCGCTTACCTTCCCTGCCAAGCTTTACCCGACGCAGGCCTGTCACGCCAGTTGCGCGCTGCGTTAAAATCAGATTGACCCTTTTTCATGTCCGAGGCCGACCCCGTTATTCGCATTCGCGGCGCGCGCGAGCACAATCTCAAAAACGTCAATGTCGACATCCCGCGCGGCAAGCTGGTCGTGCTGACCGGCCTCTCTGGCTCGGGCAAGTCCTCGCTCGCCTTCGACACCATCTACGCCGAGGGCCAGCGCCGCTATGTCGAGAGCCTGTCGGCCTATGCCCGGCAATTTCTCGAATTGATGCAAAAGCCCGATGTTGATCTGATTGAAGGCCTTTCGCCGGCCATTTCGATCGAGCAAAAAACCACTTCGCGCAATCCGCGTTCGACCGTCGGCACCGTCACCGAGATTTATGATTACATGCGCCTGTTATGGGCCCGCGTCGGCACGCCTTTTTCGCCAGCGACGGGCCTGCCGATCGAGGCGCAGACCGTCTCGCAAATGGTTGATCGGGTCCTGGAGCGCGAGCCCGATCAGCGCCTGTTGATCCTTGCGCCCGTCATTCGCGGCCGCAAGGGCGAATACAAAAAGGAGCTCGCCGATTTCCTCAAACGCGGCTTTCAGCGCGTCAAAATCGATGGAAATCTCGTCGCGATCGAAGACGCCCCGGCCCTCGATAAAAAACTCAAACACGATATCGACGTCGTCGTCGACCGGATCGTCGCCCGCCCCGGGATTGAAACCCGCCTCGCCGAGGCGTTCGAGACAGCTTTGCGCCTTGCCGACGATATTGCGATCGTCGAGGCGGCCGACCTCGCCGATGGCGAAACCGCCCCGCGCCGGCATATTTTTTCCGCCAAATTCGCCTGCCCTGTCTCAGGCTTCACCATCCCGGAGATCGAGCCGCGGCTGTTTTCGTTCAACAACCCGTTCGGCGCCTGTCCGACCTGCGACGGCTTGGGCGAAAAGCTGACCTTCGACCCCGGCCTGATCATTCCGGACCCGGACCGACCCCTCGCCGCCGGCGCCATCGCGCCATGGAGCAAGACCAGCTCCAGCTTCTACGACCAGACCTTGCAAGCCCTCGCCGCCCATTACGGGTTTTCATTGTCGACACCCTGGCGCCAATTACCCGAACGGGCCCAAACCGCGCTCTTGCAGGGCAGCGGCAAAGAAACCATCACCTTCGTCTTCGAGGACGGCCTGCGCAAATATGAGACCACCAAGACCTTTGACGGCGTCATTCCCAATCTCGAGCGGCGTTTCCGCGAGACCGATTCAGCCTGGGTGCGCGAAGAACTCGGCCGCTTTCAATCAGCCCAGCCCTGCCCGGCTTGCGGCGGCGCCCGCCTAAAACCCGAAGCGCTCGCGGTCAAAATCGCCGACCGCACCATCGCCGAGACGTCCATTCTGTCGGTCAAGGCCGCGCGCGCCTGGTTTGACGCGCTGGAAGCAAGCCTGACGCCGCAGCAAATCGAAATCGCCCAGCGCATCCTCAAGGAGATCCGCGAGCGCTTGAGGTTTTTGGTCGATGTCGGCCTCGATTATCTGGGGCTCGGGCGCAATTCCGGCACCTTGTCGGGCGGCGAAAGTCAGCGCATCCGGCTCGCCTCGCAAATTGGCTCGGGTCTGACCGGCGTGCTCTACGTGCTCGACGAGCCCTCGATCGGCCTGCACCAGCGCGACAATGACCGCCTGCTCGCCAGCCTGAAAGGCCTGCGCGACCTCGGCAATTCGGTGATCGTCGTCGAGCATGACGAGGACGCCATTCTGACCGCCGACCATGTCATCGACATGGGCCCGGCCGCCGGGGTGCATGGCGGCGAGATCATCGCCGAAGGCCCGCCCGCCGCGATTTTGGCCAATCCGAAGAGCCTGACCGGCGCCTATCTTTCCGGTGCGCGCGCCATTGACGTGCCCGAACGTCGGCGTTGGGCCGCGCAAGGCAAGACCTTGAGCATCGTCAAGGCGCGCGGCAATAACCTCAAAGACGTCACCGCCGATTTCCCGATCGGCGCCTTGACTTGCGTCACCGGCGTTTCCGGCGGCGGCAAGTCCACTTTGGTGATCGAAACGCTCTATAAAGCCGCCGCGCGCCGGCTCAACAATGCGTCCGACCCGCCCGCCGCCCATGACGCCATTCTAGGCCTGGAACATCTCGACAAGGTCATCGACATCGACCAAAGCCCGATTGGGCGGACGCCGCGCTCCAATCCCGCCACCTATACCGGCGCTTTCCAGCCCATCCGCGATTGGTTCGCCGAATTGCCGGAGGCCAAGACGCGCGGATACGGCCCGGGCCGCTTCAGCTTCAACGTTAAAGGCGGCCGCTGCGAGGCCTGCCAGGGCGATGGCGTCATCAAGATCGAGATGCACTTTCTGCCCGACGTCTATGTCACCTGCGATCAATGCAAGGGCAAACGCTATAACCGCGAAACCTTGGAAATCCTCTTCAAGGGCAAGTCGATCGCCGACGTGCTCGACATGACGATTGAGGAAGCCGCCAAATTCTTTGCCGCCGTTCCGAGCATTCGCGACAAGATGGAAACGCTGAAACGCGTTGGACTTGGCTATATTCGCGTCGGCCAACAAGCAACGACCTTGTCGGGCGGCGAAGCGCAACGCGTCAAATTGTCGAAAGAATTGTCGCGCCGCGCCACTGGCCGCACGCTCTATATTCTCGACGAACCGACAACCGGCTTACACTTCGAAGATGTTCGCCGCCTGCTCGAGGTCTTGCATGAACTCGCCGATAACGGCAATACCGTCATCGTCATCGAACATAATCTCGACGTCATCAAGACAGCTGATTGGATCCTCGATCTTGGACCTGAGGGCGGCGATGGCGGCGGGCGCATCGTTGCGCAAGGCACGCCCGAGGACGTCGCCAAATCCGCCGAAAGCTGGACCGGCCGCTTCCTCGCCGAGCAATTTCGCCGTCATGCAAACCGCGCGAAAGCCAGAAAACGCGCGTAAGAGTTCGATCTACTGCCGCAATCCGCGATGCAAGAACGCCAAAGCCGCCGCCAGAGCCGGCATCGCGATCGTCTGCACGCCCGACACCGCCAGCGCATGCCCAAGCGCGCCCGAAATAAAAGTCGCGACCGCCGAGACGTCATTGGCGTTGACGCCGGCATTGGTCATGCGTCCGGCTAAATCCGTCGTCACCACCAAAGCCATCGCCAGGAACGGCGCCAAGGTCAACAATAAAGCCAAAACAATGCGCCAGGCCTCGCCTTGGCTGTACGCCCAAACCCGCCGCAAAGACAAACGATGACCTGAAACCGCCTCGGGCGCCGCCAGCGAGACCCGCGCGATCAACCACAAAGCCGCCACCAGCGCCAGCATCATCAGCGCCAATTGCCCGCCGCCGCCCAACACCGCGCCAAACGACACGATCGCCGATAATCCCAGCAAACCGGCAAATTGGCCAAGCATCGTCAAGCCAAACAAAGAAAATTCGGCCGGCCCCACCACAAATTTCACCACGCGATCATTCAGTGTTCCTTGCCGATCTGTGACCCAGTCTTGCCCCAAACGGATCATCGCCGCAAAAGCGACGATTTCAATAAAAGCAGCGATCAAATTCGGAACGATGGCCAGGGCTTGCGTCGGTCCCGCCGACATCGCGCGCTGGATCAGCGTGCCGCCCACCGACGCCACGAACATCACAATGGCCGCCGGCAGCCAGCGCGCAATGCCGCTGAAGCTGAAACTCCAGGCTTGCACCGCCGTCTTTACGATGGGAACATGCGCCACGCGCTACTCCTTTTGGGACGTTTGACGTCCTGGATGTGCGAAGCCTGCGGCGATAATGCAATCGCTGCCGTCGGTAAACCGCCGAAAGTTGAGAGGAAATTCCCGCTCGTGCCCGCTTTTTCGCCTATTTCCCCTGTTCACGTCGTCGGCGCCGGTCTTGCCGGATCAGAAGCCGCCTGGACCTTGGCCAATCGTGGCGTTCCCGTCATTTTGCACGAAATGCGGCCCAAAGAGCTGACGCCCGCCCACAAAACCGGCGGCTTTGCTGAATTGGTGTGCTCCAATTCATTTCGATCCGATGATTGGGCCTATAACGCGGTCGGCTTGCTGCACGCCGAGATGCGGTCTTTGGGCTCCTTGGTGATGAGCTGCGCAGACGCCGCGCAAGTGCCGGCCGGCGCCGCTTTAGCGGTCGATCGCGACGAATTTTCGCAGCGCGTGACGGCGCAATTGCGCGCCCATCCATTCATCACGGTTATCGAAGAACGCATCGAGACCCTGCCGCCGCCCCATTGGGGGCCGACCATTATCGCCACGGGCCCGCTGACGGCCGCGCCTTTGGCGGCGGCGATAAAAGACCATACCGGCGAAGAGGAATTGGCGTTCTTTGACGCAATTGCGCCGATCGTTTTCAAAGACTCGATCGACTTTTCGATCGCCTGGATGCAATCGCGCTACGATAAAGAAGGGCCCGGGGGGGATAAAGCGGCCTATATCAATTGCCCTTTGGATAAAGAGCAATATTACGCCTTTATCGACGCGCTATTGGCGGGCGAAAAGACAGAATTCAAGTCTTGGGAGAAAGACACGCCCTATTTCGAAGGCTGCCTGCCGATTGAAGTGATGGCCGAGCGCGGCCGCGAAACCTTGCGGTTTGGCCCAATGAAACCGGTTGGACTGACCGATCCACGCAGCGGCAAAAGCCCTTACGCCGTCGTGCAATTGCGCCAAGACAACGCGATCGGCGCTTTGTGGAACATGGTCGGCTTCCAAACAAAGCTCAAATATGGCGCGCAGAGCGATGTTTTTCGTCTGATCCCCGGTCTCGAAAACGCGCAATTCGCCCGTCTGGGCGGCATTCACCGCAATGTTTTTATCAACTCACCGAAGCTGTTAGACCGATTCTTGCGCTTGAAATCCGCGCCGTACTTGCGGTTTGCCGGCCAAATCACTGGTGTCGAGGGCTATATTGAGTCCGCCGCCATGGGATTATTGGCCGGAACCTTCGCGGCGCGCGAGGTTTTGGGCCTCGGCTTGACGCAAGTCCCGCCGACAACGGCGCTTGGCGCAGTTTTATTTCACGTCACTGGCGGTCATGTGAGCGGCGAGCGCAGCGCCTTTCAGCCCATGAATGTCAATTTTGGCTTGTTTCCGGAGCTTGATGCGCCCGAAAAGGACGCAAACGGTAAAAAACTAAAGGGCGTCGAGCGTGGCCGCGCCAAGAAAAAAGCGATGGCGGAGCGCGCTTTGGCCGATTTGGCGCGCTGGCGCGCCGCCCAAAACGCCCAATTCGCCTCACAAGCGGCCGAATAATCCCGCCAAGCCGACGCGAAAACCCAGCTTAAAGGCGGGCATGGCGCCGTTTTTTGTCAGTCCGGCGAGCATAACAAGGCTCGGAAACGCCGCTTTTGGCGCCTTATTGGCGGCTTTTTTCGCGTTAACCAGCAGGTTTTGGCGCGTATTTTCGCTGAAAAATGCGGTTCCGCGCGCCGATCTGCACGCCAAATGCGCCGAAAAAGCCGCTTGCAACGCGTCAAAAGCGGGCTTTTCGCCCCATAAATGCGCATGAAGGGCCCCTGCCGCCGCAGCGCACGCCTCTAACGCCGCCTCCGTATTTGACTGGGGGTCGGCCCAGTCTTCATAGGCGTCAACCAAGGTGAGCAAAAACGCTTTACCCTGATTCCCAAATGGTTGATCAATCCCGCCAAGAAAAGGGGCCCGAAATCTGGTCGGCAATTCTTCGATCGCCTCGCGCCACCATTGAAACCGCATTGCGGTCAACAGCGGCTCTTGGTTGCGCAAGCCCGCACGCGCCAATTCCCATTCCAACATGAACAGAGCGGCCAACGCTTCTCGATCTCCCGGATCGGCCAATTGCGTCGCCAAAAAACGCAAGCGATCGACCGCGCCAAGCGCCGCTTGCGCCGGTTTCGCCTTGGATTTTTCGGCAAAGCGCGCCATGTCAGCACCCTTACCCGTCAGCAAACGAGGATAACATGGCTTTTTCGCTTCCTGAGCTCCCTTATGCGCGCAACGCGCTGGCGCCGCTGATCTCCGAGCAAACCTTTGATTTCCATTATGGCAAGCATCATCAGGCTTATGTCACCAACTTAAATAAATTGCTGGAAGGTCATGATTGGGCGGATGCCCCGCTGGAAAAAGTAATCAAGGCTTCCGCCTTGGACGCCAGCAAAACCGGCATTTTCAACAATTCAGCGCAAGTCTGGAATCATACCTTCTTTTGGCATTCGATGACCCCAGGTGGCGGCGGTAAACCCGACGGCGACGTCGCCGCGCTGATCGACCGCGATTTTGGCTCGTATGACGGGTTTCGCAGCGCGTTCGCGCAAGCCGGCGCCACGCAATTTGGCTCGGGCTGGGCCTGGCTGGTCATCAAAGGCGGCAAGCTGGAACTGCGCAAGACGCCAAATGCTGAAACGCCTCTGACCGAGCCCGGCGCGACGGCTTTATTGACGCTCGACGTGTGGGAACATGCCTATTATTTGGACTTCCAGAACCGACGCCCAGATTTCATTTCGGCGTTTTTGGATAATCTGGTGAATTGGCGCTTTGCCAATGACAATCTCGCCAAAGCGGCCTAAATCAGGTACCTTCAGTTGGAAAGACCGGCGGCCGCGCGCCGCCGGTTTTATTTTGGCTTCCAGGAATGGACATAATCCTGGTTTTCAACATTTGCCGCATCCGCGCCGATCTCGAGCGGATCGCGCGTGTCGATCATCACCGCATATTCATCTGTCGCTGGTTTCGTCTGCACGAACATTTTGGCGAGCGCTTTGGGATGCGGGCCGTGCGTAAATCCTGAGGGGTGAAACGTCATCATGCCGGCTTTGATGTTGTCGCGACTGAAAAAATCGCCGGCGTGATAGAATAATACTTCGTCGTAATCATCATTATTGTGGAAAAATGGCACTTTGATTGCGCCAGGATCGGTTTCAAACGGGCGCGGCGCAAAGGTGCAGACCACAAAACGATCCGACAGAAAGGTCGTGTGCGCCGACGGCGGCAAATGATAGCGATGACTGATCACCGGGCGCAGGTCACGGACATTTAGCCGCACAGGGGCGAGATCGCCATGCCAGCCGCGGGCATCGAGCGGATTATGCGCAAAATGCGCGATTGAGACGGCGTTTCGCTTCTTGATCAACACGCGCGCCGGGCGATCTTCCGCCTGAAAATTCAGGAATACATCGTCAAAATGCGGCGTTTCCAACATGGCCGGATCGATAAAAGCGTGCGGCCCGAGGGGCCCGCGATCTGGCCAGGTGAAATGAGTGTTGGTCGCCTCGATCGTGAGGAGCGCCATCGGCGCCTCGGGCGCAATCTTCCACATCGTGCCGCGCGGCAAATAAATATAATCACCAGGCTCGATCAATAAATGTCCATAATCGCAGAATAAATCGCCAGAGCCGCTATGGACGAACAATAATTGATCGCCATCGCCATTGCGGCAAAGATCTTGCATTGGTTCGGCCAATTTCCAGAACCGGATTTGCGTCGCCGCATTGTGGAGCACGATCGGCGCGTCCCACAGGCTCGTCGGCGCGGCGTTCAACCCGTTGAGGTCAAAGGCGCGGGGGCGCAAGGGGCCTTCAAAATCGCTCCAGCCGGTGGGCGGACGTGGATGGTAGAGAAAGGCGGCCGGGCCAAAGAAACCTTCTTTGGAAACTTCCCGCTCGAAAGTTCCTTGCGGTAAATCGGCATGGGCCTGACGCGAATACTCCCCTTGTGCGCCTTTAACGGGGATCCAATTCTTCGATTTCATTCGGCAGTTTCCGCCACTTTCAAGGTGCCGCGACGGATTTGATCTTGCTCCATCGCTTCGAACAAAGCGCGGAAATTGCCTTCGCCAAAGCCGTCATCGCCTTTGCGTTGGATGATTTCGAAGAAGATCGGGCCGATGCACGGCTCGGTAAAGATTTGCAACAGGATGCGCGGCGCCGCCCCGTCAAGCAGAATGGCGTTGCTCCGCAAGCGAGCCACATCTTCGCCATGGCCCGGCACGCGGGTCTCCAGCAGTTCATAATAGGTCTCGGGCGGCGCCTTCAAGAATTGCACGCCGCGACCGCGTAAATCCTCGACCGAGCGGAAAATATCCGCGGTCGACAGTGCAATATGCTGAATGCCTTCGCCGCGATAATCGCGCAAATATTCGGCGATTTGGCTTTTTTCGTCTTGGCTTTCATTGATCGGGATGCGCAATTTACCGCATGGACCGGTCATGGCTTTTGACAACAGCCCGGTATGGCGGCCCTCGATGTCGAAATAACGGATCTCGCGGAAATTAAACAGGCGCGAATAAAAATCGGCCCAAACGCTCATCCGACCCGTGTAAACATTGTGCGTGAGGTGATCGAGCGTCTCCAGCCCTACGCCTTTTGGTCGCCGGTCAACGCCCGGGAAATATTCAAAATCAACGTCATAGATATCGCCGTCCTCGCCCCAGCGATCGACCAGGAACAAGGCGCTGTCGCCGATCCCTTTAATGGCCGGAATGTGCAATTCCATCGGATTGGCGGCGACGGGCGCCGGCTCTGCGCCACGATCGAGCGCCCGCTCGTAAGCGGCCCGCGCATCGCCAACCCGAAACGCCATCGCATTGGCCGAGGGACCATGCACTTGGCGAAAACGCGCCGCCTGGCCCGACGGTTCGGCGTTCAAGATGAAATTGATGTCGCCTTGGCGGAACAACATCACATTTTTCGAGCGATGCCGAGCGATCGCGGTAAAGCCTAATTGCTCGAACAAGGCCGTCATCGCCTGCGGTTCGCTGGAGGCGAATTCAACAAATTCAAAGCCGTCCGTTCCCATCGGATTGGCGTCGGAAATCAGATGTTTGCGGGCCATGAACGGATCTTTCCTTGTTTGGCTTGGAATTTACAAAAATTTGGGGCGAAATTTCCCCGACTTATCGCATAGCGGAGGCGCATTTCCAAGCGAGCGGCGCGTCAAATGAACAAAGCTTGCGCGATCGTCCGAATTCGCAGAAAGTTTGAGGCGACGAAGCCACCGCAACGCGCTAAACATCGCTGTCGAACCAGGAGAGCCTAGATGGCCGCCGCCGAGATAATGGATCCGCGCACGATCGGCGCGCGCGATGATTTCACGATCGATCAGAATTGGGCGCATTACACCCCCGAAGAACACGAGACGTGGAACATCCTCTATGCGAGGCAAACGGCGTTGTTGCCGGGTCGGGCGGCGCCGGAATTCTTGCGGGGCCTTCAGCGGTTGAATTTGGATCGCGGCGGCATTCCCGATTTTGATCGGTTGAATGAAGATTTACATCGGGCGACGGGTTGGACCATTGTGGCGGTGCCTTGTCTGGTTCCCGACGCCATTTTCTTTGAGCATTTGGCCAATAAACGCTTTCCGGCTGGCAATTTTATTCGCGCGCGCGCTCAACTGGATTATATTCAAGAGCCGGATGTCTTTCATGATGTGTTTGGGCACGTGCCGTTGCTCGCCGATCCGGTCTTTGCCGATTACATGCAAGCCTATGGCGCGGGTGGATTGCGGTCTTTGGGCTTTGACCGGTTAAAGAACTTGGCGGCCCTTTATTGGTACACGGTCGAGTTTGGGCTGATCCGCACCCCAGAGGGCCTTCGAATTTACGGGGCGGGCATTGTGTCGTCGCAAGCAGAATCGAAATTTGCCTTGGACGATCCCTCACCCAATCGCGTGCATTTTGATCTCGAGCGGGTCATGCGGACCGATTACCGGATCGATGATTTTCAGCAAACCTATTTTGTGATTGATTCGTTTCAGGAATTATTTGACGCGACGTTGCAAGATTTCAAAGCCCTGTATGAGCGCCTCCCAAAAGCCTTTCAGCACCGCCCCGAGGACCTCACCGCCGCAGATCACATCTATAATGCGGGCAGCCAAGCCTATGCGAAAGCCGGCGGGCGGATGGCTTTGGCGGATTAGGCCGGCGCGCTATCTTTCCCGCAACCGCAGTTTTCGATCGTCACAATTGATAAAGACGCGCCATGGCCGATCAAAGCACGCTTTCCACCGCTCCCGCGATGGCTGACCTGAAATATGCCGATGAGGCGAGCCTCGTTAACCGCCTCTTGGCGCGCAGCCCGCTATCGGCCGAAGAACGCGCCAGCGCGCTCAGCGAAGCGCGCGATTTGGTGCGCCATGCCCGCGCGCTCGACCGCCGGCGGGGGGTCGTCGAAAGCTTTTTGGAAGAGTTCAGCCTCGGCAATTCCGAGGGGCTGGCGCTGATGTGCCTCGCCGAAGCGCTGCTGCGCATTCCGGATCAGGAAACCGCCGACAAATTGATCGCCGAGAAAATCCGCACGGGCGATTGGGCGGCCCATCGCGGCCAATCGGACAATCTGTTCGTCAATGTCTCGACCTGGGGCATGATGTTGACGGGTCGCTATGTCGCCTTGGGGCCGGATATTCGCGACAATCCGGGCGTGTTCATGCGCCGGCTGGTGGCGCGGCTCGGCGAGCCGGTCGTGCGCGCGGCAATGATGCAGGCCATGCGCATCATGGGCGGGCAATTCGTGCTCGGCCGCACGATCGATGGCGCGTTGCGACGCGGCCGCGGCTTTGTCAAACAAGGGCTGGCGGATAATTATTCCTTTGACATGCTGGGCGAAGGCGCGCGCACGGCCGCCGACGCCGACCGCTATTACGAGGCCTATGCGCGGGCAATCGAGGAAGTCGGCGCGGCGTCCGAAGGCCGCGGCCCCGATGAAGCCTCCGGCATTTCGGTGAAATTGTCGGCGTTGCATCCACGATATGAGGAGCGCCAGCGGGGTCGGGCGCTGGCCGAGCTTTATCCCAAAATCGCCGCGTTGGCGGCCTTGGCCGCCAAGCGCAATATCCATTTCACTCTGGATGCAGAGGAAGCCGATCGGCTCGAGCTGTCGCTCGATCTGTTCGCAAAGCTGACGCGCGAGCGCGAGCTCGCCGATTGGACGGGCCTGGGGCTTGCGGTCCAGGCCTATCAAAAGCGCGCCCTCAGCGTCATTGACCGGATCGATGCGCTGGCGATTGAAACCGGGCGGCGCTTCATGGTGCGGCTGGTCAAGGGCGCCTATTGGGACAGCGAGATCAAGCGCGCGCAAAGCGCCGGGCGGCCTGATTTTCCGGTGTTCACGACGAAAGCGGCGACCGATCTTTCTTATCTTGCCTGCGCGCGACGGCTCTTTGCCGCGTCGGCGCGGTTGTATCCGCAATTTGCGACCCACAACGCCCATAGCCTGGCGGCGATCAAGGTGATGGCCAAAGCGGCCGGCAATCCGGATTACGAGTTCCAGCGCCTGCATGGCATGGGCGAAGCGCTGTATGAAGCCGCTGGTAAAATCGGCCGGCCGCGGCTGCGGGTCTATGCGCCGGTCGGCGCGCATGAGGATTTGCTGCCCTATTTGGTGCGGCGCTTGTTGGAAAACGGCGCGAACACCTCGTTTGTGCATGCGTTTTTGGATGAAGCGGTCCCGGTGGATGAGGTCGTCCGCGACCCAATCGCGGTCCTGGAGGCTGGCCCCCTGCGCCATCCGCGGATCGCCGCCCCGCCAGCGCTTTATGGCGCGACCCGGCGCAATTCGGCCGGCTTGGACCTGTCGCACGCGCCGGATGTGCAAAAGTTGCAAGCGGCGATTGCGGCGCCCATGCCGGCGATCGAGGCGAGCCCGATCATCGCCGGCCAGGCGATCGGCGGCCGCAAAGCCGCGCCCGTGCTGAACCCCGCCAATGTCCATCAGATTTTGGGCAGCGTCGCCGAGGCGGAAGGAGAGGATATCGAGCGCGCTTTTGCGGTTGGGGCGGCCTATCAACCGACCTGGGATGGGCTCGGCGCGGCGGTCCGGGCCAAGCATTTGCGGGCGATGGCCGACGCGCTCGAAGCGGACATGGCGCGGCTTATCGTCCTGATGGGACGCGAGGCCGGCAAAACGCTGCAAGACGGCGTCGATGAGGTGCGCGAGGCGGTGGATTTCTGCCGCTATTACGCCAGCGAGGCCGAGCGGCAATTTGGCGCGCCGGTGCGTCTGCCCGGACCGGCGGGCGAGACCAACCATCTGTCGCTGCATGGGCGGGGGGTGTTTGTTTGCATCAGTCCGTGGAACTTCCCGCTGGCGATCTTTACGGGGCAAATCGCGGCGGCCCTGGCGGCGGGCAATTGCGTCATCGCCAAGCCGGCGGAGCAAACCCCGCTGATCGCGGCGGAGGCCGTCCGCTTGTTCTTGCGGGCCGGCTTGCCGGCCGAGGCGCTGGCGCTGTTGCCCGGACGGGGCGAGACGATCGGGGCGGCGCTGACGCGCCATCCGCGCGCGGCGGGCGTTGCGTTTACCGGGTCGAGCGAAGTAGCGCGCGCCATCAATCGTTCGCTCGCCGCGCGAGAGGGGCCGATCGCACCGCTGATCGCCGAAACCGGCGGCCTTAACGGCATGTTTGTCGACACCTCGGCCTTGCGCGAGCAGGTGATCGATGACGCCATTTTATCGGCCTTCGGGTCGGCCGGACAGCGTTGCTCGGCGCTACGGGTGCTGTTTGCGCCGCGCGAGGTCGCCGATGGGCTGATCAAGGGGCTGTCAGGCGCAATGGAGGAGCTGACCCTTGGCGATCCCTTGGCGCTGACGACCGATGTGGGGCCGATTATCGATGCGCAGGCGCGCGCTGGGCTCGAACGCCATCTCGCCGCGATGACGGCGAAGGGGGCGAAAGTAATCGCCCAGCGCGATCCAGGTGCGGCTGGCGAAAGCGGGCATTTCTTTGGGCCGACATTGATTGAAATCCCCAGCCTTGATTTGCTCGAGCGTGAAGTGTTCGGGCCGATTTTGCATGTGGTGCGCTATGATCCGGCGCAGATCATCGCCATTGGCGGCGAGCTGGCGGCGAAAGGCTATGGGTTGACGTTAGGCGTGCATACGCGGCTGGAGGAATTCGTCGCCGAGGTGCGCAAGGCGGCCCCCGCCGGCAATTGTTATGTCAATCGCAGCATGATCGGCGCGGTGGTCGGGGTGCAACCCTTTGGCGGCGAAGGGCTGTCGGGCACCGGGCCGAAAGCCGGCGGGCCGCTTTATCTCGCGCGCTTTGCGACTGAGCGGGTGGTGTCGGTCAATATCGCCGCGCAGGGCGGCGATCCGGAGCTGATCAATCTGAGTTGAAATTGAGACCTTTGCTGCGCTCGGGAGAAGCGCCCGCCGATCAGCGCTCTGCACATTTTGGGGCGTTCGCTCCCCTAGCGCAGGTGAGCCTTGGTTGATAGCAATCAAGGTGATTTGTGTTGTGTCGCGGGGCGGCTCGCAAGCGCAGATAGCTGTGATTTTGTTGAAGAAAACTGCCATGGCCGTTCGGCTTTCCACTGCCAATCCCGATTTTGAAGTCGCGTTTCAATCCCGCATCTTGAGCAAACGCGGCGACGAGGTGGATCTGCGCCAGCAGGTCGCCGATATTTTGCGCAACGTGCGGGCCGATCAGGCTGGCTGTCTCGCGCAGATGACCAATGCGCATGACCGATGGCCGGCAACGACCGAGCGCTTGCGCGTGTGGCCGGATGAACGCGATGCGATCGCAGCGCAAGCCGATCGGGCGGATGTGGCGGCGTTGGGCTTTGCGGCGGACCGCATTCGGGCCCATCATCAACGGATGATGCCGAGCGATTTTGCCTATCACGACGGGTTTGGGACGGAGCTGGGCTGGCGCTGGACGGCGCTCGATTCGGTTGGTCTGTATGTGCCGGGCGGGCGGGCGGCTTATCCCAGTTCGTTGTTGATGAACGCCATTCCGGCGCAAGTGGCGGGGGTGGAGCGGCTGGCGTTGGTGACGCCGACCATGGACGGGGTGATGAACCCATTGGTGTTTGCAGCGGCGAAAATGCTGGGGATCGCCGAGATCTACCGGGTGGGCGGCGCGCAAGCGATTGGCGCACTGGCTTATGGCGGCGAGGTGATCGCTGCGGTCGACAAGATCGTCGGGCCGGGCAATGCGTATGTGGCGGAAGCCAAGCGCCAAGTGTTCGGCGATGTCGGGATCGATGCGATCGCCGGCCCGTCGGAGATCTTGGTGATCGCGGATGCGTCTAACGACCCGCGCTGGATCGCCGCCGATTTGTTGTCGCAGACCGAGCATGGCCCGGACAGCCAAGCCGTGCTGATCAGCGATGATGCGGCGTTTATCGCGGCGGTCGGCGCGGCCATTGAGGCGATCTTGGACGGCCTTGCCACGGGCAAAACCGCGCGGGCGGCGTGGGAACAGCATGGGGCGATGATCCTTGTGGCGGATTTGGCCGGCGAGGGCGCGCGGCTCGCCAATCGGATCGCCGCGGAGCATGTCGAGATCGCCGCTGCCGACGCCGAGGCGATCGCGCGCAATATTCGCCATGCCGGCGCGCTGTTTATCGGGCCTTTTGCGCCGGAAGCCTTGGGCGATTACGTCACCGGCTCCAATCACGTGCTGCCGACGGGCCGGGCGGCGCGGTTTTCCTCGGGGCTCGGCGCGGTGGATTTCCTCAAGCGGATGTCGGTGCAGAAGATTTCCGCGCAAGGCTTTGCGCATTTGCGCGACGCCGCCGCCCGGCTTGCCCATGCCGAAGGGCTGCCGGCCCATGCCTTGTCGGTCGAGATCCGCGATGACCGATCCCGGCGCTGACCCCCAGCCGCGCCTGGCGCGCATCGAGCTTGACCCGCAATCCCTAGCTGCGGCGGCGCCAGAGGCCGAGCATGACCGCGACGTGGCGATCTTTGATCTGTTGGAGCGGAATTTTTTTGCGCTCGCGGACGCTCCAGGACCTTATAAGCTTTTCTTATCGGTCGTTGAACAACGACTGGTGTTCGACGTTCGGACCTTGGAAGAGGCGCCGCTACGGACCTTTGTCTTGTCTTTGACGCCGCTGCGGCGCGTTATCAAAGACTATTTCATGATCTGCGATTCTTATTATGCGGCAATACGCCAGTCGACGCCCTCGCAGATCGAGACGCTGGATATGGCGCGGCGCGGCGTCCACAATGACGCTTCGGACATCTTGATGGCGCGGCTGGAAGGGAAAGTGCGGGTCGATTTCGACACGGCGCGGCGTCTGTTTACGCTGATCTGCGCGTTGCACGGCAGATTGTAAAATGACCTTGCACGTACGCCCGATCCAAGCGGTGCTGTTTGCGTGCAACCTCAATTGCGTACGCTCGCCGATGGCGGAAGGGCTGTTCAAGCGGCGCTTTGCCAAGCGGGTTTATGCCGATTCGGTCGGGGTGCGGCCGGGATCAGCCGTGGACCCCTTGGCCGTTGAGGCGCTGGACGAGCTTGGCGTGGATCTGTCGCGCCACCGGCCCAAGGGCTTTGACGCGCTGGACGATATGAATTTCGACCTCGTGGTGTCGTTGACGCCGGAAGCCCATCACCGCGCCGTCGAACTCACGCGATTATTTGACGTCGGCATCGAATATTGGCCGACCTTTGATCCAACTTTGAGCGAAGGCGCCCGCGCGCAAAGGTTGGAGGAATATCGCGCCGTTCGCGATCAACTTGACCAACGTATCGCCAAGCGTTTCGCCATGCTCTCGACCTTTTAAGCAAATCAGATTAGAAGGCCCGCTTTCCAAGAGCGATCAAGGCCGTCTGCACCGCAGAACGGCCTGTTTTGAGGGGTGCATGTCGAAAGAAGAATTACTGGAATTCGCCGGAACGGTTGTTGAATTATTGCCCAATGCCAATTTTCGGGTGCGTTTGGAAAATGATCACGAGATCATCGCGCACACGGCCGGCAAAATGCGCAAAAATCGTATTCGCGTTGGACAAGGCGACAAGGTACTGGTCGAGATGACCCCTTACGACTTGACCAAAGGTCGCATTACCTATCGGTTCAAATAGAATTTGCCGCCGCCGCTTGTTCTTGCGAGCGCCTCGCCGCGGCGCGTTGAGTTGCTGGCGGCGATCGGCGTCAGCCCCGATCGCATCGCCCCGACCGACATCGATGAAGCCCCTCTTGACGGCGAGACGCCGCGCGCCTTGTCGGTGCGGCTGGCGCACGCCAAATGCGCAGCCGGTATCGACGCAAATCCGGGCGCCCTGGTGCTGGCGGCCGATACCGTGGTCGGCGTTGGCCGCCGGATTTTGCCGAAAGCCGAGACAGAAGACGAGGTGCGGCATTGCCTGCAGCTTCTATCGGGGCGGGCCCATCAAGTGTTCACGGCCGTCGCCTTGGGCCGCTCCGATGGAACGATCGCCCTGCGTCTGTCGGCGACGCGCGTGCGGTTCAAACGCCTGATCGCGCCGGAAATCGATGCCTATACGGCGAGCGGGGAATGGCGCGGCAAAGCTGGCGGCTATGGCGTGCAAGGGCGCGCCGGCGCCTTTGTGCTTGCTTTGTCCGGGTCGTTTACCGGCGTGGTCGGTTTGCCGCTTTATGAGACGGCGGCATTGCTGGAGGGCGCGGGCATGGCGGTTTGGCGCCTGAAATGAGCGTTCGGGAATGGCGCGAGGCGCGGATCGGCGAAACGCGTTTAGCTCTAGTTGATAATGGGCGCGTCGTTGAAGTGAAGGTCCTGCGCTGGTCAGATGTCGGGCGCCGCGCGCAGGCGGGCGAGATTTGGGACGCCAAGGTCACCAAGCTGGCGCCGGCGATGGGCGGCGCCTTTATGGCCATTGGCGCGGATCAACCGGGGTTCTTGAAACTGACGCGCGGCGCTCGGATCACAGAGGGCGCGAACGTGCGGGTCGAAATCTTGCGCGAAGCCTGTCGCGGCAAAGGCCCGCTGGCGCGGTTATGTGAAGCCGAGACGCCGTTGCGGGCGATGACGCTGACGGACTTGCAAACGAGCGATCTGTTGGACGCCGATCAGCAAGAAGCTATCGACAGCGCGATTGACGCAGCGCTTCGCGCCGATGCGCCGATCACTGGCGGCGGCATGGTACGCTTTGCCGACACCCCGGCCATGCGGGTGATTGATGTTGATTCGAGCGAACGGCGCCTCGGCGCTGACCGGGCGCAAGTCTTTGCGGCGTTTGCCAAGGACGCGCTAGCGGCGATTTCTGCGCAAATCCGCCTGCGGGGCCTCGGCGGCCTGATCGCGATCGATCTGGCGGGCCCAAACGACCCGGCGACGCGCAAAAAACTGGATGAATTGGCGCGTTTAGTCTTCGCAGCGGACCCGGCTGCGCCCAAGCTCGCGCCGGTGAATGGGTTTGGCGTGTTAATGCTGTCGCGCGCGCAGCAGGCTCGGCCGCTGATGGAGGCGTTTCGCGATCCCTCGGGGCGGGATTTGCCGGAAGCGATCGCTTTGGCTGGATTACAAATGTTGCGCGCGCGGGGATTGCGGCGCGGCGGGCGATTGGTTCTGGTTGCGCCGCGAGCGGCCTATGATTGGTTACAAGCTGATGTCATTGGATGGCGGGCGGCGCTGCTGGCCCAGATCGGACCGATTTTTTCTTTTCGCGCCGACCCGGCGGATCAACTCAGTAATTGTGAGATTTTAGAGGTTTAAGGTGCCCCCTTCTCCTTTCCCCGACCGCCCATGCCCGATTTGTCGGGAGTCGAGCCGCAACGACTATCGACCGTTTTGCTCCAAACGCTGCGCCGATATTGACCTGCACCGCTGGCTGAGTGGGGTCTATGTCGTGCCAGGGCCCGCGGACGAAAGCGATGACGACGCTTTGTCCGAACCGCCTGAACCTCCTACACCGAATAGCCCATAATCGCTTTGACCTCGAGATATTCCTCAAAGCCGAAGACGCCCCATTCGCGGCCCAGACCGGATTGCTTATAGCCGCCAAACGGCGCATTGAGGTCCATGCCTGCGCCGTTGAGATGTACATTGCCGGTGCGCAAGCGTTCAGCGACGCGGCGCGCGGCGTCGGGGCTGCCCGACACATAGCCCGACAGGCCGTAAGGCGTGTCATTGGCGATCGTGACGGCGTCTTCTTCGTCGCTATAGGGCAGGATCGTCAGGACCGGTCCAAAAATCTCCTCCCGCGCGATGGTCATCTGATTGTTGACGGCGGCAAAGACGGTCGGGCGCGCGTAGCAGCCCTGATTAAATCCCTCGGCGCGGCCCAGGCCGCCGGCAACAAGGCGCGCGCCTTCGGCCATGCCTTTGTGGATATAGGTCTGGACCCGATCAAATTGCAGGCGGCTGGATAGGGGGCCGATCGCGCCGCGCTCGGCATTTGCCGGGTCCATGACTTTGACGGCGCTGGCGACGGCGGCGGCGATGTCGGCGGCCTCGTCATGGCGATCGGCGGGGACCAGCATACGGGTCGGCGCATTGCAGCTTTGCCCCGAATTGGTGAAGCAATTGGCGACGCCGCTTTTGACGGCGCGGGCCAGATCGGCGTCGGGAAGAATGATATTGGCCGATTTGCCCCCCAATTCGAGCGCCACGCGCTTGACGGTGTCCGCCGCGGCCTTTTGCACCAAAACGCCGGCGCGGGTCGAGCCGGTGAAGGACATCATGTCAACATCCGGATGGCTCGACAGAGCCTGGCCAACGCCGAGGCCATCCCCATTGACGAGATTAAAGACCCCCTTTGGCACGCCGGCCTCGTGCAGAATTTCGGCGAGGATCATGGCGTCGAGCGGGGCGTTTTCTGAGGGTTTCAGGATCATCGTGCAGCCCACCGCCAAAGCCGGCGCGACTTTGCAGGCGATCTGATTGATCGGCCAATTCCAGGGCGTAATCATGCCGACGACGCCGATCGGCTCGCGCCGAATGCGCGTGCTGGCCATGTCGCGGTCGAACTCGTAGGTTTTCAGAATCTCGAGCGCTTTGAAAAAATGCCCCAGCCCGGACGGGGCGTGGGCGGCGCCGGCGAGCCACATCGGCGCGCCCATTTCGGCGGAAATCGCCGCGGCAATGTCGCCCATGCGCGCTTGATAGCCGGTGATGATGCGTTCGAGCAGCGCGATACGCTCCTCGCGCGTGGTTGCGGCAAAAGCTGGAAAAGCGCGCTTGGCCGCAGCGACGGCGCGCGCCACGTCGTCGGGGCCGCCAAGGCTGATTGTGGCGATCGGCGCGTCATTGGCGGGATTGATGACATGATGAGGGCGAGGAACAGCCGGCTCGACCCAGGCGCCGTCGATATAGAATTGCGTGCGGTCCAACATGATTATCACTCCCAAAGCGGCGCTGAAAGCGGGGCTCGTCGTTCTTGTTAACGATCCCTGATCTGTCCCATTTTCGCACGCAGCGCCAGTCATCGCGGCGAAAGGCGGCTCAGCGATGTTTCGTCGTCATTTCAGCGTGTTAGGCGGCGGATGGTTGAATTTCGGTGGCGCCGACGGTTTTTTTCTGAGGTGCGCCAGCGGCCGGTTATCCGAAAAAGCGTTAACAATCGATTTACCATTGGCCCTCGATTTGCACAATGACGGGCATGTCGATTGGCCCCGTCAACCCGTCCAGCCTCTATGCGCGCGCAATCATGCGCACAGCGACGGCCAAGTCTGGCGATCGGATTGGCGATAGCCAGACTGACAATTTCAGCGGGGCCGACCCCGGCGCAACGGCGCGATTGGGCGGGTTTCGCACGCGCCCGCCTTGGCTCGATCTCGGCTTTGCCTTGCAGCTATCCCAAACGCAGGCGCGGCCAGACATTGGCGAGCGCGCGCAATTGGCGCGGCGCGCTTATCAGTCGTCAGATTTGCTTCCCATCGGATTATTCTCGGAGATCATTGCATGAGCTTTACCTTGAGCCATGCCGAGGCTGCGCAGAGCCTCGGCAAGCATCGCTTCGGTCGCCGCAAGACGCCGCTCGAGCGCGTCGAGGCGCGCCATGATCGCCACGAGGGACCGCTCCTCTTGACGGAGGCGATCGCCGACCGCCCGTCCGGGCATGGCGATCCCAGCGCGGGAAGCGACCTCTTCGATGGGGGCGCCAAGCAATTCGGCAAACTTGGCCATCTCAACCGCCGTCAGCAGCCGCTGGTCTTTGACGACGCCGATCCAGTCTTGGTCCGTCAGCCCAAGCAGCGGGCCGACATCCGAAAGCGCCAGCCCGCGCTGTTCCAGGCGGTCGGTAAACCAGACCCGGTCAAAAAACAGCGCCATCGCCTAACCCGCCGGACCCGCTTGCGCGGGCTGGATTGGCTCGCGATTGGGGGTGCGGTCTTGGTGTTCACGATGGCGTTGTAGCGACGTCAGCCGGGGATCATTCATTATCTCGAACAGAAACGTCGCGACGCGCCGCGTTGATCGTGACGACAACGCCCGCCAGCGTGTCGAGCAAGGTCATGATCATGATCATGAAAAACACCGTCGTCGCAAAAGCCGGCGCCAGCAAAAACTCGATCAAGCAAATAATAAACAACACCATCGACATGGCGTGATTGATGATCGCCCCGACCCCGGACGAAGTCGATTTCAGCAATTCCCAGAACAACGTCACCAGCGCGAAAATCAAAACGATATCGCCAGCCGTGATCGACCACGACCCGCCGGTCACCATGGGGACGGACAACATCACGCGCGCCAATTGGTCCGGAACGGCGCTTTGCCCGCCGGGGGTGGTGAACGCGATCAGATTATACAACGCTACCGGGATCGCCAAAAGCGGCGCAATATTCAGAAATTTCAGCATAAAATCTGCCCCTCCGCCCGGGGCTGGCTCTTTGCCGCGCGCCTTCTTACCGCGCAGCGCCCGCACCTCGGATTGCTCGTCGGTAGCGTAAACGGCGCCGAAGTTAAAGCCCCGGCCACGGCGCGCGTCTTTGGCGTTCATAACTCAATCTCCCCTTGCGTGGCGCGGCGCCGGCGCATGAGCCAGGCAACGCCGAACACGTCCCCTACCCCAACAATCAATCGCCCAAGATTGGTGTAATGCGAACGACCTTGCTGGCGAGGACGATGAGCGACGTCGAGATGCTCGACGACATCGCCCTGCGCTTGCAGAAGGGCGGGCATATATCGATGCATGTGGTCGAAATACGGCAGGCGAAGCGCGGCGGCGCGCTTCAGCGCTTTCATGCCGCAGGCTGAGTCGGCCGAGCCGTCGCGTAGGATCAAATTGCGATAGAAATTGCCGATCGCCGAGGCCATGATGCGACGCCATTCGTCGCGTCGCATCCGCCGCACGCCTTGGACCATGCTTAAATTGGCCGGCGCATCGGGGCGCAGGAGATGGGCGATCAGCCGGGGCAAATCCTTTGGGTCGTTTTGACCATCGCCATCGCAAATCGCTAGAATTGGGGCGCGCGCAGCCTGAATGCCTGTCCACACGGCGCGGCTTTGCCCGGCATTGCGCCGATGCGCCAGCACCCGCAAGCGCGGCATATCGGGCTTCAGCGCCAACAAAGCGGCGCGGGTGTCGTCGCTCGAGCCGTCATCGACGAAAATCAGCTCAAACGCGCGCCCGGCAAAGGCGTCCGCGATTTCGCGGGCGAGCGCGGGCGCATTCGCCGCTTCGTTATGAACCGGCACGATGATGCTGATCTCGACGCCTTCCTGCACGAACGACCGTCCCCTATGCTCCTTAATTAGGCGCATAGACCGATTATGCTGCCGAAACTAGCTTTGCTAGTGGTTCGTTCCTGACATTTGCATCCCGTTTCGGCGTCCCCGTGGGGCAAATGTCAGGAACAGGAGAACCACTATAAAGTTTTGATTCTAGTGGAGCTTTTGGCCCAATCATTCGCTTCGACGCTTGGCCCAGGCTGGGATGCGAATGATTGGGCCGCTCCACTAGAGCCGTTAGGCCGCTTTCTTCGGCGCAAAGCGCGTATAGAAGGTCTCGCCTTTGGCCGCCATGTCCCGCAACAAATCGGGCGGCGAAAAGCGCTTGCCATAGGCTTGCGCCAACCGGTCGCATTCGGCGACAAAAGCGGCAAGCCCAATGCTGTCGATCAGCGATAATGGCCCGCCTGTGTAAGGCGCAAAGCCCCAAGCAAGGATCGAGCCGACATCGGCGTCGCGGACATCGGTCAAGACGCCTTCGGCAAAGCAGCGCGCGGTTTCGACGGCCTGGCGATAGAGGAAGCGCTTTTTCAGCTCATCCACGAAAGGCGGCGGCGCCTCGTTGACCTGGACCGGGGCAATTTCGGCCAGGCCCGGCCAGAGCCGCTTCTTGCCGCCATCAGCGGGGTAATCGTAAAAGCCTTTATTGTTCTTGCGACCATAGCGGCCGAGGTCTTCGACCATGCGGCGGATGATATCGTCGGACGCAGATTTCTCATAGGCGGCGCCGAGATCCTTCATGGTCTGGGTGCGCACTTTGTGCGCAAGGTCCAAGGCGACGTCGTCATTCAACTCCAGCGGCCCGCGCGGCATGCCGGTCATGCGCCCGACATTGTCGATGATGGCCGGCGCGATGCCTTCGGCCAGCATTTCGATGCCTTCGCTGACATAGGTGCCAAATACGCGCGAGGTGTAAAAGCCTCGGCTGTCATTGACGACGATCGGGGTTTTCTTGATTTTCAAGACATAATCGATCGCTTTGGCGAGCGCCAAGGCATTGGTCTTCTCGCCCATGATGATTTCGACCAATTGCATTTTGTCGACCGGCGAAAAGAAATGGATGCCGATGAATTGGTCGGGGCGGATGCTGGCTTCGGCAAGGCCGGAGATCGGCAAGGTCGAGGTGTTCGAGCCATAGATCGCCGTCGGCGCGATCACTGCTTCGGTTTTCCGCGTGACGTCGGCCTTGATCTCGCGATTTTCAAAGACCGCCTCGATGATCAGATCGCAATCTTTCAGATCGGCGTAATCGGTGGTGGTGTGGATGCGTCCGAGCAGAGACGCGCCCTTGTCGGCGCTCATTTTGCCGCGCGAGACCGCCTTGTCGACGAGGTTCTTGGAATAGGCTTTGCCTTTTTCGGCGCCCTCAAGGCTTTGATCGAGCAGGACAACGTCGATCCCCACCATGGCCGAAACATAGGCGATGCCAGCGCCCATCATGCCGGCGCCAAGCATGCCGAGCTTCTTGGTGTCGGTCGGCGGCGCGTCAGCGGGACGCTGGGCGCCTTTGTTGAGCTCCTGCATGGAGACAAACAGGGAGCGGACCATGGCGCGCGCTTCCGGGCGCTGCATGTTCTTGACGAAATACCGCGTTTCAATGCGGATCGCCGCGTCGAATGGAACCAACAAGCCTTCATAGACCGCCTGCATGATCGCCATTTGAGCGGGATAATTGGCGAAGGTCTGCTTGCGCAGCATCGCATTGCCCATCATGAACACCTGCTGGGCTTTGTCATGCGGCTTGCCGCCGGGAACGCGGAATTCCTTGTCGTCCCACGGGGCCTTGGCTTTTGGATTGGCGAGCGCCCAGGCCTTGGCGTTGGCGATCAGCTCGGCGCTGGGGGCCAATGCGTGGACCACGCCGCCGGCGAGCGCTTCTTGCGCCGTCATCGACTTGCCTTCGAGGATCAGCGGCAGCGCCGCCATGACGCCCATCAGGCGGGGCAGACGCTGGGTGCCGCCGGCGCCCGGGAGAAGGCCCACTTTGGCCTCCGGCAAGCCCAATTGCAGTTTTGGATTGTCATTGGCTGCAACCCGGTAATGGCAGGCGAGCGCGATTTCGAGCCCGCCGCCCAAGGCTAAGCCCTGTAGCGCGCAGGCGACCGGTTTGCCGCAGGTTTCGAGCGCCCGCAGCGATTTATTGAGCGTGAAGGCTGCATCGAACGCCGCCTTCAATTGCGAGTCCGCATCGGCGCTCGCGGCGCCGCCGCCAAGATTCTGGTTCATCTCGCCCAAATCAGCGCCGGCGCAAAATCCAGAGGCTTTGCCCGAAGCGATCACGCAGCCTTTGACCTCCGGATCGGTTTTGATCCGCTCGACCAAAGCCGGCAAGTCCGCCATCACCTCGCGGGTGATGGTGTTCATCGAGCGGCCCGGCACGTCGAAAGTCGCGATCAGGATGCCGTCTTCGATGGCGAGTTGGAAGGTGTGCATGATAGAGACTCCCATATCCATTTACTTGAGAAAGGCGGCGCCGCCCCTCAATCTATCTCTGAAGCGCTGGAAAGCCGGTGTTCGACAAGACCCATGTCATCATCGTTGGATTTCGCGTCCACCTGAAAAAAAGTCCGCCTCACACCCGTTGAATAACGGTCGCCGTGCCCATGCCGGCGCCGACGCATAAGGTGACCAAAGCGGTTTCCTTGCCGGTGCGCTCCAATTCGTCGAGCACCGTGCCAAGGATCATCGCGCCGGTCGCGCCGAGCGGGTGGCCCATGGCGATCGCCCCGCC